>NZ_CAMXYY010000092.1 GCF_947253395.1 uncultured Olegusella sp.
CACTGATGCAAGCTGGATTTGGCGTGAGGGGCAGCTGACCTTCAACAATCTCTATCTTGGTGAACATCGTGACCTGGGATTTGAAGGAGCAGAGCGGGGTTCGGTTGTTGCACGTCCCAACACGCGTGTGTTAGCACCGTCAGTAGTGCCTGGTTGCTCACGTGAAGGTGTGGTTATGCCAGGCGCAGCGCGTGAATTTGCTGATGGCATTTTGATTGATATGGGTCAGATGATTGCAGGCATCATTGAATTCCATTTTCATGCACGTACCGGTCAGAAGGTCACCATCAACTATGCTGAGCAGCTCGATGAGGAAGGTAGATTACTCTTTGCTGCAAATGAGATTATTCAGCAGGACATACTGACTTGCATTGAGGGTGAGAATTGCTTTACCAATGAGTTTTGTTGGCATTCCTTCCGCTATGCCTTTGTTGAAGGGCTTGCTATGGAGGATTTTGAGCGCTTTGATGCCTACTATGTGCATACGGCGCTGATTCAGACGGGAGATATTGTCACAGACAATGCCTCTTACCAGCAATTATTTGATGCTGCACGCCGTACAAAGTTAAACTGCATCCATGGTATTTGGGAGAACAGTGCCTTTGACCGTTTTGGCTACGGTGGCGATATGGTGGCGCTGTTCAATTCGAATGCGTTTCTTTTTGATACAGAAGGCTTGCTGGACAAGACACTGGGTGATTTCTCGCGTGATCAAACTGCACGAGGTGGTGTACCTGCGACGGTGCCTGGAGTTGGCGTTGGAAGTGCGTGTCCTGCGCCCGGAGAAGGTCCTCTGTTGTGGCAGCTTGCCTATCCCTATTTGGCTGTTCGAGCAGATCAGTGGTATGGCAGAAAAGATCTGCTTGAGCGTGAATGGCCCCAGTTGGAGCGCTTCTCTCAGTATTTATTGAGTTTTGATCCAGCTGAACTTGCCCAGTTTTGTCTAGGCGATGTAGGCGGCATCAGCGATAGCGCAGGCGAGACACCCGACCGTGAGTTTGTTGGCTGGTGTGCGATTTTATGGGCTTTGAGCTGTGTAGATGAGGTTGCCATTCGTCTTGGTAAGCAAAACCAAACACTCGAGGCAGCTATCGAAAAGCTGCACAAACAAATTGTTGAGCGCTTTGCCCATGCTGATGGCAGCTTTGGTGATGGTACGCAGACCTCATATGCTTTTGCGGCGGCGTTGGGTTTGGGAGATAGGCGCAAGCTCAGTCATAAACTGGCAGATACAATTCGTGCAAATGATGGTGTTGTGAGCTGCGGTATGTTTGGCTCGGTGCTTGCCTTTGATATGCTCAATCGTTTTGGATTAGACGGGCTCGTTGAAGGTTGGCTGCTGCGTGAACAGTCTCCAAGTTTCTTGGATATGCTATCTGAGGACTCTGGTTCACTTAAGGGGATCTTTGGGGGCCATATTATCTCGCGCAACCACGCGATGATGTCGGGTTATGTGCAGTGGATGGCACAGGCACTAGGCGGCATACGTGTGGCAGATGATGCGCAGGCAGCAAATCACCTCGTGATTTCACCTTTCTTCTCGCCAAAGACTAACAGTCTGACCTGCTCGTATGTGACGCCTCGTGGACAGGTATGCGTGAGTTGGGAACGGCAGGCAGTAGGTATTGCGCTGACGGTGACTGTGCCTGCAGGGACAGCGGCAGATGTTTGGGTTGACGGTGCTATCGACACACTTCCTGCCGATGATGCGCCAATAACGCAGGCTTTTTTGATTGAGGAATAAGCGACAGGAATGTTGAATACCGAAGATTCAATAAAAAACTAACTAGGATTTTATTAGAAGGAGTAAAGAGCCTGCTTAACGTATAGGATTTAAGCAGGCTCGTGGATAAAAAACATTCGCCACTATTGTTTTGCTGATTTTGTTTCTATATTAAAGTGGCCCCAGAGCACAAAAGAAACAACACATGAGATAAACCAGCTTGCTACTATACAGATGAAAATCATTATTAAGTTTGTCGGGTTGCCACTTGGATCCATGTACACGGGCAATGATGTAATTCCAGGCATGACAAAACCAAAGCATTTCACTCCAAGGAGTACGGTCAGAGCACCACTCATACCATTGCCAATCATGGCTGCGAAAAGGGGAGTTTTATTGGGAACCTGAATGGAGAAAAGGGCAGGTTCAGAGATTCCCATAAAGGCAGAAAATGCGCAGGTCATCGCTACAGATCTCATTTTTTTATTAGTCATACGCAGAGCAGCTCCAAAAGCAGCGCCACTTTCGGCAAGGTTGTGACAGAAAGACACAGGGAGTAAATAGTCGTAGCCAAGTGAAGCGATGTTGGCAATTTGAATGGGACTCGTAGATTGATGCATGCCAAAAAGTACAATTATTGGCATGAAAAAACCCAATAGGAATCCAGCAATGGGGCCTAGAGTGGAGAACAACCAGACGATGCCATTTGCAAGGCCAATGCCGCACCAAGCGCCAATTGGAGCAAGCGCAAAAAGGTTGAGAGGAATGATAATCCCAAGTGAGAGCGCAGGTACAACAACGAGTTTCAGTAGATCGGGAATAAATTTGTCAATAAAATGATAAACAACAGAGAGTCCGAAAACACCAAAAATTATTGGGAAGACAGAGTCAGCGTAATTAAAGATAGGTACGGCCATACCAAAAAGGGTAAGCGGTGTTTCATCGGTTCCCACAGCATTGATAATGGTGGGATACATGAGTGATCCGGCCACAATAAGAGCAAGTGAACGGTTTACGTGAAACTTTTCAGCAGCAGAAGAGGCAAGCAGGAAAGGCAAAAAATAAAATGGGATATCGGAAATCATATTAAAAATAGCCCAGTTACCCGAGCCCGTATCGATACCAAAGTATGCGATAAGTGCAAGCACTCCTTTAACGATACCACCTGCTACTAATGCTGGAATTATGGGAGAGAAAATCCCAGAAATGGTATCGAATACTCCTGAGAGACCTAAGCCTTGTAACTCCTCCTGATCAATATCAGCTGCAACCTCTCCGGCCATCTTATCTTTGCCTAACAAGGGCTCAAACTCCTCATAGAGGGAGCCGACACCAGGACCAATAATAATTTGCCATTGTCCATCCTTAATCTGGGCACCCAAAGTTCCCTCAAGATTCTGTAATGTCGTAAGGTCTGCTTTTTGGTCATCAACAAGACCAAGACGGAGACGTGTGATGCAATGTGTAGCAGTCTTGATGTTACTCGCTCCGCCTACGTGCTGGAGAATTTGTTTCGCCAATTCTTTTTTTGATGCCATAGTGAGCTCACCTCTCTTTTCCTATAGTCTCGCTATAACAGTCTCCGCCTTCGTAGTTTCGTGATTTGGAGACGGTATGCCTTTAGTTGAGGTTTTCTCCGTTAGTCGAAATACACTTTTGATACCAGTAAAAAGAGTCTTTTCGAAAACGTTTTGAGCTACCTTTGCCTTCGTTGTTACGGTCAACATAAATAAGTCCATAACGCTTATCCATAGTGAGTGGGCCACAGGAAACAAGATCGAGAAATCCCCAAATCATGTACCCACGCACATCAACCCCATCGATGATGGCTTCTTTAAGACATTTGATGTGTTGGCAGATATAGTCAATACGGTAGTCGTCGTGGACATGACCGTCTTCGGTGAGTATATCGCTTGCACCAAGACCATTTTCAGCAATGTAGAGTGGAAGACCGTAGCGATCATACATTTGATTGAGTGTAATACGTAAGCCAATGGGGTCAAACTGCCAACCCCATTCCGAAGTGGGTAGATAAGGGTTTTTGTTGGTCATTACCAGATTACCTGCGGTTTTTTCCCAGTTCTGGTTGGTAGTAGAAATTTGTGAGAAGTAATAAGAGAAAGACAAGAAATCAACAGTGTTTTTCTCAATAAGTTCCTCATCACCCTGCTTCATACGGATGGCAATGCCACATTTGTCAAAATACCGCGCCATATATGCAGGATATTTGCCCCGAGCCATAACGTCGGTATAGAACCAATTTGCATATTGATCATCATGTAGTGCCTGAAGATTATCTTCCGGACGACAGGTAGCTGGATAGGTACAGAAGCGAGCAATCATTCCTCCAACTGGTGTATTTGGTCTGCGCTCATGTACCGTTTTGATGGCAAGGGCATTTGCCACAAACTCATGATGTAAAAATTGAAAGATTTGTTGTTCAAACTGGTCTCCCTCCTCATCTTTTATTAGACAAACGCCATCCCAAGGAGAAAAACGTCCAGCATTGAATTCGTTGAAGGGAAGCCAGAAGTCTACAAGATCACCTAATTCGTCTACTATCGTCTCGACGTAGCGGAGGAAGAAATCAATAGTTTTGCGGTTCTTCCATCCACCATATTTTGTGACTAGATGAACAGGAATGTCATAGTGCAACATGGTTACAAAAGTCTTAATGCCATTGCGGTGGCATTCTCTCAACATATCACGGTACCATGTAATTCCTTCGCGGTTAGGTATGGGGTCATCCCCATGGGGAAAAATGCGACTCCAACATATAGAAGTTCTAAAGAGTTTGAGACCCAGTTCAGCGAAGAGAGCAATGTCTTCCTTGTAGTGATAGTAAAAATCTACACCACGTCGCAGAGGATAGTATTCTGTGCCATCGTTGATAAGTGCTGCCTCAAACTCAGCTTGAGAAAATGGATTATTTTGGTGCTTTTCCTCAATTTGTTCGTGAGTCCAGCTACCGTCAAGCCAACGACAGTCCTGGGTATTTTTACCTTTTCCTCCGGCCATCCAGCCGCCATCGGCTTGGGATGCACTGATAGCGCCACCCCAAAGAAAGCCATCTCCAAAGCCAGTTTTTGCATGTAGCATGTTTGGTGTCCTTCCTTGTACCGTTCTGGCATTTTCTGTTTCTGATGGATTCAATATATGAGAAAAATAATGGAAATAAAATGTCATAAAATCTATAATAAATAACATATATACAGATTTTCGCTTTTGAAAGGCATGAGATGAGCGGCCAGCGGGAAACGGTGTCGAATTATCAGGGATATAAGAAAGATCAGCACTTGCAGAGCTTTCTCTATCGTCATACCCCATCTGAAACATGGCACCTTGCACACCCTGGGCAAATGAGTCATCGATACGATACGGTGGAGCATTTGATTATAGACGGCATCGATTGCCTTGTTTTCGACTGGAAAAATACCCTACAAGAGAGGACCGTTGGTCTTATTAAAGAGACGCGTTTTACCACCATCCCTGTGCATGTAAATCACGATATGGAACTTTCGTTTATTTACGATGGAACCTGTGATTTTGTTGTTGATAGCAGGGCAACTACTCTCCATACAGGAGATGTTCTTATTTGCGATACTGGTGTAGTGCGCAGTTCTCCTTCACTTAAAAAAGAACGAGATATTGTCCTTTCAATGGTCTTCCGCAGGGAATTCTTTGACTCAATTTTCTTGAGTAAGCTACCTGGTTCGGGGATGTTGACTGAACTCCTTTTTGAGTCTGTGTCGCAACGCAGACGACATGATGGGTCACTTGTCATACCTGCTGCTTATGCGGGTCGCACTCGCCAGCTGATGGAATATATTGTTGAGGAATACCATTTTCCCTCAGACTATTCCAAAGAGCTCATTCAGAGCTATGCTGAGAGTCTTTTTCTTGAACTCATTCGTGGCCTTTATCGTCGCGCGCAGGAAAAAGAGAGCTACATCATTGAAAATCGGCAGCTTGTAGATGCTATTCATTATTTGGAAAAGCATTACAAGGAG
>NZ_CAMXYY010000093.1 GCF_947253395.1 uncultured Olegusella sp.
CAGGCTTTTGAGCCAGTCTTGGTTGAGGGCAAAGCAATTCATTTGCACCCGCTCGTTTGCGCACCCTTTAACGCTGACTTCGACGGCGACCAGATGTCTGTTCATGTGCCTCTGTCTACTCAGGCACAGGCTGAGGCTCGCGTCTTGATGTTGTCCTCTAACAACCTGCGCTCTCCTGCATCGGGCAAGGTGCTGACCGTTCCTTCTCAGGATATGGTCTTTGGTGTGTACTATCTCACCACCTCAGACGAGCTGCCCGCAGGTGAAGAACCACATGTTTATGCCAACTTTGAGGACGTTTTGGCTGCCTATGATGGCAATCCCGATATGGATCTTCACAAGCCTATTGTGGTGCGCATTGATGCTGCGGATGCCAATATCGAAGAGGGCGACAAAGAGATCTTCCGCGTCATGACCTCCAAGAAGAGTTTTGAGGAATATGACGTCAGCGAACATGCTGAGCGCTTTGAGACCACGGTTGGTCGTGTCGTCTTCAACCGTCAGTGTCTGCCGCCTGATTATCCTTACATGAACTACAAGATGGTAAAAGGTGACATCTCTGCTTTGGTTAACGATTGCTGCGATCGTTATAGCACCGCTGCTGTTGAATCAATCTTGGATGCCATCAAGGCTACTGGTTTTCATTACGCTACTCGCGCGGGCTTGACCATCTCCGTTTGGGATGCCGTTATTCCTGAGGATAAGCCTGAGGTTTTGGCCGAGACACAGGAGCGCGTCAACACCATTAATGAGCGCTATGAGGACGGTTTCTTGACCGAGCTCGAGCGACACAATGAGGTTGTTAATGCGTGGACTGCTTGTACTGAGCAGTTGGGTACCGAGATGCTTGAGGGCTTCTCTGGTGATAACCCCATCTATATGATGGCGGACTCAGGTGCTCGAGGCTCCAAGACGCAGCTCCGCCAGCTTGCGGGTATGCGAGGTCTGATGGCAGATATGTCTGGTGAGACAATCGACCTGCCCATTAAGTCCAACTTCCGTGAAGGCCTGGAGCCCTTGGAGTACTTTATCTCTACCTATGGCGCTCGTAAGGGTCTGGTAGACACCGCATCTCATACCTCCGACTCGGGTTACTTGACTCGTCGTTTGATTGACGTTGCTCAAGATGTTATTGTCCGCGAGGTGGATTGTGGTACCGATGAGGCGGTTTCTTATAACCTCATCAAGCCAGGAGAGAGTGCGGTTGACACCGACCTTGTTGGCCGCTGCGCGCTCAATGACATCACTGCTGCCGATACGGGTGAGGTTATTGTTGCTGCTGGCGAATATGTCGAGTCTGTCGCCCAGCTCCAGCGTATGTATGACTCTGGCCTGCGCAAAGTTGAGCTTCGCGCTCTGCTTACCTGCAAGTCTAAGTATGGTGTTTGCCAGAAGTGCTATGGCTGGGATCTGTCCACCCGTCGTCCTGTCAACATCGGTACGGCAGTTGGCATCATTGCCGCTCAGTCCATTGGTGAGCCGGGTACTCAGCTGACCATGCGTACCATTCACTCTGGTGGTGTTGCTGGTGCGGACGATATTACGCAGGGTCTTCCTACGGTTGCCCGCATGTTTGACGTGGTTGGCAATGTCAACGAGAAGATTTTGGGCCGTGAGGCAGACCTGGCTCCATACTCTGGTCGTCTGCACATTACGCCCGAGCAGACCGAATACCTTATCCAGCTGCTGGATCTTGATGACGAGACTCGCGTGCTGGAGGAGTGGCGCGTGCCTGCCTCTGCTCGCTTCATGCCTGGTATGGAAGATGGCGTAGTTGTGCGTGCTGGTGACCAGATTACGCGCGGCTTTGTTAACTTCCGTAAGCTTCGTGCGCTCACCGATATTGAGGCAACGATGCACACCTTCGTCAAGTCGGTCAAGGATGTCTATACCTCTCAGGGTGTGGATTTGAACGACAAACATATCGAGGTTATTGCTCGCCAGATGTTGCGTCGCGTCCGCGTCACCAACCCTGGTAGCTCCACGTACTTGCTCGGTCAGTACGTTGATCGCTACGAGTTTGCTGATACCGTACGCAACATTACCTTGGCTGGTGGTGCTGCACCTGAGGCCGAGCCTGTTATTTTGGGTACGCTCAAGGTTGCAAGTACCGTGGATAGCTGGCTTTCCGCTGCTTCCTTCTCGCGCACCGCAGGCATTCTGACTGAGGTTGCCATTGAAGGCGCAACCGATCACCTGCTGGATCTCAAGTCCAACGTTATCATTGGCAAGCGTATTCCCGCAGGTACTGGTCTTGCTGCTTATAACGCGGTCGAGCTTACCTATCATGGTCAAAAGATCGACGGACCTACCTCTCCTATGGCAAATAGTCTGCCTGAGTGGGCTCCCGATACTCTCAAGGGCATTGAGGAGAAGCTGCCCAAGCAGCTCGATTGGGTTGGCGATGACTTTGGCTACGGTGGTGTCTACTCCAAGAACGGCCGCACGCTTTCTAGTGAGGATGCCAAGCTGTATCTCTACGATGATCTGGGTGTGTCGCAGCGCTGGACCAACAAGTTCTCCGAGGTGGGCATTGAGACCGTTGGAGATTTGATTGGCAAAAATGAGGATGACCTGCTGCACATTGATGGTATCGGCGCCAAGGCTATTGAAGAGTTGCGCGAGGGTCTTGAGGCGCGCAATCTTCTTTATATCCTCGAGCCTGACGAGGACGAGGCTGACAGCGAGGACCTCTCTCAGCTGTTCAACATGGTTTTCTCGCCTGATGCTGATGTGATGTTGGGTACTGCTGCACCTGCCACCCCGGGCATTCTTTCCCAAGAGGATTTGATTGGCGGTAGTAGTAGCAGCCAGAGTGATGAGGAAGTCATCAACGAGGATCTTGGTTCTCTGCACGACCTTCTCTCTCAGGTTGAACGCCGCGAGGATGAAGAGTAAGGCAGATCTGCTTGCCTACTCGCTGAGTTTAATAAGTCCGAACTCTGTGTGAGTTGCCTCCCTTTTCTTGGATACGAGAAAAGGGAGGCTTTTTTCATGCAAGATTTGCCCTGCCTGTCAAAAGCCACGTTCCGTTTCAAGCAGAGCAGTCCTGCCTGTCAAAAGCCACGTTCTGTTTCAGAAAAAATGTCAAACGCCACACTTCGTTTCAAAGGGCCTGACGTTTGCCCAGGTAGATTTTTTCTGCGTGAAATGAAACGTGGCTTTTGGCTAAAAAAATGAAATAGAACGTGGCGTTTGACACCCAGAGTGAAATAGAACGTGGCGTTTGACACTTGGGGTGAAATGAAACGTGGCGTTTGACATTCGTGAGAATAAAACAATTGCCATGAATCAAACTGGGCCTTTTTTAACAAGCAAAACCACGCCGCTTGAAGGGCAGATAGGAAAGCAGAACCCACAGATAGGAAAGCAGAGCCTACAGATAGGAAAGCAGAACCCACAGCTTGTGGAAGCTCAATGGAAGAAGTATACGCCCGGATGCGTGGCTTTTTGACAACAGCGGGATTTCAGCGTAAATTTACTCCTTGCGTCAATCCAGGGATGGGGGTGCTGCCCTGCCCTTGAATAAAAATGGCGACGCATACCGCGTTCGCCTTGTAGATTTCGATTGGGTACGAAGGAGAGAGCTTTGTCTACAATCAACCAGCTCGTCCGTCAGGGTCGCGTACAGCAGCATGCTAAGTCCAAAAACGCTGCCCTCCAGCATAATCCCCAGAAGCGCGGTGTTTGCACCCGTGTCTTCACTACCACCCCTAAAAAGCCTAACTCGGCACTTCGTAAGGTGGCTCGTGTCCGTCTTGTCAACGGCATCGAAGTTACAGCTTACATCCCTGGCGAGGGACACAACCTCCAGGAGCACTCCATTGTGTTAATCCGTGGTGGCCGTGTTCGCGACCTTCCTGGTGTTCGCTACAAGATTGTCCGCGGCGCTTATGACTGCGCAGCTGTTCAGAACCGCAAGAAGGCTCGTTCTCGCTATGGCGCAAAGCGCGAAAAGTAGTTTTGAGCCCACGGCTGGAGCCACATCATGCATCCAGCCACTTATTAGCATTCGTTTCGTCGCTTAGGAGATTCACATGCCGCGTCGTGCAGCAGCTATTCGTCGTGAGGTCCAGCCTGACGCCGTTTACAACAACCGTCTCGTTACTCAGCTCATCAACAAGGTGCTTCTTGATGGCAAGAAAGCTACCGCTGAGCGCATTGTTTATGGTGCATTTAATCTTGTCCAGGACAAGACTGGCGAGGATGCTCTCGCAGTCTTCAAGAAGGCTATGGACAACATCCGCCCGACCCTTGAGGTCAAACCCAAGCGCGTTGGTGGCGCTACCTATCAGGTGCCTATGGAGGTTAACTCCCGTCGCGCAACCACCCTTGCTATCCGCTGGATGGTCAATTTCAGCCGCGCTCGCAAGGAGAAGACCATGGCAGAGCGTCTGGCTGCCGAAATTATTGATGCCTCCAATGGCGTTGGTGCTTCCGTCAAGCGTCGCGAGGATCTTTTCAAGATGGCAGAAGCCAACCGTGCCTTCTCGCACTATCGCTTCTAATCCGCGTCGATAAGATACTGAGGAGCATTCTTTTATGGCTAAAAGCAAATATAGCCTCGAGCAGTTGCGCAACATTGGCATTATGGCGCACATCGACGCAGGTAAGACCACCACTACCGAGCGTATTTTGTATTACACGGGCAAAACCCATAAGATTGGTGAGGTCCACGAGGGCGCAGCAACCATGGACTGGATGAAGCAGGAGCAGGAGCGTGGTGTAACCATTACCTCCGCTGCTACTACGTGCTTCTGGAACGATCACGTCATTCAGATTATTGACACCCCAGGTCACGTTGACTTTACGGCCGAGGTAGAGCGTTCTTTGCGTGTTTTGGATGGCGCGGTTGCTGTCTTTGACGCTGTCGCAGGCGTTCAGCCTCAGTCCGAGACCGTTTGGCGTCAGGCCTCCAACTATGGCGTTCCCCGCATTGCTTTCATCAATAAGTTTGACCGTGTGGGTGCTGACTTCTTCCATGCTATCGATACGATGAAGGAGCGCCTGGGTGCTAATGCCGTTGCAGCTCAGATCCCCATGGGTTCTGAGTCTAGCTTCTGGGGCATCGTTGACCTCGTCACCATGGAGGCATGGGACTTCAAGGAAGATGCCAAGGGCATGATTTATCCTGAGGTTATGGATGCCATTCCCGAGGATTATGTTGAGCTGGCAAATGAGAAGCGCGAAGAGCTGCTTGATGCCGCTTCTAACTACTCCGATGAACTTATGGAAGCAGTCCTTATGGAAGAGCATATCGATGTCGATATGCTCAAGGCGGCCCTCCGTAAAGGCATCCTGTCAAATGATCTAAACCTCGTCTTTGTTGGCTCTGCTTACAAGAATAAGGGCATTCAGGAGCTGCTCGACGCGGTTGTTGACTACCTGCCTAGCCCGCTTGATATCGCTGCGGCTGAGGGTACCAACCCCAAAACTGGCGAGGTTGAGCAGCGCAAAGCTGATTTTAAGGAACCCTTTGCAGCTTTGGCATTCAAGATTATGACCGACCCTTATGTGGGTAAGCTGACCTACTTCCGCGTCTATTCTGGCCGCGCCGAT
>NZ_CAMXYY010000094.1 GCF_947253395.1 uncultured Olegusella sp.
GGCGTCGAAGCTTGAACCATCTATGGTTTGAGTAGCTAAAAGCGGCAATCTTGCATCTGCCTAGTTCTCCGCAGCTTTGCTTCAAAAAAAGTAATTCTGCTCTATCTAATCTAAATTAGAGTGAGCAAAGTCAATCTGTTAAGTCCAACAGAGCGTTTTTCGCTTGTTAAAAAAAGTAGAAGCTACTGGTTTTGGCTTCGCCTTATATATTGCGTGACGGTGCCAATCTAGTGAGGAGATTTTCATATGACACGTGAGCAGTCCCCTTTCCTTATCAAATGTTCCTCATGTGGACAACAGGCCGACTTTGACATCATGACGCAATCGTATCGTTGTACGTACTGCGGAAACGTTGACTCTGTGGGCGATGCTCTTGCTAGTTTTAAGGCGCGCCAGAAAACTGGTGAGCAACGTGTGGCACTAGAGGCACGCGAGTATCCGCGCGTAGTTTACAACTGCCCCAACTGTGGAGCCGAAATTTCGGTAGAAGAAGGTGAAGCAGGAGGCATCTGCGACTATTGCGGAGGCAAGCTCGTGCGATCTGAGTTTACAGATGCTAGCAATATGCCTTGGACTATCATTCCTTTTGCTCTTACAAAGGCCGAGGCAGCGGCACAGCTTACTGCATGGTGCGACTCTCACGCAAGCACTCCTGAAGCTCGCAAGCTTAGGACGAGAATCTCCAACCTCAAGGGAGCTTATCTGCCTTACCAATATATTGCAGGTTCTGTTGTATGCGATGTTTCTCAGGACAACTCCGAACGCATTTATCATTGCGCTGGCGAGCTTAAGGATACGCCGGTCAATACGGTAAGTAACCTTGATAACGAACTACTTGATGCCGTTGAGCCTTTTGACTCATCAGGCATTCGTGAGTTTGAATTCGGTTGGATTGCGGGGCAGAAAGTAAAGTTACAGGATGTGAGTGAGGCAGAGCTCAAAAAACGCATTGCCGAAGAAGTACGTCATGACTATTCACCTATCTTTGCAAAAAAGTTTGGTACACAAGGAGTTGGTATTACACCATCTATCGACAACATGCTAAATACCACCACGCTTTTGCCCCTCTATTTTATAAAGAAGGGAAAAGCAACACTTGCTGCCGTGAATGGTCAGACTGGACGCGTTGCGATAAACACCAAGCGGTACAAATATGACTACAAATGGGCAATCGAAGCAGGACTGGCAACATTTGTAGTGCTGCTCGTTATGCTGTATTTATTCCGCGGGGTATACGAGATTTGGTACGAATGGATAGGTATGTCGGCAGCTGTTGCTGGAGTCGCAGGAATTCTTTTCTTTGGGGTACTTGGGCAAGATCGCGACACAAGCGGAACGCATGTTATTTATGACAATGGTGTTGTTAGTGCAGAGCGCGATGGCAATACACTTCGCTACGTCACCAGTAATGATGATAAGCAACTCAAAGCATCTGTAGCGCCACCTGTGCTTTTTGAGCGTCAGCAGGATGCCTGGGTGCCTGTTGATCTGCGTTTTTATACACCTCCCCGTGTGATGATGCTCATCTGTTTGAGTCTTTTTGCACTATTTGCACCTGTGGTGCTCGCAGCGTTGATTCGTCTTATTCAAGTTGCTTCGGACAGTAGAGCTTCGTCGGAGTTGTTTGCGAATTTTGATATTGGCTATGGCGCTGCATGGTATTGCATTGGCCTCTTTTTGATGATTCTTGCTGGGACAAAGGCTGGTCGAAGGCTGGTATTTGACTTCCCCATATTTCGCCGCATCATGCCTGATGGCAGCTTTGGTCCTTTTGATACAAGAAACTCTCGTGTTAAAGGTTCCCTGTTTGGCACTATCCTGCATACCGTGTTGGACATACTACGTGAATTGCCCCTTTTTGCCCTTCTTTTTGTCGTATTGCTCATAGGATCGGCTTGCGCGATTGCATTTTAAAAACGTCAGATAAAGATGAAAGCTATGGAAGAGGCTGCAATACCGCGTCTCTATTACTTCACTGCAACCTCTCCATGCTTTACGTTCGTCGCACGGCAATTGGTAGCTCCACGGTACAAGTACACCCGCAGCCCTCATTGTTCGCGAAGCTTGCTCGTCCACCATGGGCTGTAGCAATGCGTTGCACGATAACAAGTCCCAGTCCGTGTTCGGGGAGCTCGTCACTCGACTTCTTCTTAAGTGTCGAGAGCAACACATCCCCAAATCCATGCCCGTCATCGCTCACGGAGAGCATGCAGCGTTGTCCGAATGCCAATCCAAGCAATCCTGTGCGTATATCAAGCGATACAGTTACATGGCAGCCCTGTGGATTGTGCCGGATGCTGTTGCCTATGAGGTTTGATAGCATGCGCTTTAAGAGTGCCTCGTTGCCACGTATGCAGACACCTTCAGCTGCGGGTGCTACAGCCAGCTCTAGTTCGCAATCGCCCGTTTTCTCGTCTAAGAAACTTGCTACCACCAAGCGTGCAACTGCTGCGAGATGCACGTTGCAGGTATCAACTGGCTCCATGGAGTAACGTAAACGATTTGCCGTGTTGAGATCGGCAAGCAGCGCTGCTGTTTCTTGTGACTTTGTCACAATGCGCTTAGTGCGCACCCGCTCTGCGTTATCAAGATGAGGACTTTCTAATAGTTCACTTGCATCGGTAACAACCGCCGCAAGCGGTGTACGTACGTCGTGGGAAACCGCCGCCACCCATTCATTGCGTGCATCATCGCGCCGTTTCCATGATCGACGGGCAAATAGCCATGCGAGCACGACAAGCACACTCAGATCGGCAAAGAAAAGTGCAACGATGAGTAGAATATCTCCACCTAATACCGCAAAGCTCGATGTGAAGGAGTATTTCCACACCGAGTTCTTTGGCAGTCCTACCACTACCAGCCCCTCACCGTGTCTCCAAACGGATACGGGATAGTCGTTTAAGTACCAGCGTGCAAAAGATGCGACATCAGCAGGGGTATAGCTTGTTGGTACATCATCGGGTACATCAAGACCCCAGGCTAGCTGTCCATCTTTATTGATAAGCAAAGCCCAGCAGTTGCGCTTGCGTAGGTCTCGCACCATATTCGCAGAGAGAGTATATGTACTCCCTCGTTTAGTGAGTGCTTGAGATACCTCTGTGGCGGTTGGACCAGTATCGTTTGCACCTGTGAGGAAAAATGTCAAGGTGACCGCAGCCACGATGAGGACATTAACGATGAGGATGACTGCGGCGCCAATGATACAGGATGCGACAACACTCAGACCATTTTGCATGTGTGTACGCGCTAGCCTCTTCATTATGTATCCTCGTTCACCAGGCGATAGCCCAAGCCGCGTACCGTAACCACCCAGTATGGGCGTGAAGGATCATCCTCAACCTTCTCGCGCAGGCGGCGCATTAGGATTGCAAGAGCATTGGCATAGCCAAATTCATCTCCATAGACGCTGTGGCACAGTTCGTCGGTCGTCACGATAAGGCCACGACTCTCGGATAAGCGCTTGATGAGGGCATGCTCCTTGGCAGTGAGGGTTGCCACCGCGCTACCACCACGATGTACTTCACCTGTGGACAAATCAACTTTAGTCTTTCCCAGCACGATTGTAGGAAGTACTTCGGGTAGACGATAACTGCGACGTAATATGGCAGCTATTCGTAGCAAAAGCTCGGCGGGTAAGAATGGCTTGGTTACATAATCATCGGCGCCTAATCCCAAACCTCGTAGTCGGCTGGCATCCTCATCGCGGGCGGAGAGGAACAGCGCGGGTGCATCGCTCGTCTCGTGCAGGCGACGTAAAAGATCAAAACCGTTGCCATCAGGCAACATCACGTCAAGCAGGTAGATATGTGGCTGCCAGGTGCTGGCGAGGAAGAGGGCGTCCGCCACGGTAGCACTCCCATGCACATCGCGGTATCCCTCGCGACCAAGAAGTCCGAGCAATTGTGCGCGAAGGGTGGGATCGTCCTCCACCACCAGTATCCGCGCCTCGTATATATCTCTCATGCGCTTACCCCCTGTTTTCCTGCATTTTAACCTAGCAGTAAGAGGGGCTTTCTTAGGACATCCTTCTTACTCAAAAAATGAAAGCTAAATGAAAGGTCGGGGAAAGCGAGGTGAAATTTGCGGATTCTAGCCTTGAAATGGCGATTTGGATAGCTAATCGATAGGTTTGCTTTTCTCACAAGATTCAGATAGTTGGCAGGTCTTTTTAAGCTGCGTAGAAAGAGAAGCGAGGAAGGGGAAAGATGAGCGAATTGGCAATCGCTACGCATGCACTGAGTAAGTCGTACAGTGGCACGCGTGTTGTAGATGGCATCGAACTTAGGGTGCCAAAAGGAGCGGTGTATGGCTTTCTTGGCCCCAACGGAGCAGGAAAGTCCACCACCATGAAGATGATTTTGGGTCTTGTGCGTCCTTCGTCCGGAGAGGTGGACGTGTTGGGTGAGCGCATGGGAAGAATAAACCGCCTTGAGATTCTTGCACGTGTGGGCTCACTCATTGAGAATCCGAGTTGTTACCGTCATCTTACAGCACGCGAGAACCTTGATATCATTCGCAGGCTCAAGGGACTCCCCGTTTCGTCAATTGATGAGGCTCTCGAGACGGTGGGGTTGGCCGATACGGGCAAGAAGCTTGCGGGTCAGTTCTCACTGGGCATGAAGCAGCGCTTAGGACTTGCAGCAGCGCTGCTTGGCAATCCCAAATTGGTACTGCTTGACGAACCTACTAACGGCCTTGATCCCGAGGGTATACATGAAATGCGTGCGCTCGTCCGTAGGCTACCCCAGACACATGGCACTACGGTCCTAGTTTCGAGTCATTTGCTTTCTGAGATTGAGCAGATGGCCGATCAGGTGGGTATCATTAGTCGAGGCCATATGGTGTGGCAAGGTTCCCTTCAGGAGTTGAGGGCATGCGCCAAGCGACAGCTAGCCTTTCGCACGACCGATGACCAACGAGCATCTGTGCTCTTGGGTGCCACCAAACAGGATGGTTGGCTGCTGACTCCTTTTGCCGACGATGTGACGGTAGCGCGTCTTTCTCTCGCACTGGCACGGGCGGACATTGGCGTCGTGCGGATTGAGGAACGTAGCGAGAGTATCGAAGACCTTTTCCTTGCTCTTACAGAGAGGAGGGGTCTGTGATGCGTGCGCTTATGCTTGAGTTCGCGAAGCTCAGGCGCAAGAAAGTATGGCTCATCTGTTTTGCTACTGCTGCGCTCTGTCTTATATGGATGGCGCCCAGTGCTGCACGCACTATCCAGGGCTCATCGGACGGAACAACATCCCTGCTCTATATGGCTCCAATTGTAAACTCAATCGTTTTGACTCTATTTGCTGCAATTATTTCATCTCAAGCATGTGAGACTGATCACGAGGCACGGGCTCTAAAGGAGACCAGCTATATGAAGTCAAGACCTGAAAGCTAAAGTTTCAACCTTAGACAAGCAAGCGTTTACTGCACTTTGAGAGTTGAATAT
>NZ_CAMXYY010000095.1 GCF_947253395.1 uncultured Olegusella sp.
AATAATAGGTTTGCATCTGCTCAACAGCATCCACCGATGAGGTGATGGCTGATACTGGACCAATTTTTTCGATACCGCCGACATCCAGAGCAAGAACCTTGTCAAAAATGACTTCACGCAGATGAACACGGGCAAAGGCGGTGGTGCGGTACTGGAGCTCCCCCTGCGCAAGACGCGCAACTAAGGTGAGTAACGAAGCAGCAGCTGCGGCTACCGCCGCAGCTGCAAGCTTGGTAGTATCGGGCTGAGGGCTTGCCAAATTGCCTAGAAAAGCACCGATAACCTCCGCAAACAGAGTAACGCCAATAAGTTGTGCAAGACGAACTACAACAATGGCGACTATCCAGCCCCAGAGTCCTTGAGATAGTCTTAAAAGCGTTTTATCTAATAACAGCATGCTGCCCCTTCACATGCAATAGCGATTCAAATTACCTGCAACTAAGTGGATGATAGTTCTATCGTCCATTTAGTTATTGGAATTAGTTTATCTAAGTAAACATTCCCTTTTTGCGCGGTAGTATTTCACCCAAAGATAGTTTTTGATACTTTCAAATTAATTTGGTAACTAATTTAAATTATTTATGACCGATTCTAAGCCCTTTTAAGGCCCCTCAAACCATACACATGGGTAATATGACCTCGGTATAGGAATGACGCTCGTCAGCAATTCTGGCTCATACATAGGGGGTGTGAAATTTTGCTCAAAAACACCTATCTTTACCTGCATTTTTGCGAGGCAGATTTTCCTTCGGTGGAGTAATAAGCCAACAATTCACCCCGTTCTATGTGGAGGTTTGCAGGTAACAATATTTTCAATTTTCTAAAATGACAGCAAAAAACATCCACACTATTATAGTTATATGTCTAGAAACCACAGGTTATCTGATATATATTTTAACTAAATGCTGAATAGTGTGGATGTTTTTTTGACTTAGGGGACAAAATTGGAAATTGTCGTTGGTCTATCCGCGTTACTCCTCACTCGGGTTATCCGCAGTCACTCAAATCGGGGAAACGCTATCAAAGAGCCGCTCGTTGACCTGCCACAGGTACAGCTTTCATTTCCTGCAGGCGCAGACGTTCTCAGCGCAAAGTCTTTAGCTACATTTCATTTAACGCTCTGCACTGAACAGTTAACGTCCAATTCTGAGTTATCTATACCGTCTGAGCCTACTCTTGAAGAGAGCGACTTTGACTTTGACAGCGTCAGCCCTCTTGCAAAGACGGATCTCAGTCGATTTATTGATAGATGTGCTATCGATGCAGAGCACCCTCTAGAGCTGGGAGTCTTCAGCCAAAATCAACGCTATCGACGTACAAAATCTCGTACGGTTATCCTGTCGCGCAGGCTACCCACGCAAGCAATATTTCCCATTGATCCAAGTCTCGCGATTTCGAGTCCCGAGCTAAGCATTATGCAGTTGGCCTCTCAGCTAGATATTGTTGAGCTTGCACTTGTAATAATGGAATTGTGCGGGCGTTATTCTCTGCATCCAGAACGCGATGGCTCTCTCCACGCAGAGCAAAGTTTTGTTACTTGTGACTATCCTGCTACAACGTGTGCACGCATAGCGGCTTTTATCAAAGCGGCAAATATGCGCAGATACCGCCACAAACTCGAGGCTGCCCTTACCTACTGCACAGATAATTCCGCCTCACCAATGGAAACCGCGCTTACCCTCACACTGACGCTTCCTGAAGAGCTTGGCGGATACGGTCTTCCGCGGCCCATTCTTAACCCAAAAATTTCAATCCCAGACGATGTGCGTCTATATGTTGGTCGAAATAATTTTCACCCCGATCTGTACTATCCACAGTGGCTCTGTGACTTGGAATATGAAAGTAGTGGATTTCACTTTGACCCTCTGCAGGCTGGCATAGCTACCGATCAAATTGATCGCTGGCGCAAAAGAGAAATCAGTCATCAAGCAGCGGATCGCAGGCGCTCGCGAGATATACAAGCACTGGGCATCAAAGTCATCCCCGTCTTGAGTAACGATTTCCTCAGTGCACAACGTATGGACCAAGTAGCGTGGGCATTAGAGCGTCAAGTACAAAAATTCACGAACAGCACCGCCAAGCTCTTCAAGACCGTTGATACTCGTGAGTTGCGTGAGGTGCGCACGAAACTACTCGAACGTTTGAGCCTAGTAGGTTCTAGACACTCCACCTTTTAAACCAAGCAGATTCCCAGCCACGTAGATGTCCTAGGATAAAAATAGCCCCAGCTCAAACTGGGGCTATTTCACGGCAGGTTAATAAAGTGCTTACTTTCTATGGGCACGATAATAAGCAATCAAACTTTGTGTACTTGCATCCTGAATCGCTAGCGCCTCATCGTCCTGGAAAGCAGGGGTAATCTGCTTTGCAAGCTGTTTGCCCAGCTCAACGCCCCACTGGTCATAGGAGTTAAGGCCCCATACCGTACCCTCAACAAAGGTAATATGCTCATAAAGCGCAATCAACTCGCCAAGGGCATGCGGCGTCAACGCCTCACCAAAAATAGAGGTTGTCGGGCGATTGCCCTCAAATACACGCGCAGGCACCATCCATTCGGCCGTTCCCTCAGCACGCACCTCATCTGCAGTCTTGCCAAAGGCTAACGCCTTTGTCTGCGCAAGGAAATTGCCCAAGAAAAGCTCGTGTACATCTTGGTCGCCATCAACAACAGGATGGGCCGTATTGGCAAAAGCAATAAAGTCGGCAGGAATCTTGCGAGTTCCTTGGTGTATCAGCTGGTAGAAAGCGTGCTGACCATTGGTACCAGGCTCACCCCAAAAAATCTCACCTGTTGCACACGTCACCGGTGTGCCGTCCCAACGTGTTGCCTTGCCATTGGACTCCATCGTAAGCTGCTGCAGATACGCAGGGAAACGATGTAAATACTGGCAATATGGCAACACGGCATGGCTGGTAGTTCCCCAGAAATTGTTATACCAAACATTCAGCAAGCCCATCAGTGCCACAACATTATTCTCAAGCGGTGTCTCCTGGAAATAGACATCCAGCTCGTTAAAACCTTCAAGGAACTGACGCCAGATATCGGGTCCCAAAGCAACAATCAACGACAGGCCCACTGCAGAACCAACCGAATAACGACCGCCGACCCAACTCCAAAAACCAAAGGCATTCTCAGGATCAATGCCAAAGTTTTCAACTAGCTCAAGATTGGTCGACACCGCAACAAAATGCTTCCGAATTGCATCAGCTGCTTGCTCATCTGATCCATCAATAGCGCCCGCCTCCTGCAAGGTCTTGAGCAGCCAGGTTTTTGCTTCACGCGCATTAGTCAGCGTCTCCAGCGTAGTAAAAGTCTTGGACACAATAATGACCAACGTCGTTTCAGGATCAAGACCGCAAGTCTTTTCTGCCATATCGTTGGGATCGATATTTGAGACATAGCGGCAATCAATACCTGCGGTCACATAAGGCTTCAAGGCTTCATACACCATGACGGGGCCCAAATCAGAGCCGCCGATGCCAATCGAGAGTACATGCTTGATGGTTTTACCACTCACACCGCGCCACTCACCCGAACGGACGCGATCAGCAAAGGCATACATGCGGTCGAGCACCTCATGCACATCAGCAACGCAGTCCTGTCCGTCCACCATAACCTTACCTTTATCGACGGCGGGGCGCCTCAAGGCCGTATGGAGCACTGCACGATTCTCGGTAGTATTAATTTTTTCGCCAGCATACATGGCATCGCGACGAGCTTCCAAATCCACCGCACGACCAAGATCAGCTAATAGCGATACCGTCGTATCGTCGATGAGATTTTTTGACAGATCAAAATGCAAATCCGAAGTATCAAAGGAGAGTTTTTGAACGCGATCAGGATCCTCAGAAAAAGCTTGCTTTAGGTTAAAACCATCAGCAACCATCTTGTCGTAATGTTTTTGAAGTGCTTGCCATGCGGGAGTTTGGGTCGCATCGATAGGTGCGGAAATTGCTGCCATAGCTACTCCTTTTTCCTGCCGCAGAATCTGCCTACGGTATACAGTGCTACCTATGCATAGCCTACCACCGTATCACCCAATTTTTGACCTGAGCATCCCAGTTGTCGGAGAATCGTATGCAAACGGAATTATTCAACAGAGTTTAAGATTCAAACACTGAAGCAATTCGGCTGAGTTGGGGCCGCAGCCAATGAACTGGCTCAGAAAAGTCGCATTCACGCCCGCGTGGCGTTATGCCTCGTGACGCTACGCCACATGACGCTATGCCTAATATGGTTCGCCCAATGGCGGAATGCGCTTAAGGCAGGCCCACGCCCACTGTTTGCGTTGTGGATCTTCCAGCGACTTCGCAAAATCGCCTAGGTTTAACACCCGCATACCCAGTACACGCACAACAAGGCCAGCCTTGAGCAGCGCCGCGTCTAACTCTTCAACTTCTACCAGCTGATTCACATAAGCAGAACGCACAACATCTGCTGCAACTTCATCAAGCACGACCAGCGTTGTAGGCCCCAGCGCCGCCACTGCCTCACAAAAAAGCTCTAGCTGCATAACACTGCCATCTGCGCGCAGCACAGATAGCGCAGTCCAATTTTCGGGCGCATAACCCAGCGCCGCAAACGCCTGTCGCAACGCCCTGCCATCGGCACCCGCCAGCAGCTCGCCACCCGCACGTTCCTCAGGTGATAGGTCACCTTTCACTAGCAATAACGATGAAAAAGCATTGCCGCTCATCACCACGCCACGTTCTGCAAGCGATGCAAGTTCGGCTTGCGTCTTGGCAAGATATGCCTTACGTCGGTTTGATTGACTGACAACCACGAACGTCCGCCGCCTTTCCTCCGTATTCTTCACAGACAATTCTACATGAGCGATAGCAACGTAAGAAATTGGGTATACGTTAAAGCAAGGAAATAAGTGCGCTTAAAACTGGTGCATCCCGTATGGTATGCGGTGCTTTCACGAGAGGAACCAATCATGGCAAGCAAGCAGCTCACCACTAGCAACTTTAACGATATTAAGTCCAGCGACAAACCCGTCCTTGTAGACTTTTGGGCATCTTGGTGTGGCCCCTGCCGCGCAATGGGTCCTGTTGTCGAGCAGGTTTCCGACGAGATGGCCGATAAACTCAATGTGTATAAGTGCAATGTTGACGAAGAGCCTGCGCTTGCTCAGCAGTTCGGCATCGTTTCTATCCCCACACTAATTCTCTTTAAGGGTGGCGAGGTGGCCCAACAGTTTGTTGGTTCCATGCCAAAGTCTTCCCTTATCAGCCAAATTGAGGCCAGCCTCTAAGGGTTCGTGCAGATATCCAATTCAGTCATTAGGCAGTACAAA
>NZ_CAMXYY010000096.1 GCF_947253395.1 uncultured Olegusella sp.
GGCTCCCAGGTATTGCCGTCTCCGCTGTTAAAGAGTGTGCTCATGTAGCTGTGCGAGAGGTAGTAACGGGTGTAGTTGCCTTCTTCGTCTTGGGCGAGAAAGTCGTGTATCGTCTGGAACTCCTTGTACGAGAGCGTGTTTTGCGCCCGGTTCGGCTCCGTCGAAAAGAAGGGGCCGTCTTCAAGCAAAAGACCGCCCACCTGGCCTGGGGTGGCGGCCGCGATGGCGGCGGCAATGAGGGCGCCGGAGGAGTGGCCCGCGACAAGCGTCCGTGCTTGGATGACATCACCCATGAAGCCAATGAGGTCGTCGCGGATGGTGGTGATGTTGTAGGCACTGGGGTCCTTGGACGATCCGCCGTGGCCGTAGCAGTCCACGGCAAAGACGTGGTAGTGGCGCGACAGTTCGGGCAGGACCTTGGCATAGTCCTCCTTGGAGACCATCTGCCCGTGGATCAGAAGCAGCGGCTCACCGGCGTCCGGACCTTCCAGATAGGCGATTGTACGTCCGTCGAGGGTCTGGTAGGTCTTCTCGACAAAGCCAAGCTGAGCGCCGCATGACGCCATAAATCGGTCGTTGCCGTAGTCATAGCTGAGCGTGTGCCAGGCTAGGGCAGCTGCCGCGAGGCAGAGTACGGTGCCAACTATCAGGATGGCCCTGATGAAGGCCCTCATGGGCGCCTGGCTCTCTCATCCATGGCGCCGTAAACCCGCAGGAGCGCCTCTTCCATCTGCGCACCGCTCAAGAGCGCGATACCTCGTTTGACATCACCTAGCAAAAGTACCGTGTCTCCGCTGGCGATGTTGAACACATTGCGGGACTCCTTGGGAAGGACAATCTGTCCCTTGGTGCCCACCTTTGCTGTCCAGACGTACAGCCCTTGGTGCCCGCTATCCTCATCAGGGGAGAGCTGGTCATGCGTTGGAGTTGCGGCTAGTCCTGTCATGGATGTTCCTCCCTCATGCAGTAGGGTAAGTTTGTATGAAAAAACCTACTTTTCATACAAAGTATACGCAAATTGCCGCAGGACTGCAGCCTCGCACCCAGTGCATGCCGTATAATTGACGCAACGCGCAGAGAGGTGCGGAAATATGACTGATCTTGTGATCATAGGCGGAGGAATCTCTGGCCTCAGCGCTGGCATCCTCGCTCAAAAACAAGGCTATAAGACCCTCATCCTTGAAAAAAACCAGATGCTTGGCGGTGAGTGCACGGGTTGGAACCGCCAAGGTTATCATATCGATAACTGCATACATTGGCTTGTTGGGTGCAAGCAAGAAAACCCCCTGCACCAGCTTTGGAGCGAGCTGGGTGTGCTGACTGCTGATGTTGACCTTTACTACGAACCTGCCTTCTATACCTTGCAAACCGAAGGTAGAACCCTGACGTTTGGCAGGGACCTTGAAAGGAGTAGAGCCGAGCTTCTTTCCATCGCACCAGAAGACACACAGGAAATCAATGCCTTTTTTGATTCGGTGCGACAGCTTGAGTGCGTACAGCCACCCTGCGAAACATCTCCTGCCCATATGAATGTGTTCCAGTTTCTAAAAATGGCCATGGGCATGAGAGGGGCCTCAAGGGCTTACCAGACCTATGACGGCATGACGATTGCCGAGTTGGCAAATAGATTCAAAAATCCTTTGATCAAGTGTATGATGAGCGCTTTTTTCCCCACGGACTTCCTTGCGATTACTCTGCTTACTTCCTATGCCTTTTATACAAGCGATAGCGCCGGCATACCGCAGGGTGGTTCTGTTGGAATGGTCAGACGAATGTTGGAACGCTACCAAAGCCTGGGCGGTTTAGTTGAGTACGGCGTTGACGTAAGCGCTGCCAAAGTTGACGCGCAGCACCTATGCAGCGTGCAGCTGAAAGATGGTCGGGTGGTCACTGGCGAGGCTTTTATATGGGCAGCCGATCCGCATCAGCTGTTTTATGAGATTCTGTCCGAAAAATATCTGGATAAGAATTTAAAAACCATGTATGAACACCCCGAGGGGTATGTGGCAAACACGGGCTATCAGGCAGCCTTTGGCATCCTAGGAGAAGATGACCTGCACCTTCCCCAGGGATCGGTGATGTTTTCCTGCGAGCCCTACATGGTGGCTGGAGAGAGCAAAGACTTGTGTGGTATACGCCTGTACGATTACGACAAAACGCTGTTTCCTGCCAACAAGCGGGTCATTCAGTGTAACGTGCTCTTGAATAACGGTACGTTTGCCTACTGGAACTCCCTGTCGAAGGGAGCCTATGAGGAAGAAAAACGTGCTTTGGCTGAAAGCCTCAGACAGCGCATCGAAAGCTGCTTTCCTGTGCTAAAAGAAAGGCTTGTCTTACTGAACACTTATAGCCCGCTGACCTTTGCCCGCTGGTGTCATGCGTATCAGGGCGCCTATATGAGCTTCAATGCGCGCAAGGGATACAAGTCGCTGTATGTCAAGAGCACCGTATCAGGTCTAAGGAACCTGTTTCTTGCCAGTCAATGGATTCAGACTGGCGGCGGACTGCCCATTGCTGCCGCAAGCGGGAAATTTGCGGTACAGGAACTGATGAAGTGCTGCCCACCACCAAAGGCCTCAAAACGTGATCTATTACGAGCCTTTCTCTAAGGTGGCATCTGTTTTGGCGATGCAATGACGCAATAAAACCCGATATAGTCAATCTGTGTGCCGTTTGAGCAGGTCTTGTCAAATCGTACACGCCTGTCTTCGCATGACGGCAGACGACTAGACTGGGTATATCCAAGCACTTTGGAGGCCTCTTTGTATAAAAGTGAGGGAGCACCTATGGACGTCAACACGACACAGATAGCGCGTATTCAAGCTATGGAAGCTGCGCTCAATAGACTGATTGATAGCATTGATCAGATTGAACGCGCGCTTGACACCTATGAAATGATGTGGGCCGACTACTCTGCCCTTGATAGCTACTACTCTGGCAAGCTTTGGTGGGATGACCTTGCTGCTGATGAAGCAGGTGTGCTTCCTGTTGATCTTCCTCGCGGTGTCCTATCAGAAGATGGGGTATACGATGCCCTCGGATCAGCTGAAGCACTACGCGAGCGTATTCGCGAATTAGCTGAGCTAAGCGGTACAGCATCGCTCGACGAAAAACGCTAGGCAGCAATGCTTACTAGGTTGGAAACTGCATACAAATAGGTACGATAGTGGAGACATACAGGTTCCACAAAAGGACAGCTTATGAAAATCGTCGCTTTTGAAGTTCGAGCTGATGAGCAAGCTGAGTTTGCTCGGCAGGCACAGCTGCCTGATATTGAGCTTGAGTTGAGATCAGACGCTCTGACTGCAGATACGCTTGATGCTTGCAATGGCGCAGATGCCGTGCTCATTCTTGGACGCGTTCACTACGATGAACAGCTCTTAGCGGCTATAAAAGCACGTGGCGTAAACTGCTTGGTTACTCGTTCTATTGGTATGGATCATATCGACCTTGATGCTGCTCAACGTCTGGGAATTGCGGTGTCAAATATCAGCTATGCGCCTGATAGCGTGGCGGATTTCACCATCATGCTACTCCTCATCGCGCTGCGCAAATATAAGCCAGCGCTGTATCGCCAAAACGTCAATGACTATTCATTGGCAGGTCTCCAGGGACGTACCTTATCCTCGCTTACTGTGGGCATTATTGGCGCGGGACGTATTGGTCGTGCGGTGCTGCAGCGTCTTTCGGGATTTGGCTGCAAGCTCCTCGCATATGGTCCAGCAGGTGTTCGTGATGTTCCTGCTGGTGTGCAAGCAGTCAGCCTCGAAGATTTGCTTGCTCAAAGCGATGTCGTAAGTTTTCATGTGCCTTTGACGAGCGATACACAGGGCATGGTAGATGCAGACCTTATTGCTCGCATGCGCGATGGTGTCGTGCTGGTCAATACTGCCCGTGGCGAGCTCATGGATGTCCCCAGCTTGATTGAAGGCATTGAGACAGGCAAAATCGGCGCGTTGGCAATGGACGTCTTTACCAACGAAGGGTCAATTTATCATCATAGCCTGGTCAACGATATTGTTTCTAATAGGGATATGGCGTATCTGCGCCAATTTCCCAATACGGTACTTACGCAGCATATGGCGTTTTATACCGAACAAGCGGTGGGGGAGATGGTATCGCACGCAGTTGAGGCGGCACGTCGCCTGTGTGCTGAGTAGCAAAGGCGGTGGCGGGTTTAGTCGCTAGCTTCTGCTTGAACACAAGAGCTGCAAGCACGAGCGGAGGCTTTAGGATTCTGCTTGTGTTGTATTGCGTCGCATATTTATGCGAAAATATGCCCTCGTGTGGCACGAAGGAATACTAGTGAGGGGAACTAGATGTACAACGTATTCATGCTTGCTGCTGAGTCGGTGGTCTGTTTTTCACTTTTGGTAATAGTTGCAAAGTTTTTTGGCAAGCCTGGCCTTTATGTATGGATGGCAGTTGCGTCGATTTTGGCGGAGATCCAGGCCTGCGTTATGTGTGACTTTGTCGGAGTCGTCTCGACTCTAGGTAATGTTTGGTTTGCTTCAAATTTCTTGGCAACTGATATTTTGAATGAGGTATATGGACATGAGGCTGCCATAAAAGCAGTTAAACTGCAGGTGGCGGCTTTGCTTACCTATATTATTGGTGCGCAGATTACCCTGCTATATCTTCCCTCTTCTTTTGATATGGCAATGCCTGCACTGATGACAACTTTCTCGATGTCAATTCGTACAACGGGTGCAAGTGTTATTTGCTTGGTTGGTGCCAATTGGCTCTCTGTCCAGATTTATAGTTTTCTGCGCGATCGCATCGGACACCGCCTGTTGTGGCTGCGTGAAAATATTGCTGATACAAGTGCAAACGTAATTGAGAACTTTGCTTTTATGTTCCTTGCCTTTGGTGGCCTGTATAGTATGCCTGACCTGCTTGTTATGATTATCAGTGTCTCAGTTATTGAGACTATTATTAGCTTTATTGATACGCCCTTTTTGTATTTGGCTCGCCACGTAATGGGCAAAGGTGAGCCAGTTATTGCCTAGGACGTAAGTCTGCATAAACTGTATGTTTCAGCCGGGAAGCCCTGTGTTTCTCGGCTGATTTTTTACGCACGCCGAAAAAGCTGACATGCGCATCATTTGCTGTTCTGCTTTTGCTACGCTAGAGCAGAAGCAAAACCTCAACTTTTGATATGAGTTGCTGAAAGCGGAGATTTCCGTT
>NZ_CAMXYY010000097.1 GCF_947253395.1 uncultured Olegusella sp.
GGCGATAGGTATATGGTTGTCGCGGCTAGTTATTTATGGAACACTAGATGTATGGACTTTTTGGTCCGTGCATTTTTTTGTCAAAGACGTCGTGGTTGGGGGAGCGATGAAGAAAATCCTTGTTGTGGTAGATATGCAAAATGACTTTGTTGATGGTGCTTTGGGAACACCTGAGGCTCAGGCGATTGTTCCTGCAGTAGTCAAGAAGATCGTTAGCTATCCCGCTGATTGCGTATGGGCAACAAGGGACACACATTCTGCTGACTATCTTCAGACCCAGGAAGGCGCTCATTTGCCCGTGGAGCATTGCATCAAGGACAGCAAGGGTTGGCAAATTTGTCCGCAGGTGGCTGCAGTTTTGAGCCCCACAGTACGTATTTTTGACAAGCCAAGCTTTGGCTCTATGGATTTGACTCAGACGCTGGTAGAAGAAGATGCCCGTGAACTTGCGCTTTCTGGTGAGCATATTGAAGTCGAGTTTATTGGTTTGTGTACAGATATTTGTGTTGTCTCCAATGCTTTGCTTGCTAAGGCGGCATTGCCTGAGGTAACGATATCGGTTGATCCAAGCTGTTGTGCTGGAGTAACGCCCGCAGCGCATGAGGCAGCCCTTGCCACTATGCGTAGCTGCCAGGTGCAAGGTGCATAGCCTGCATTTGCGTAGTAACTAGGACCTGATTTTGTAGCATTGACCAATGGCTCTACTCTCAGTTTTCTTCTTAAGTCTCGCTTCCTGATGGTAGAGCTGTTTTGCTGGGCATATTACGTTTTGCTTGCTCGCGCATCCACGCAAAAACAAACTGCTGCTGTACACCACCAAGACGCTCATGCCACACAAAACCATAGTCTCGTTCGGCTTTCTTTATCCAGGTATCGCGGGGCACTGCTTCTAGATAACCGAGGCCATAAAGGCAGATACAGCTTGCGACTTTGGGACCGATACCTGGAAGAGTCTGAAACTCAGCTATCTGTGTAGAAAGTGCTGCATAAGGGCGACTAAGCGACAAGGGCTGCCAGCCTCTTACCACCTGTGTTGCCAGAGACTCGAGATAGGGCTTTCGATAACCAAGCTTGAGCGTCGCACAAAGTGTTTCATCGCCCAGAATTTCTAAGAGACGAGATGCTGTTGGAACGCAACCAACGGGATTACCTTGCTTCATCAGTAAGTCCATAGTGTGTTGAATGCGCGTGATAGAGGAGTTTTGACTGATAACAAAGCTCACAGCCACATCCCACCAGTTCTGATAAAGCACTCGTATGCCTTGCTGTGTCTCGAGCACTTCTTGTTTGAGAAGCCCCGAGGCAATAAGTTCTGCTTGCATGAGGGCATAGTTATCATCGAGCGCAAGGTAGTGGTGCCAATAGTTTGCTTCTCTCGCAGAAAGTTCACTGCCGTCAGGCTGTCTTAACGAAAGCGTCGTCCCTATCTGCTGTGCTACACATTGCTGCTGACTTGATGCAATGAGGTAGCTTGTGGCATTTGCCTTTTGAATTGCCTGCCATGTGAACACCTGTCCACTTTCTGCGATCGCAGAAAGTGAGAAGTTCTTGACGGTAAAGCTTGTCATGCGCTCCTCTTTCCATGTCGTTTATTTGCAGGATAGCGCGAGTGAGCAGATAGTGCAGACTAACTTGGACTCCTAGCTGTCATAAGGAGGCTATTTGCGATACGCTAGGAAAGTTAATGCTCAGCGCGGATATGTGCGCTGCATGCCAGGGAGGAAAATGTGAATCGTACTAAGATCGCACAGCTATTTGCTGATAAAGATGAGTTTGGTGGACGTGATATTACCGTCGCCGGTTGGGTTCGTTCCATTCGCGATATGAAAAATTATGGCTTTGTCGTGCTTAATGATGGCAGTTGCTTTAAGGACCTGCAGCTGGTTATGCAGCGTGATGGCCTGGTCAACTATGACGAAATTTCTGCGTGTGGAACGGGTACCGCACTTATTGTACGCGGTAAGCTTGAGCTGACCCCCGACCGTCCTCAGCCTTTTGAGTTACAGGCACGTGAGATTATTGTTGAAGGTGCCTGTGCTGATGATTATCCTTTGCAAAAGCAGCGTCAGCCCAAGGAATTTTTGCGTACCCAGCAGCATCTGCGCAGTCGCACCAATTTATTTCGTGCGATTTTTCGCGTGCGCAGCGTGGCTGCCTATGCAATTCACCGCTTTTTCCAGGAGCATGGCTTTGTTTATGTGAATACACCCATCATTACTGCAAGTGATGCTGAGGGTGCCGGCGAGATGTTCCGTGTGACAACACTTGACGTAGCTAACCCACCGCTCCTAGAGGATGGTAGCGTTGATTGGAGCCAGGACTTCTTTGGTAAAGCGGTAAATCTCACCGTGTCTGGTCAGATTCAGGGCGAGAACTTTGCCCTGTCTTTTGGGGATATCTACACCTTTGGTCCGACTTTCCGCGCAGAGAACTCCAACACTCGTCGCCATGCAGCAGAGTTTTGGATGATTGAGCCTGAGATGGCCTTTGCGGATCTTGCTGACGAGATGCAAAATTCTGAGGATATGCTCAAGTATGTTATTCGCTATGTACTTGACCATTGTCCTGATGAGATTGAGATGTTTAACAAGTTCGTCGATAAGGGCCTACGCGAGCGTCTGGAGCATGTGGCAAGTTCTGACTTTGCACGCGTAAGCTATACCGAGGCGGTAGAAATTTTGACGAAGGCAGCCTCTGAGGGTACTCAGTTTGAATACCCTGTTGAGTGGGGCATTGACCTGCAGACCGAACACGAGCGCTATTTGACCGAGAAGTATTTTAAGCGGCCGACGTTTGTGACTGATTACCCGCGTGAGATTAAAGCCTTTTATATGCGCCTGAATGATGATGGCAAGACGGTTGCTGCAGCGGATTGTTTGGTGCCAGGTATTGGCGAGATCATCGGTGGTTCTCAGCGTGAGGAGCGCCTTGATATTCTTGAATCCCGCATCAGGGAGCTGGGTATGAATCCCGATCAGTATAAGTATTACCTTGATCTGCGGCGTTACGGTGGTTGTCACCATGCGGGTTATGGTTTGGGCTTTGAGCGCCTCGTGATGTATCTCACGGGTGTCGATAATATTCGCGACGTGTTGCCTCATCCTCGTACGGTAGGTAATGCTGAGTTTTAGTTGAGTGAGTTGCAAGACTGGATACTGGAAGGAAAGTGTCTCTATGAGTGAGCCTGTTAAACCAGAAATTAGCTATGACGATTTTGATAAGCTTGATATCCGTGTTGGCCTCATTACCTCGGTTGAGGATGTGGCTCAGTCCAAAAAGCTCGTAAAGATTACCGCTGATTTTGGTGATTTTACGCGCCAGATTCTCTCTGCTTTTAAAGATGAGAACCGTGATCCTCAAAGTGTTGTAGGCAAAAAGTGTCTCTTTGTTGTGAATATGGCGCCTCACAAAATGGCAGGCGAGATGTCAGAAGGGCTTTTGCTGGATTTGGGTTACGACGATGGTCTACGCCCACCTGCGCTGGCAATTCCTGACTTTGATGTTCCTGCAGGCACTCGTTTGAGCTAGTTTGTTAGCTGACAAGCTACCCTACAGGTATCCCATAACCCTATTGAGCGAGCGCTGTTACACTCGACTCATTCAAGCATGACGAGGAGAGAAGGCATGGGTACGGGCGATGAGCTGCGCGTTGAGCATGATTCTATGGGCGAGATATTAGTACCCACCGATGCGCTTTGGGGTGCGCAGACTCAGCGTAGTCATAATAACTTTCCCATTGGTACCGAGCGTATGCCCATCGAAATCATTCGTGCTTTTGCGCAGGTCAAAAAAGCTGCCTCTCTTGCCAATGCTGAGCTTGGAAGGCTTAGTCAGACGCACTGTCAGCTCATTTGTCAAGCAGCTGATGAGGTGCTTGCAGGTAAATGGGATGAACAATTCCCTTTGGTGGTGTGGCAGACAGGATCGGGTACCCAATCCAATATGAATATGAATGAGGTGCTCGCCACCCGAGCAAATCAACTTGCTGTCGAGCAAAACATCGTCCTTGACCAGCCTATTCACCCTAATGATACGGTCAATATGTCGCAATCGAGTAACGATACCTATCCGACCGCTATGCATATTGCGGCAGTCTGCGCGCTGCAAGAACAGCTACTCCCTGCTCTTGATGGTCTTATTTCTACGTTAGCTCGTCTTGAAAAAGAAAATCAGGGCGTGATGAAGTGTGGTCGCACTCATCTGCAAGATGCAGTGCCTATAGGGTTTTGGCAGGAAATCTCAGGATGGCGTGGTCTGCTTGAGGGTGCAAAGGAAGAAATTTTGGCAAGCTTGGGCGGACTTTTGCGCCTTGCTTTGGGTGGAACTGCGGTGGGTACAGGATTGAATGCTCCTGCGGGTTTTGCTGAATGTGTAGCAACACAACTAGCAGGTCTTACGGGACAAGCTTTTGTTAGTGATCCAAATAAATTTAGGGCACTTTCTGCTAAAGATGCGCTGGTTTTTTCGCATGGAGCACTCAAAGCGCTTGCAGCCAATCTCATGAAAATTGCCAACGATATACGGTGGCTTGCATCGGGTCCACGTTTGGGCTTAGGTGAGATTTCTATTCCCGCAAATGAACCTGGCAGTTCAATCATGCCGGGTAAAGTTAATCCCACCCAATGCGAAGCAGTGACGATGGTTGCCGTACAAGTTATGGGCAACGATGCCACAATCGGTATCGCAGCTAGTCAGGGTAATTTTGAGCTCAATGTTTTTATGCCTGTTATTGCCTATAACTATCTGCAATCTCTCCGTTTGCTTGCCGACGTAATGAATTCTTTTGAGCAGCGCTGCGTAGCAGGTATCAAGCCAAATATCGATAAAATGGCAGACAATCTCTCTCGTTCTCTTATGCTGGTAACAGCACTCTCTCCTGAAATTGGTTATGAGCATGCAGCTCAGGTAGCAAAAAAAGCATATTCAGAGGGTACCAGCTTGCGCGAAGCTTGCACAGAATTGGGTTTTTTAACGACAGAGCGTTTTGATGAGATCTTTCATCCTGAGCGCATGGTCTAAACAACAAAAATAAATTTTATGCAAACCGCTTGCCGAGGATATGCCTTAGGA
>NZ_CAMXYY010000098.1 GCF_947253395.1 uncultured Olegusella sp.
TTTCTCTGCTGGGGAATGCACAGTCAGGTAAAGAAATTCTCGACTATATCAAATCTTTTGAAGAAAACTCAACGTTTGTTAAACAAAGTAGGGGAGGTGAATAAGGATGAGCTTTTTTGGGAGAAAGAAGGAGAATGTCTCTGCGGTTGCTGGAGAGCCTGCAAAAAAATCTAGCGAAAGAAAAAAATGCCTTATTATGTGCCGCACCGGTATGGGCAGTTCGATGATGCTCAAAATTCAAGTTGAAAAAATCTGTGATCGCAGAGGGTTTCCTCTAGATGTTACTCATGATGCCCTCGCGGGTTATATGGGGCAAGAGGATGTTGACGTCATCGTCACTATGTCTGATTTAACCGATGAGTTCAAAGATTCGAATGCTTATGTCATAGGTATTGATGACATTATGGACACCGCAACGCTCGAAGCTGAGCTCGAAAAGTACTTTACCTCCATGAACAAATAAATAGATTGTTAGGGAAGGTGAACAGCATGGCATTTATTAATTTTCTAGTTTATGACCTGCTAAGTCAGGCTTCTGTACTCTTGGGATTACTAGCTTTGATTGGTCTTCTAATTCAGAAAAAACCAGCTGATAAGGTAATTAGTGGAACCTTAAAGACGATGGTTGGTTTTTTGATTTTTGGTATAGGTTCTTCTGCAGCGCAAGGTGCCTTAAGCGGATTGCAAAATCTTTTTCAAACTGCGTTTGGTCTTCAGGGAGTAACTCCTATTGCCGAAGCTATTACCGCTCAAGCAGAAACAGTATTTCCTATGGTTATCGCTTGGATTATGATTGGCGGCTTTATTTGTAATCTTATTGTGGCCAGGCTCACCCCATTTAAGAATGTTTTTCTTACAGGAGGACACTCTCTTTTCCTGTCTGCACTGCTTGCCGTAATGCTTAAAGCTATAGGTTTCTCCGATATTGCCGCTATCCTTATTGGCTCTGCTATTCATGGTTTTGCCGCTTGTATTTATCCGGCAATTGCTCAAAAGTCAATGAATGCTGTAACTGGTAATAATCAGATTGCTATTGGTCACTACTGCACGCTTGCATATGCTCTTTCAGGTTGGCTAGGTAGTAAGGTTGGTAGCCCTGAGGATTCGACTGAGAAGATTAACCTTCCTGGCTGGTTGGGGATGTTCCGTGACTACATTGTGTCCGTCTCCCTTTCCATTGGTGTTATCTACTACATAGCAGCTATCGTTTCTGGTCAAGCAGCCGTAGAAGAGCTATCCGGTGGCCTTTCTTGGCTTGTCTATCCTCTCATTGAAACCTTGACTTTTGCTGGTGGACTATACGTTATCGTTACCGGTGTGCGTTTGTTCCTCGGCGAGATTGTCCCTGCATTTGTTGGTATTTCTGAAAAAATTATTCCTGGAGTTAAGCCTGCTCTTGATTGCCCTGTTGTATTTCCTTATGCACCTACAGCTACGGTTATCGGTTTTATCTCTGCATATATCGCAGGTTTGCTGTGCATGGCAGTTTTTGCTGCTCTTCACATGACAGTGATTATCCCTGTTGCAATTCCATTCTTCTTTATTGGTGCAACTGCAGGCGTTTTTGGAAACGCGCGCGGTGGCTGGAAGGGTGCTGTGCTTGGTGCTTTTGTAACAGGCATTCTCATCTCTGTCGGTCCTGCACTCATCTATCCCATCATGGAGACAGTTGGCTTATCGGGTACCTGCTTCCCAGAGACTGACTTCAACCTAATTGGCCTTGTCTTCTTTGGTATCGGTAAAATTATCGGCAAATGGTAGGAGTTGATACTTCACCATGGACTCAAAGCAACTCAAAAATATTGTCAATGATAATCGTAGACGTATCGTTGAGATGGTGCATGCTGCTGGAGTGGGTCATATCGGTGGGTCGCTTTCTGTGATTGATATTCTGACGGTAATTTATGAAGTGGACGTCGATTTGTCTTCATCACAGAGAAGTAGAGTTGTCTTATCTAAAGGACATGCTACTCCAGCGCTTTATGCAGAGCTGACACAAAAGGGGATTATTAACGAGGATGAATATCCTTCATTTCGCCAGTTAAATTCACGCCTACAGGGTCATCCTAGTCAGGTCAATATTCCTGAAATTGATGGTACTACTGGCCTGCTCGGCCAAGGTTTCTCCATTGCGCTCGGAGAAGCGATTGCCAAAAAGGCAACAGGTGATTTGCACCATGTCTATGCAATAGCTGGAGATGGAGAGATGCAGGAAGGGCAGAATTGGGAAGCCTTAATGTGTGCTGCTCATTATGGTCTTGATAACCTTACTTTTGTTGTTGACTATAATCGGCTTTCTTCAAGTGGAGATGTAAATGAAAGTCTGAGGCTGGAGCCACTTGTTGATAAATTACGGGCATTTGGTTTGCATGTAATTGAAATAGACGGCCATGATATTGATCAAATTCTTGCCGCACTTAAAGAGTCAAATACTACAAAGGGCAAGCCCTCAGCAATTATTGCCCATACTATAAAAGGTAAAGGCATTAGCTTTATGGAGAACGATCCTCAGTGGCATTCCAAAGGGCTTTCTGACGAACAATACGAGGCAGCGTTGCGTGATATTGAGTCAGAGAAGGCGGCGATTGCTAATGGTTAATTCAAAAGTCTCCATGCGCAATCTAGTAGGCGACACACTAAATGCCGTCTTTGAGACGCATCCAGAAATATTTGTTATTGACTCTGATTTGGCAAAATCAACAACAACGAATAAATTTGCTGAGAAGCATCCAGATCGCTTCATTGAGACAGGTATTGCAGAGCAGAACGCGATGTCAATTGCTACGGGTATTACAAATGAAGGATTTACTTCTTTTTATGTTAACTTTGCAATCTTTGCCTCAGGAACCTGTTGGACTCAACTTCGTCAAGCTTGCTATGCAAAGGCCAATGTAAAGGTGATTGCAACGCATCCAGGAATGGATGGTGGCTTTGACGGAGCAACCCATCAACCCAATGAGGATCTTGCTATTATTAGGGCACTTCCAAACATTACGGTACTCGTTCCATCATGTCCAGATGAACTGCGCGATGCAGTAGAGTTAGCTGCATCGACACCAGGTCCCTTCTATATCCGTTGTTCGCGTGGTGAAGTGTATGATTTGCCTGAGGTAAAGCCTCTTGAAATTGGTAAAGCTACAGTAATTTCAGATGAAGGTGACGACTTCGCTGTTATTTTTGAGGGAACCGCCGAGGCAGAAGCTTTTGATGCATATATCGAGTTGAAAGAGCAAGGCAAAAAAGGGATTCTCATTAATGCTGCCAGTATTAAACCCTTTGATAAGGTGCTAATTCGCTCAATTGCAACCCGCGTTAAAAAAATTGCAACTGTGGAAAATCATTCTGTAATGGGGGGCCTTGGCAGTCTTGTTGCTGAGTCTATTTGCGATATGGAACGGCATGCTCCGCTTGTAATGGTTGGTGTACACGATACTTTTACTGAGTCTGGTCCTATAGGTTTAGTTAAAGCAAAGTATGGGTTGACAGGACATAACGTAGTAAAACAGCTTGGAATCTAATCTTGCATCTAAAGACGCCCTTCTTGGATTAATTCCTAACTAGGGCGTCTTTTTTCTAACTCATGATTTGAAATAGAAAGGGAAGTGAAATGACAAACATCTGCAACAGCTCAACCCAGCCTCTTGATACATATGAAATTGTTAACAAAGGCAGGGCTGCAGGGTTAGTTGCGATGTCGATATTCGGAATAGTGATGCTGTGCTTTGGCATCTATTTGGTAGCTACAGAGGTTCCGCAGGCAGCAATGCTTAAACCACCTACTTCGACGACTATGATGCCGCCAAGCGAGATGGTGGGAGTGATTGTTGGTGTGCTTATGGTAGTTGCGGGAGCGCATTCACTAAAACAGGCCTTGGAATACTACAATTGTCGCATCATAGTGGATGGTGAAGTTATCTCTATCAGAGACTGGCGTAGAAAAACGAAAAGAATTAGTTTTTCAGATATTGTAAGCGTAGAGCTTCGCCCTTTCTTTTTCCTGACTGCAAAAACCTCGGAGCGATTTGCCTTACTTTCTGCTGACGGAGATGTTTTAGCATCCCTTGATAGGGCAATGACAAATATAGATAAACTAATCGCCTCTCTTGATCGAAGAGGCGTGAAGTTGGTAAAGACAGATGGTGATGGACCAATGCTTGACAGCCTGACTTCATTTTTTGGCATTGATTTGACAGGGACTAGTCTTGATCCTAGTAGCAAAGAAAAAGATGAAGATAATCGATAGTTTCTCCTAACTTACTTGCTTATCTTATGAGGAGATATTTTTACCGACAAAACCCATTTGTTGCAGGATATTTTGCATACTTTGGATACTTGGTTGCTGGGCAATATATGGATTGCCCCATGTTCGTGACCACTTTTCAACAAGAGACGAAATGCTAAACAGCATCTCGGCACCATAAGGTCGATCAGGTGAAGACCGTACTACCTGATGATTACAGTTACCTTGGCATTGAGGAGGGAAGGGATCTATGCACGCTGGTGACTTGCACTCCTTATGGTGTGAATGACCACCGCTTGCTCGTGCGCGGACACAGGGTGCCTAACACGGTACAGAAGAAGTCTGAGTCATCAGGCGTTCCTTTTGGTGCATATGTGCTCCTCGTCTTTGGAGCAGTATCGGTTATAGCGGTTTTTGCATTGATTCTGTCTAGGCGAATGAAGAGAAAGCCACAAGACAAAAGTAATCGGGAAATGAGCAGGTGAGACCAATGAGCTTGAACATATCAAAAGGAGTGAAAAAGGTTTTGTCCCTGCTGTGTTTTCTGCTTTTAATGGCATTCTTTCTCTTTCCAGCTTCCGAAGCCTTTGCCGCCGAAGAGGTCGATACAGGTGCTACAGGAAACATCACCATTAAGTCCTGTCCTGTTGATGGGCAGGTCATCAGAGCCTACAGAGTTGCGAGTATGAATGCTGCGGGAGGACTTGAGACCGATCAATCTCTTTCCAATGTGCTGAGCCAAACGAATATCAATCTTGAGTCTTTATAATATGAGAGAAGCATTGTCAAGTGGCATGACGTAGCAGGTCCTAAAGTTTCCT
>NZ_CAMXYY010000099.1 GCF_947253395.1 uncultured Olegusella sp.
TCTTCCATATTGATAAACATGTTGTAGTACATGTTATAGGCTTCAGAAACAGCCTGCTCAGCGCACATACCCTCATCAATACTGTCATTGACACTCTCGAGAATGCCATCATCTTCGGCAAACTCAATATGAGCACCCATAATGCCAGCCTCATTTTCGAGGCCATCTTCCTTCATACGCTTGATTTGCTCATTCGTACGAGCAATAAACTTGTCACGAGCAGCCGAAAAACGAAGTTTTTCAGCCTCTAGATCTTTGGGGGCCGTCGGAGTGAAGGAGAGATCAGGTTCCACTGCGACACGTGCGACACCAATGCCGATGCCATCTGATGCATTAACGCCTTTAAACATATGCACTCCTCTGTTGCGTTCCCATAAGACACGCGCCTGATGGCGCGGCAAATCCATTGACGCCATCTCCGTATAAAGCAAGAAGACAATGTCTAAGACCGAGCCTATTTCTGCTTTGCCTGCTTGTTGATGAGATCGATGAGGCGACCGTACACGCGATCGATAGTTGCGCGCTTGGCAATGCCCTTGCTTGCTGCGGTAGCCGTACCGCAAGCAGAGGCAAAACGTAGAGCATCCTCATAATCAGCACCAGCAGAAACCATGGCGACAAAACCAGCAACCATAGAGTCGCCCGCACCTGTAGCGTTAACAAGGCGAATCTTTGTTGTAGGCACGGTGTGCATCACACCATTCTCGTCAAGCAGCAATGAACCATGTCCACCACAGGAAACAATAACGTTTTGTGCACCGCGCTCCTGCAGCTCACGGGCATAGGGCTCACACTCTTCAGGAGTTTCGGGGTGAGAATTAAAAATGCGACCAACCTCATGATTGTTGGGCTTAATCAAGAAGGGCTCTGCATCCAGTGACTGCAACAGCAACGTACCAGGAGCATCAACGACAAAGCGAATACCACGACCCTTGAGACGACGCATAATAATCTCATACATATTTTCAGGCAGAGACTTAGGGATAGAGCCCGTCAAAATAAGGGTATCTCCCTCACCAATAGCATCGATGCGATCAAGCAGCTCATCGACTTTCTTCTCAGAAATCTTGGGGCCCATACCGTTGACCATTGTCATTGCAATGCCAATAAGCTTGACATTAATACGGGTGAAGCCCTTGTCCAAGCGGACAAAATTACAGGTGAGACCTGCCTCCTGTAGCATTTGCAGCATGTAGTCACCCGTAAAGCCAGCAAGTAGGCCCAAAGCAACATTGGGAACTTGTAGCTCATTGAGAAGCGTCGAGACATTGATACCATTACCACCGCAATAAATTTCTTCACTCGAAGAGCGGTTAGTGAAACCCATATCCAGCGTCAAAGGATGCATGACGTAGTCAATGGCAGGGTTGAGGGTCATCGTGTAAATCAACGCGAGCTCCTTTCCAGATACCAACACTATTCATCTTCTCACATACTTTAGACTTTGCGGAACGAAAAGAGAGAATAATTTGGAAGACGGTCGTTTAAGCCAGCTGTACGTACGGTAAAAGGTGGTATCGGTTTCATATTTGAGTGCTCACATCATCTTCAATGCTGCCATCAGGCGCAAAAATCAGCCTATACATGCATAACGGACAAGCAATACAGCACCGAAAGATCTCTTTTATCAGTATCATAGTGTGGAGGAAGATAATCAAATGCAGGAAGTGTTCAACCGCGCTTTTAAGCACGGATTGAAGAAAGCAGATTTTGCCCATGGGTAATCAAAAGAAATCCCGCGAAGAACGCCTCCGTAATGTTCGCGCACGTTCTGCCGGTCGCGCGACCATTCAACATCCCATGAACGAGCGCGAAAAACAGACTGCTTATGTTACAAACTATTCAAAAAACCGCATGCCGATCACTCGCCATCGTGGTCTTCATCGTCTACCGTCGTTGCGAATGGTACTGGGCGCCGCAGTTGTAGTCCTTGTTATCGCAGGCGCCATTGCAAGCAATGCCATCTCTGGTGAGGTGCGCAAAGCGGGAAGCAAAGCAAAACAAGTCATGGCAAGTTATGCCAGTTTTGAAGACGCTGTAGATGCGGGAGATGTCGCTGCAGCAAATAAGGCTTCCGCCGCAATGATTGCCGACGCGGATAAGCTAAAGTCACTTACCCAAGGTTCGCTCTGGCGTTTTGTGTCAATTTTGCCTGTGGCGGGACATGATGCTCATACAGCTCAAGAACTTGCCTCTGCTGCCCAGCTACTCTCACATGACATCGTCGAACCTTTTATGAAAGTTGCCCAAAAGGAGAATAACGTCCAAATCCTTTCAAGTGGCAAAGTTAATCTTGCGCTCCTCTCAGGCACACTCGATACGCTCAATGACAATCAAGCAAAAATAAGCAATACAAAAAAGCAGTTATCAGCTCTTGACGCTACGGGAGATTCCGACTTTGCAAAAGCAACTCAGCATGCTCAAAAAGCCTTCAATGAGCTGGCTTTGCGCAGCCAACTTGCTCATAAACTTGCACCCCATGCTGCAACGATTCTTGGTTCTCAAGAAACACGCAACTATCTGGTGGTTGTTCAAGACAACGATCGACTACGTTCCTTGGGAGGCGCTCCCCTTAGCAGGAGCATCCTGACAGCATCCAATGGTTCGTTGGTTTTACAGCCCTTCTCACATGATGATTCTTTTAGTGCTCCCTTAGGTGGTGACAAGCTCCTCAAGACATCTGCTGCAGAAGATGAGCTTGTGGGAGACACACTGAGTTCACAACCATCACAAATTACCTCCATCCCCAAGCCGTCACGTGCCGCCGAACTACTCGCGCAGGCTTATGAAAACCAGACAGGCAATCACATTGATGGGGTGATTTTGCTTGATCCTTATGTTGTACAGAATTTGCTTGCTATAACAGGTGATGTCACCCTTGATGATGAAATCACGCTTGATAGCAAGAATTTTGCTGAATATGTCCTTAAAGAACTCGCGCAGAATACTGGTTCTTGGGAACAGGGTAAAAAGATTGATGATGTTTGCAATGCCAGCATAGGCCCTTTGTTTGAAAAGCTGGGCGACATTGATACTGCCAAACTCACCAAGACGCTCCATGCCAGCGTCAAGCAGGGCAGACTGTCTTTGTGGCTTGCTGATACGGAGGAAGAAAAGCTCATTTCCGACCTCGGTTTTGCTGGTATAGATGACAATGACAAAAAGTCTCCTGTCTTGGGCGTTTATATCAATGAAAAAACCAACGGGCGCATTAACTGGTATCTACATGCACAGACAGAGATTGACGAGGCATCCAAGGAATCTGATGGCAGCGTTAGTTATCAAGTCACAACAACACTTACCAATACACTCGATATGTCCACGCTTTATGAACTTTGGAGTAGTGCAGGTGGCTTTGTTGTGTTGGGCAATGCAAGCGCAGGTAGACGTAGTGATGCCGATATGATGTTGCAGCTCTACCTACTTGCATCCGAAGGCATTTCGATAAGCGATGTGGATGCCAAGAGCGAGTCGCAAACAGCTAATGGCCTGAGCTTTAGCCATGAGCCTATGGAATGGGATGGACGCAAACTTGAAAACTGCGCGGTGCAGCTTGACTACGGTGAGACAGTTACTATCACCTACAAACTCATCTGTCCTGCTGATGCTGGCAAACCAACTCTCAGGCAGACTCCTTGCGCACACGCTGATAAAAACTGAAAATTGCACGCGTAAAAATGGTGCGCCCTGGCGGACTCGAACCGCCAACCTACAGTTTAGAAGACTGGTGCTCTATCCATTGAGCTAAGGGCGCCCGCTACACAACTAGTGCAGGCATATCCTACCACGACCTACACTATCTCGTGTCCTACGTATCTTAGATTTTATTGAGCATGAAAACATTTCAGAATAAGGTTGATTATCAGCCAGCCTTAATACCCCGCAAATCGTTGCAATCCGAGCTTGTAACCTTTTCTATATCCCACCAATCGTTGCAACCTGAGCTTGCAACGATTTCCTTAACAGGCTAACTAGCTGCAGTTTTATGTATTTCAGCAGGTAAATCAATTCCGTTGCAACCTGAGGTTGCAACGGTGTAAGTGCTGGGTAACTTGCTAAGCTTGCTTATTTAGGAAAGCATTTATCCAAAAAGCTACTGTTTGTGGTCTTAAATATACTTCTCGGTACAAAACCAGCTTCTGTTTTAGCTAAGCCAGTAAAATATTAAAACAAGCAGGACTCAATCAAATCTTTTGCGCGCAAAGCAGAAACCCACTCGACGGGAATAGCATCATAACCATAAAGCACACCTGCCAATGCACCAGCAATAGCAGCAGTGGTATCCGTGTCCGAACCCAGATTAACTGCAGCAAGTACACAATCCCGATAGCTTGACGTATTTGCTAAACACCAAAGTGCCGCATCATAGGCATGCTGCACAAAACCACTGGATGCAGGTGCAGGCTGCCCCTTCCACTCTCCCGCCACTTCCGCCGCAGTCGCACCAGCGGCTAAGCGCCTGAGAATGTGAACAAAGCTCACACAGACAGTACAGCTCAAAGCATGCGCATGCGTAATAGATGAAACCGCACGGATATCCCTATCACTTGCCGCAATAAAGGCAAGAGGAGCAATACGCATAAGCGAACCATTACCGTTATCCCACTCGCCCTCACAGCCATATCCCTGTCTTAAGGCCGCTGCAGTTGTATTGCCCACACCAAAACTAATGCCATCAGGCGTATATGCACCTTCATACAACCAATGGCAAAAACGCTCGCGCATATCAGTAAGGTCAATCAAGCCACACGCGCGAATGCTGTCACAGGTTGCCAAAGTCATGCTGGTATCGTCCGAAAAGGTTCCTGCTTCTTGGTCATGTGTTCCGTGTCCCACCATGTCTGTGCAACAAAAACTTCCACGCTCACAAAACTCATACGGCACGCCCAAGGCAT
>NZ_CAMXYY010000100.1 GCF_947253395.1 uncultured Olegusella sp.
AGACAGGTTTAAAAGAATCAAGTGTTTTAACAGTAAATTTTTATCTCCCTTAGAAAGAGAGCTCAAGTTAGCCAAAGATAAAAGAAAAAATTAACATATAAACAATGCATCCTTACTCTATAAAGAGGCATGAAAACAGCTAGTTCTATAGATAAAATATATACTAAATTTTTATATATACTAAAATAATTTATCTCACTGGCCGTTAAAAATAGAAGCTCTCACTTGTGTAGACTATTTGTATGAAGTATGATTAGTTGGTGTACAAGTACGCAAAAACAGCTCATTAGTACCGAGTACGTGCAAAAAGGAACTTGTACATGTACGAAAAAGGGGGAATGCGTATGCCGCTTTCTGCACCTGTAAACATTGGCAGCAATGCCTACGTCCTGAAGGAAGGAGAACGATGATCGGCATTATTGTCGCCTCTCACGGCCAGTTGGCCGAAGGGATTCTCGACACGCTTGGCATGTTTATGCCTGGCGAGAAGAATCTTGAGGCCTGCGTCCTGACACCCGATATGGGTCCGGATGACTACCGCGACAAGCTGGTTGCGGCGTCCAAGAAAATGGACGATCCAGAGCAGCTCGTAATTTTGGCTGACCTATGGGGAGGCACGCCTTTCAACCAGGCTTCTTTGCTCCTCAATGATCACCCCACTTGGGCTCTGATTACCGGTTTGAACCTACCTCTGCTTATGGAGGCTGTCTCTGACCGTGAGGATTGCGAGACTGCCCTTAAGCTTGCAGCCAAGCTCATTGAGGTTGGCCGCGAGGGCATCAACGGCAAGCCCGATTCCATTGTGCCTGCTGAGAAAGCAGCTGCCGCCGCTCCTGTTGCCACTCAAGGTGCTATTCCTCCAGGAACGGTACTTGGTGATGGCCACATCAAGCTTGCCCACGTGCGCGTGGACACCCGCCTGCTTCATGGTCAGGTTGCAACTGCATGGACCAAGACCATTCAGCCCAATCGTATCATTGTCGTGTCTGACAGCGTCTCCAAAGACGAGCTGCGCAAGACCATGATCGTTCAGGCTGCACCTCCTGGAGTTCACGTCCATGTTGTTCCTATGAGCAAGCTGATTGAGGTTTCCAAGGATGTCCGCTTTGGCAACACCAAGGCTTTCCTCCTCTTTGAGACTCCTCAAGAGGTGCTCGAGGCCATCAACGATGGTGTTGACATCAAGAAGGTCAACCTTGGTTCCATGGCTCACTCCGTGGGTAAGGTTGTTTGCACCAACGCTATTGCTATGGGTCCTGAGGATGTTAAGTGCCTCGAGGAGCTCAAGGCAAAGGGCGTTGAGTTTGACGTTCGCAAGGTCCCGACTGATGCACCCGAGAACTTCGAAGCCATGCTCAAGAAAGCAAAGTCCGAGCTCGCTGCTCAGGGCAAGTAAAGGAGGTCGAAAGTGAGCTTTATTAGCATCGTGCTCGTCATTATCGTGGCGTTCTTCGCTGGTATGGAGGGCATTCTCGACGAGTGGCAGTTCCACCAGCCTCTGGTGGCTTGTACTCTCATTGGCTTGGTAACTGGTTACCCCGCAGAGGGCATCATGCTGGGTGGCTCGCTCCAGCTTATCGCTCTTGGTTGGGCAAACATCGGCGCAGCTGTCGCTCCTGACGCAGCTCTGGCCTCCATTGCCTCGGCTATCATCATGGTCAAGGGTCTGACTAGTACTGCCAACGTTGCCAGCGTTATCACTACCTCCATTGCAGCAGCAGTTCCTCTGTCTGTTGCTGGTCTCTTCCTGACCATGGTTGTTCGTACCATTGCTATCCCTGTCGTTCACGCTATGGATGCAGCTGCTGATCGCGGCGACTTCGCAGCAATCGACCGTTGGCAGATGGCAGCTATCGCAATGCAGGGTGTTCGTATCGCCATTCCTGCAGCTGCTCTGTGCTTCGTTCCTGCTGAGGCTGTTCAGGCTGCTCTGTCTGCAATGCCTGCATGGCTTGCTGAAGGCATGGCAATCGGCGGTGGCATGATTGCTGCAGTCGGTTACGCAATGGTTCTCAACATGATTGCTACCCCTGAGGTCTGGCCCTTCTTTGCCCTTGGCTTCGTCGTTGCAGCTATCTCTCAGCTCACCCTTATCGCCCTTGGTGTCATCGGTGTTTGCATTGCTCTGCTGTATGTTGGCCTCAAGGAGGCTGCTGCTCACGGTGGTGGCGGCGGTGGATCTACCGATCCCCTCGGCGACATTCTGGACAACTACTGATTTTAAGAGAGGAGACGAAAATGGCTGAAAAGATTATTCTGAGCAAGAAGGACCGCCTCGACGTCATGTGGCGTCACCAGTTCTTGCAGGGCTCTTGGAACTACGAGCGTATGCAGAACGGCGGCTGGTGCTTTTCCATGGTTCCCGCAATCAAGCGCCTGTACTCCTCTAAGGAGGAGCAGTCTGCTGCTCTGAAGCGTCACATGGAGTTCTATAACACTCACCCTTACGTATCCGCACCTGTTATCGGCGTTACGCTTGCTCTTGAGCAGGACCGTGCAAACGGTACACCGATTGATGACGCAACCATTCAGGGTGTCAAGGTCGGTATGATGGGCCCTCTGGCTGGTGTCGGTGACCCTGTCTTCTGGTTCACCGTACGCCCCATCCTTGGTGCTCTTGGTGCCTCGATGGCCGTTTCTGGCAACCCCGTTGGTCCTCTGCTCTTCTTTGTGGCGTGGAATCTAATTCGTCTTGCCTTCCTGTGGTACACCCAGGAGCTTGGTTATAACCTCGGTACCGAGATTACGAAGGACCTTTCTGGTGGCGTGCTGGGTAGGATCACCAACATCGCTTCGATTTTGGGTATGTTTGTTATTGGCGCCCTCGTCGAACGCTGGGTTTCCATTACCTTTACCCCGACGGTTTCCACGCTTGAGAAGGTTGCTCCCGACAAGTTCGAGGCTTCCTATCCCAACCTGATAGCTCTTTCTCAGGGCATTGCTGGTGGTCAGGTAACCCCCGATCAGCTTGCTGCTGGTGTTGCTGATGCAAACTCCGCTCTGAGCGTTGGTAGCGTCCAGGCTGTCGATGGTGGCTATCACGTCGTTGCTACCGCAACCCTGCAAGATCAGCTCAACTCCCTGATTCCTGGTCTTGTCGCAGTGCTTCTCACCTTGGGCTGCGCCAAGCTCCTCAAGAAGGGCGTCTCGCCCATCGTGATCATCCTTGCCCTCTTTGTGGTCGGCATCGTATTCCACGTGATTGGCCTGATGTAAGTCTTCTGACGATTAACTTCGTCACTTTGTGTTAGACGGGGTCGTACCCTGCGAGACTCACGACGCGCCTTTTGGCACAAGGAGTCGAGGGTACGGCCCTTCTTTGTTAGGTTTGTTTGAGTGTTTTGGCTAAGATATACGCTACTTAAGAAGCAGTCTAGATATCTGTTTAGAATCTACGCAGTTCGATGGGATTGGCATGGCACAGTCACTTAATAGCAGTGTTGATTTGACGATAAAAGCTACCTCGCTGCGAGCTATCAGCACCTATGGCAACGTTATGGTAGGCGATCGTGCGTTTGAGTATTACAACGAAAAAAACGTCGAAGACTATGTCCAAATTCCTTGGATCGAAATTGACCATATTGAAGCCGAGGTTCTTGGTAAGAAAAAAATCTCGCGCTTTTTGATATATACAAAAAAAGACGGTAAATTTGCCTTTTCTACCCGCGATAACATTGCAACACTGCGCGCGATGCGCAAGTATTTGCCTGAAGACGCAATGCGGAGTGGCCTGGGATTTTTTAAGGTTTTAAAGCTGGGGGCCACCAAGGTAGGTCGTGATATTAAAGCTTTTTTTAGCGGCAACAAGGATAGGGGCTAGCTATGGCTCGCAATGTGTATTACAAGCCCGTACGACTTATTTTGAGCTTTATTGTGGCTGTTGTTATTGCCTATATTGTTGCAGCGCGATTTGGTTTTGCCAACGCAAAGACCGTCTCTATTGCCATGATTGCCGTAGCGCTTGTGCTGATGATTTTGGTACCACGCCTATCTCCGCGTCGTATGACCTATGACCTTAATACACCAACTACCTCATCCATTCTGGGTAACTTGGTAACACGTATGTGCACCACCTATTTTTCGATTGAATTGTTGGTGGGTGCGTTCTTTATTCACTATGGTTTTGACCGTATATTTCTCTGCTTTTTTATACAGTTGGCACTGCTCATTGTTTTTGCCTCGACAATTTCTTATGCGATGGCTCGTGATTCTCGCAAGGCGGGAGAAGAAGATCCCTTGTCTGCTCGTTTAGGGGCTGCTATGGGCACCGATAGAGTAGAGCAGCTTAAGCGCCAAGCACGTTTGGCAAAAGCTGAGATGGCTTGTCTTGGCGACGAGGCTCGTAGCTATATTGTTGATTTAGCTGCTGCACTAGAAAAGGCTACCGCGCAGTCCTACGAAGGAACACTTAAGATTGAGTCTCAGATTGGATCTTTGCTCGACCGCTTGGGCATGGCGGCACGCAACAATGACTCTGCTGAAGCTGCTGAATGTGCACGACTTGCTGGCCTTTTAGTAGGGGAGCGTGAGAGTTACTTTAGCGGTGCATTTGAGAGTATTGAGGCTGAGAAGGCTGAAGAGCGCAAGCAAGAGTTTGATCGCCGTCGTGGCGAAGCTTTTATTAAAGCCTCGCGTGAGGCTCGCGCCAAAGAAAAAGCAGAGAAAGCTGCAAGGCGCAAGAATCATTAGTTTTCTTTACGAGAGTAAGACCTGGCTGGCATTCTGCTTCTTTCAATCAGTGCGGTTCTGCTTATCAAAAGCCACATTCTGTTTCAATCAGAGCGGCTCGGCTTGCCAAACGCCACGGATCATTTCAAGCAGACTGGTCCTGCTTGTCAAACGCCACGTTCTGTTTCAGAAAAAATGTCAAAAGCCACACTTTGTTTCAAAG
>NZ_CAMXYY010000101.1 GCF_947253395.1 uncultured Olegusella sp.
TGGGCAGAGTGAGCACATTTCTTATGCAAATCTGAGTTAGGATAGAGGAGACTTCGACAAGGAGCAGGAGAAGGCACATGGCAGGAGACGCATACGAGGGTCTCGGCGCGCGACTGTGGCGGCTGAAACCAGTTTGGGCGGTATACGCCGTCTTGATTGGCTTGGTTATTCTTGGCTATGTGCTCCCAAAAGGGGGCATGCCATATGCGTGGTGGTACATCTTTTTCTTGATTCCTTTTAGCACGTTGTATAGTGTGCCTTTTGGCTTGGGTACAGGAATCGCAGCTCAGACATTGGTGTGGTATACCGCTGATTATGGACATCGTTTAGTGGGATTTTGTACTGCGATTGTTGCAGTTGCGATGGCAGCATGTTGGGGTCCAAGCATTATTAAAAATTTTGACCCTATGTATCTTGCTGCCTTGATATGGCCCGTATTGTCATCGGCGCTTGCCATGCTGCTCAGCATGCATTTTGTGCGCGAACGCGAATACGAAGAGGCAGTGATGTATGATGACTATGGCGAGGAAGAAGATGAAGAGTAGATATTTGCGCTGGTAGGTATAGGCATCGCTACGTTGAGGTTCTGCTTAATTTCTTTTTCTATCTGAACGATTTGGAAGGCCCGCATCGCTTGCATAGTTTGACTCGTCGTCGCAGCTGCGGCGTGGGGGATATGTAAAAACTTTTATTGTGGGAGGCATGTATGGCAGTCAATCGCTTTGTTCTCAATACCGTCTCGTATCACGGTGCAGGTGCTATTAAGGAAATTCCTGGTGAGCTGACTCGTCGTGGTTACAAGAAGGTCTTCGTTTGTTCCGATGCCGACTTGGTGAAGTTTGGCGTGACTACCAAGGTGACAGACCTGCTCGATGAGGCGGGTATTGCTTGGAGCCTGTACTCCGATATCAAGCCTAACCCTACCATCAAAAACGTGCAGGATGGTGTTGCAGCGTTTAAGGCGGCAGAGGCCGACAGTATCGTGACCATTGGCGGAGGCTCTTCGATGGATACGGCTAAGGCCATTGGTATCATCGTTGAAAATCCTGAGTTTGCCGATGTTGTTTCGTTGGAGGGCTTATCTCCTACCAACAAACATGCCGTCTTTACCATTGCAGTGCCCACTACTGCAGGCACTGCAGCTGAGGTCACTATTAACTATGTCATCACTGACCCCGATAAGGTGCGCAAGTTTGTCTGCGTTGACACCAATGACATTCCCGAGGTTGCCGTTGTTGACCCTGAGATGATGGCTTCTATGCCTGTCGGCTTGACTGCTGCTACGGGTATGGATGCGCTGACCCATGCTATTGAGGGTTACACTACCCGCGGTGCTTGGGAGCTCTCTGACATGTTCCACTACAAAGCAATTCAGCTGATTTCTGCCAATCTTCGCGATGCCGTTGCCGAGGCAAAGAGCGGCAAGCCTGCAAGTGGTCGTGAGGGCATGGCACTGGCTCAGTATATTGCTGGGATGGGCTTTTCCAACGTTGGCCTTGGCATCGACCATGCTATGGCACATACCCTGTCTGCTCACTACGACACGCCGCATGGTGTTGCTTGCGCAATGTTGCTGCCAATTGCTATGGAGTTCAACAAGGGGGTTGTAACCAAGCGCTTAGCTGAGGTTGCTGTTGCTATGGGTGTTGATACGACAGGCATGAGTGATGAGGTGGCAGCCGACGCTGCTATTGCTGCAGTTAAACAGCTTTCTGCAGATGTACACATCGCTCCTACCTGCCAAGGTCTGGTTGAGGAGGATCTCGATCAGCTGGCAGACGATGCCCTGAAGGATGCTTGCTATCCTGGCAATCCTCGTGAGGCAACGCATGAGCAGGTAGTTGAACTCTTCCGTAAGATAATGGCGTAACAGTAACAAAGGCGTCTAAGAGGTCTGTTTGTAGCGCTTAGTTTTCTTCAGGTGGCATATGGGAAATCCCATGTTTAACGGTTTCCTATATGCCGCTTTTTAGTGGCTCTCTTTAGTGTTCCTTTTGTTGAAAAAATACTCTCCGGCACAGTCTTCCGTTTGACAGAATTTCTCTCGATTATTTTCTCGGGGAATAGCTAATCTCTAAAAAGTTAAAATTTTTAGCCCAGTGGAGGCAAATTTATTCGTATTCCTACCAAAAATGCTTCCACATTGATAAAATATCCAATTAAAAGAGAAAACCTATTTAAAAGGCACGTCGGTGACGTTATGGATAAGACACAAGCCACAAAAGATTGGTCTCAGATAGGCAAAAGGCTCTTTTGGATATGGATAGCTGCGGGCCTTATCTGGACTACTCTCAGCATTCCTCTGCATACGCCATATACAACGCTGTGCATGGTAGCTTCGCTCATAGATGCGCTTTTTGCTGCGGCTCAGATATATGTTGAAAGTCATATGGGACGCAAGTGGGCTCTTGTGATTTGGGCGGTGATAATGATACTGTCTTTAGCCCTTGCCATCTATTTTTGTTTGGCGTAAAAGTCCCGTATCTGTAAGCACTGCAAGTCTCGAGATAGTTAGGCACTCATTGCCTCTCCCTGATTGTATCTAAGTGGGGAGAGGCAACACGTTATCCTGCAAAGGTAATACGTTATCCAGCGACGACGGCACCCAAGATAGATGACACAAGTGAAATAATAATGGCGCCTATAAAAGCTGATCCAAAGCCAGAAATAGTAATTCCTGTACCAGAGACTTCACGAGCGAGATAGCCTGCGAGCTGTAGCATCAATGCATTGATGACTAAGCTAAAAAGTCCCAGCGTTAAAAATGTAATAGGGAAAGACAAGAACTGCATTGCGGGCTTAACGAGGGCGTTGACCAACGCTAGCGCCAGTGCTGTCATCATAGCTGCACCCCAGTTACCGCCTACAGGGTTGATGCCTGGCACCAAATAAATTGCAGCCATTGTTGCGATGGTTGTGACAAGCCAAGTACCAATAAAACTCATGATGCTACCTTCAAACTTGTGCTACGTCTGCAGGCATAGCACATCGGGGTAGTTGTTGCTACTACCCCAAACTGTTATGAGGATAGTATTCCCCATTTTACGCACCAAACATACCGACAATGCGATACTTTAGGATACTAAAGCCAATCACTACTCTTCGGAGGCGATACCGATGGTCGGACGTCGTGAGCAAGATATCCAGTTGTGGCAAAATCAGCTTTATTCTGCGTTTTGTCAGCTGAGTTCGCCCCAGGAAGTGGGAGCATTTCTTTCGGATCTTTTGAGTCCACGCGAGATAGAAGAGTTTGCGCGTAGACTCGAGGTGGCGCGTATGCTACATGCAGGTTCGTCATACATCGAAGTATCGCAGACAACTGGCGCAAGTTCTACCACCGTGAGCCGGGTATCAAAATGTCTTAATGGCGTGGCAGGTGGATATCGTTTAGTACTTGAACGGCTTGACGAAGCAAAGCAGTAGTTTTGTTGTCCTGCAGGCACGCTACCATACATATGAGCAAATTTTTCACATCCAGTTTGGCTCATGCAGCCAGGATGATATGTGCAGTATTGGTTTTGGAGGCAACATGGCGTTATGCATCGTTTCGACGGAAGAGCGGCAGCTGGTTAGTAGCGCAACTCTTGATATCTTGCGTCAGGGACTTGAGCATACGGGCAGAGTAGTACTGTTGTGTCCTAGCTTTAACCAGGCACTCCAGGCACAAAAAAGCCTTTCTAAGCAGGGTATTTGCTTGGGTGTTGACTGTACAACAGCCTCAGCTTGGGTAGAGGAGCGCTGGGAAGTTTGGGGTGATGGACGTCACCTTATTGATTCTATGAAACGCAGGTTTTTTGCGCGTCGTGTGCTCCAGCATCATAGCGAGGGTGAACCCTTGGCAGGTATGGTGGATTTACTTGCCGACTTTGCAGCAGCAAATATCGCATGGCTCCAACCAGACAAGACAACATCCCAGCTCACCCAAGCAGAAAAGGACTTCGTTGGGCTGGTAAAGGAGTATCGCGAGCTTATTCATAAGGCCAAGCTCATTGAAGAAACTGAGGCTATGGTAGCGCTTCCTACCTTGCTGGCGCAGCATGAGGTGGCCATGCCTGTGTTTGTTGTAACAGGAATGATGAGCATGACGCGTGCTCTGCGGAAGCTGCTCTGCGATCTGGCAGAGTTATCATCTGTGAATTGCATCATGTACGAAAGTAAAAGTCCTGCTTGTGATGTATCACGCCAATTGATAGCACAGCTGCAACAAGAAGCACAGGCAGGCAATACGCCTTTACGCCTCATTACGGTAGATACTCCAGAGAGTATTCATCCTCTTGGAAAAGAGCGTCCTGTTGAGCTTGATGTCCTTTTGCGCTCTCTATTTGTTGCAGAAACAGAGCGGTTGCAGCCGACAGGTGCAGTGGAATTGTTGCTTTGTGCAGGACCTCTGGCTGAGTCAGAGGCTCTGGCCCGTCATATCAAAAAGCTTGCGCAGGCAGGTTGCAAGGATATCGTTGTATGTACTTCGGATGTCAGCCGCGCAAGTCGGGAGCTTTCACAAAAGCTACTGGCACGTGGTTTTACCCTGCGCACTGAGCAAAAAATCGCATTTGCAGATATGCCAGCAGGTCAGGCTTTCCTCGCATACTTTGCAAGCATTTTGCACTTAAACGCTCTAGCACAAAACTGGCCTGCGCCTGAAAAAACAGCGGAGGGCACCCAAGTTACGTTGGGAAATATGGATTGGTGGCCGCCGCGTGGACTATCTGATTTTTTGATGTCAGGGCTTTCGCAGGTACCT
>NZ_CAMXYY010000102.1 GCF_947253395.1 uncultured Olegusella sp.
ACCGATAACATAGCGACCCCAAGCACACTCCTGACGCACACCTTCTTCCAGCATCGCTCGCAGCTCAGCGATCATCTCCTCATCAAAGAGTTGTGGTTCTTCTTTTTGAAGCTCGCTGATAATATTGCGGAAGAGCCACAGATGTGTATTTTCGTCGCGGTTAATATAGCGAATTTCCTGGGCACTTCCAGGCATTTTGCCATTGCGCGCAAGGTTGTAGAAGAACATAAATCCTGAGTAAAAATACACACCCTCAAGAATGTAATTCGCCATGATCACATGCAAAAATGCACGCGCATCTTGATGATTGACAAACTCGTTGTAACAATTGCCAATAAACGTGTTACGGCGTAGCAAATGCTCATCATCACGCCACTGATACAAAATCTCATTGCGCTTTTCGGGAGAGCAGATGGTATCAAGCATGTAAGAATAGCTCTGTGAGTGAACACATTCCTGGAAGGTCTGGATACCCAAACAGAGGTTGACCTCATTTGCTGTTACATAGGCACTAATATTGGGTAAGTTGGAGCTTTGCAGTGAATCAAGAAACACAAGAAAGCTCAAAATCTTGTCGTATGCACTACGCTCTGCTTCACTGAGATGGGGGTAATCCTTAACATCTTGGGCGAGGTTAATTTCCTCAGGTACCCAAAAATTATTCATTGCCTGACGGTACCAATCACTCACCCAGCCATAGCGCATATTGTTAAAGTCATTAAGATTAGTAGTATTACCACCGATCATGCGTCGGTTGCGCACTGCGGTATCACCCTGTGGATTGAACAGCGCTTTTCGTGCCAGCTGATTACTCTTTTCGATGGTCATATCCCCACCCTCACATATCGCATTCATTTTCTCGTGTGTTGCAATCTTTCTTGCGTATGCCTAAGACGAGCAGCTCTCACACTCTTCTACCTCGAGAGACTTGGAGCGCACATAATAAAGCGTTTTGACACCACGCTCCCATGCTTCGATATACAGTTTGAGCACTTGGCTCATCGTATACTCATTGGTGATATAAAGATTCATCGACTGAGCCTGATCAATATGACGCTGACGCATGCCTGCTGCGCGCACAGACCATAGCTGATTGGTATTATGCGCAGCGTTGTAATACCAATAGGTATCCATCGAAAGCTCAGGAGCAATGCGCGGCAGCATCATGCCTTTCTTCTCCTCTAAGAAGAAGCGCTTCATAATGGGATCAAGGCCTGCCGTAGTGCCCGAAAGGATAGAAGTCGAACTGGTTGGGGCTACTGCCAACAAATATGCATTGCGCATGCCTTGCGCAGCAACGCGACGACGCAGGCTATCCCAAACTTCACCCGTGTAGTTACGCTTATCAAAATAGGCACCAGTCTGCCAATCAGAACCCTCAAAGTAACGATAAGAGCCTTTCTCAGCAGCAAGAGCACTGGAAGCCTCAATTGCATGACGATTAATGCGTTCAAAAACATCATCAACAAAGCGCAGATGTTCTTCGCTCTCCCAGCGAATGTGGCGCTTGGCAAGCATGTGGTGATACCCACTGATACCAAGACCAATTGAACGATAGCGATGATTGGTAATTTTTGCATAAGGCAGTGCGTAGAAATTCAGGTCGATAACATTATCCAAGGCACGCACAAGCGAATGAATAATCTGACGCAGTTCCTCGTCATCCTCAACATTGATGCGCCCAAGTGTCAGGCTTGCGAGGTTACATACAACAAAGTCACCAGGGCGCGTGGTGTTCACCACAACGGTATCCCCCTCTTTTGTGATGACTTCTTGGCTGACCGACTCCATGGCAGAAGTATTCTGCGCAATCTCGGTGCAAAGGTTGGAACAGTAAATAACGCCTGCCTGCGGATTAGGATTGGCACGATTGACCGTATCACGCATAAAGGCAAAGGGTGTACCTGTTTCAACGGCTGAACGCAGGATAAGGCGGACAAGCTCACGAATTGGCAGTGTACGCTTAGGAATACGGGAATCAGCAACGCAGTCTAGATAGCGCTTCTCCCACTCGTCTCCAAAATAATCCTCAATGGCATAGCCCTTGACGGCCAGAATATCGTGAGGATCCATCAGGTACCAATCCTGCGACATATTTTCTTTTGCCATCTTCCAAAACAAGTCAGGATAACAAACAGCGGGAAATACATCGTGGGCCTTCATGCGCTCGTCACCATTGTTGGTGCGTAGCTGCAAAAACTCTGGCAAATCGCGATGCCACACATCAAGATAAACTGCCACGGCACCCGAACGTACGCCAAGTTGATCAACTGCTACAGCCGTATCATTAATCACACGAATCCAGCGAATAACACCACCAGCAGCACCTTTATAGCCCCGAATAGAGCCGCCTGCAGCGCGGACTTTACCCAGATACATGCCCATACCGCCACCAAATTTTGAAACCTGAGAAAAATTTGCAATGGAGCGGTAAATACCCTCAAGCGAATCGGGCACTGTATCAATAAAGCAACTAGAAAGCTGATGCTGAGGACGACGTGCGTTGGATAGCGTCGGCGTTGCCATAGTCACTTTGAGTGTACTTAACATGTCGTAAAAGCGCTTAATCCAGCCCAGACGTACTGCAGGCTTCTCTTGCATAGCAAGATGAAGAGCAATACCCAAGAACATCTCCTGCGGAGTCTCAAGTGCCTCACCTTCAAAGGAGCGAATGACATAACGATGCAACATTAAATCGAGACCAGCGTAATCAAAAAGATCATCGCGGCTGTTGTCAATAAAGCTCGCAGCTTGATTAATCTCTTCTCGGGTATAGGACTCAAGAATGTAGGTACCGTACAGGCCCAGCTCAGTTAAGTAACGCAGCTTGTCATAAAAAGACTCAATCGAACGTGCTGCCATCAGCTTGTTAATCTTAGCGTGATGGCTATAGGCCAACAAACGTGCTGCTATGTAGCTCCATTTGGGTGCTTCTTTGCTTGTCAACTCTACAGCTGCGCGCACCAGCGCCTCAAGACGCTGCTGATATGCCATATCTTCTGTCAAAAACCCTCTAAAACGATTGAGTAAAGCAGTGCTCGAGTACTGCTCATCGAGAAAATCGTGTTGCATACGCAATATGAGCGCATCAATACCCTCATCGCCCACCAGCCCAACGATTTCCTGGCGTTGCTGACGAAGTTCTGTACGGCGTGAACGATACAAAATATAGGACTTTGCCTGAGCAAAATGTCCCTCACGCATCAGCACTTCTTCTACAAGATCTTGGATGTGCTCAACACTTGTTGCATGTGCTTCTGCCATGCGTCTCTCAATCTGTGAGACGAGTTTGGCAATCTCATCTTCTGCGGGCTTGGTCGAAGTTGCTGCAAAAGACTTCTCTATTGCTCGCGCAATTTTGGATGAGTCATACTCCTCCAGCGAGCCATTGCGTTTGATAATTTGCATGTATCCCCCATGCCACGAAGCGAAGCAAATCTGCCCCGATAAGACTACAAAACAACGGTGACTACAATACCATAGCTCGTTGCTTTTTAAGCCAATATACGCAATATTTAGAAGCACATACGAAATCAAACCACTATATATTGTTGCTATAGTTGGGCATCAGCTCTGCAATTGCTTGTGTGTTTGCTGCTGAGGACGCAAGAGCCGTACCAAGCACTCATATCTAGGTCGCAAATTATCACTAGTTCAACTATTCAGCTCATGAAACAGCCAATAGTTCAACTTTTTAGCCCCGTGGACGCGTTTTTAGTCGGAATGCGAACAAAAATGACTCCTCGGGGCTAAAAGATTTAACTACCTAGATGCAGACATAGATTTGTTACCTGCAACATTTTTCTATGTGATAAAAACTAAGGGATACTGGTGAAGCAGGATGTACTTATGAAGCAAAGCAAGGAGGAGCAATGCCTACAACGGTCGAGATATGCACTGGGAGCTATGAAGACTGTCTAAGCGCTCGGGACGCAGGTGCTGAGCGCGTAGAGCTCAACTCTGCCTTGTGGTTGGGAGGTCTTACACCCAGCTTGGGCACACTACGTCTTGCACGCGCGGCTCTTGATATTCCCATTATCACCATGCTGCGCCCACGTGGAGCAGGTTTTTGTTACTCTCCCCACGAAGTCGAGGTTATGTTTGCTGATGCTTCAGCGCTCATAGATGCAGGAGCAGATGGTGTTGCCTTTGGCTTTCTTAACCCTGATGCCACCATTAATGTTGAGCAAACACGCCTGATGGTTGAACTTGCACATTCAGCGGGTAAAGAAGCCGTGTTCCACCGTGCTTTTGACGTAACGCCCGACCCCAAAGCCGCACTTGAACTGCTCGTTGATTGCGGAGTTGACCGTATTCTTACCAGTGGTCAAAAGCCAAGCGCGCATGCGGGAGCAACGCTCATTGCTCAGCTGCAAAAACAAGCAGCAGGGCGTATTCAAATCCTCGCTGGTGCAGGTATCAATGCACAAAATGTCTGTGAGCTCATCAACAAAACTGGCATAAGCCAAGTACATGCTTCCTGCCGAGACTACGGAAAAGACCCCACTACCGCCCGTAATGAGGTCAGTTATGCCTACCTTAAGGATGACCTTTCCTGCTCCTTTGACTGTGTAAGCAAAGAGCGCGCTCAAGCGCTCACTTATACCGTGCACCATGCTGAAGTCCAAGCGAGCTTGGGATACTCTTCGTCCGCCACAGACTCAAGCCACTCATTACTTGAGTTTGTACCAGGGATTTCAAATGCCAGATGACTAAACCATGAGTCAGGT
>NZ_CAMXYY010000103.1 GCF_947253395.1 uncultured Olegusella sp.
CCTTCCAACTCATACCCACAGTCATTTTTGCAGAGGCATGTAAATACGATTGGAGGGCAGGCCAAATATAAGCTCCAAACTGATGTAACGAATCAACTCGATAGAGCTTGAGCATCCCCAAACGTTGACTATCAAGCGCACGAAAGCCCTCGAGAGCTGCAAAATAAGTCGCGGGCAATACGACGAGCAAAACACAGCACAGGCTCACCCAAGACGTGCCAAACCAAATAAGCAACATGACCACAATGCAGACCACAGGCGTACTTTTGATAGCAAGCAATGCTGGACGCAAGAAAATCTCGAGTGTGGTGTGGCGCCATGCGCTATAGGCAAGCAAAAGTGCCATGACATAAGCCAGCACAAAGCCGCCAGCGATACGTAAAAACGACCACAATACCGTAGTAGCTACTTCACCATTCACAAAAAGCCGTACTATAGCCTGAAAAGTTTGTAGTGGTCCTGCAAGAAGCAGATCTATTCCTACCGCTAGGGCCGCAAGCTGCCAAATACACAGCCAGACCACAACGGCCACTACTATCTGCAGTAGTCTTGAATTACGCCCTATATATCTGACCTGCTTTTTCACAGCGCAGCTAGTCAATGAGGTAGAAATCATCTTGCGGCAGCTGGCCACCCACTGACTTGGGATTTGCCTCAAAAAGCACTTTGAGATAGCCCTCAAGAGATTCTCGCATTTGATTGCCAGCCAAGTACACAAGGTTGCAATGGGGAATAGCCTTGGTGGCAATGGGTGCAGCATCAACGATGCCCAAGTCGACAATCACTTGACCATAGGTCTTCGGATCAGCAGTTACTTCATGTACCGAGTCTTCGTGGTCATACAAGAACTGCTCAACAAGCTTACGGTGCTGCGTGAAAAACTCACTACGTACAACTGTCACACCAGTAACGAGTTCACTATCATCATCTACCTCAGCTCCCCACTCTTTTGTCAGGTCCAATACACGATGAAGCGACTCATTTTTTGTCAATGCTGCAGTCACAAAGGGTTCAGGAAGAACACCGGCAGCAGTCGGGTCTTTGGCAAGTGAGGCAATAGTCTCAGTCGGCTCGCTTACATACTGGATAGTCACCTGATCTGCCACGCCTGCGCTTGCAAGCAAAAACTGCGTAACATAGTCAGGAGTTGTACCTTGATTGGGCACATAAAGTGTGCGACCAGCAAGGTCTTCCAACTGCAAAATCCCGCCATCTGCGCTCACTATATAAAGGACACCCAAGGTGTTGATATCAATAACGCGCACACCACCTTTGGTTTTGTTGTAGGCAATAGCAGCAACATTTGCCGGAAGACAAGCAATATCAACATCGCCTTTTACCAACAGGGGTAATACCTCATCAGCGGGATTGGTATACATTTTGAACTCATAGGAATGCTCGGATTTTCCATCCTGCACATCTTTTTGCAACTTTGCTAAGCCCATGGAAGTTGGACCCTTAAGTGTGGCTACGCGTACAGCAAGCTCACTCGATTGAGATGCTGCCTCGGCACTTCCGGCAGGCGTTTTTACTTGATTGGAACACGCAGAAAGTACTGCTCCGACGCTCATTCCTCCTGCGATAGCAATAAAATCCCTACGTGAAAACGTATGCATGGTAATCCCTTCAACGCACGTTGGTATTTATGTGACGCTTGTACATAAGCTATGGTAGCGCACTATCAAATGAGCTCCTGCATTTAAACCTACAGGAGCTCAGAATTTTTTCTTTTATGTCAAAAATCACGCAATGCTAGGAGGCAATACTATGAGGACCTGCTGCAATAATTTCGGGATCCATATCGGGGAAGCGTTCGCTCTGATTGTTGACAAACATAGCTGCCAACTTGTCAGCCTGCTTGTCGTATGCTTCAGGATCAGACCAAGTCCGACGTGGATCCAAAATTCGATCGGGCACACCAGGCACAGAGGTAGGTATATCAAGGTTAAAGCGCTCGTCATGACGCCAACGCTGTTTGAGACCACGCTGCCTCTCAAGCACACCAGATAAAGCTGCCGTCACCATCTGGCGCGTATAGGTAAGACTAATGCGCTCTCCTGTGCCATAGGGACCTCCAGTCCAGCCAGTATTAATAAGATAGACACGAGTGCCCATCTCCTTCATACGCTCACCAAACATACGGGCATAAATAAGAGGATCAAGCGGCATAAAGGGTTCACCAAAAAGTGTCGAGAAAGTAGGTGTAGGCTCAATAATGCCACGCTCAGTACCTGCAACTTTGCTCGTAAAGCCCGAAACAAACTGATACATTGCACCCTCAATAGTCAGACGAGAAATCGGAGGGAGCACTCCAAAGGCATCGGCCGTAAGGAAAATAACAACATTAGGCATTCCACCAAAGCCGCCTGCAACTGCATTGGGAATGTGTTCTATAGGATAAGCAACGCGGGTATTTTCCGTAAGCGTATCGTCATAGTAATCAGGAATGCGTGTCACAGGGTCGAGGATGACATTCTCAACAACTGCACCAAAGGTAATCGCATTAAAAATTTCTGGTTCAGTCTCGGGAGAAATGCGAATAGCTTTTGCATAGCAGCCGCCCTCAAAGTTAAAGACACCCTGATCAGACCAACCATGCTCATCATCGCCAACAAGCGAACGACGTGGATCTGCGGAAAGAGTTGTCTTTCCTGTCCCAGACAGACCAAAGAAAATCGCCGTCGTATGGTCATGCGGATCAACATTACAAGAAGCATGCATAGGCAAAACGCCTTCTTCTACTGGCATGAGGTAGTTCATGGTAGAGAAGACTGCTTTCTTTATCTCTCCAGAATAAGCAGTACCTGCAACGATAATGATGTGCTCTTCAAAATTAATCAGGACACATGCCTCGGAATGCGTGCCATACTTTTCAGGATCAAGCTTGAGTTTTGGAGCACAAAGTACCACAAAATCAGCAAAACCATAAGAGCTCAGGCGCTCTTCTGCAGGGCGAATAAGCAACTGACGCGCAAAAAGCGCCTGACTTGCCATTTCGCATATTACAAGGAATTTGCGGGAGTAAATACGCATAGCCCCCGCAAGACAACGCTCAGCAAAAAGAACATCACGTGAGCTGAGATACTCACAAACCGCTGCCTTTACCTTTTGATATGCCTCATCAGAAAAAGGCATATTGACCTTACCCCAAGCAATTTTGTCATGCACATTGGGGGTATCAACAATAAAACGATCCTTCGGTGAGCGGCCTGTGTATTTACCAGTTTCTACACACAAAGCACCCGTACTGGTTAAGACGCCCTCATGTGCTTCGATTGCGCGCTCTACAAGCAACGAGGGAGATGAGTCAATGAGAAGCTGAGGGTGCGCAACGTCAACACCAACGGACATGAGCTGTGTGGCGACCCCGGACGTAGTCATTGCTGGCATAATGCCTCCTCTACACAATCTGCTTAACATCTCCTCAAACGAGGATAGACAGACATTCAATGGATACCAACGTGCAGAAAAATATTCTACGAGCAAAGTCTAGTAAATAAATCCAATTAGAATCATTATTTACACGTTGGCGACAGTTGACCACAGTTAATTCATCAGTGAAAAGCGGAGCCATTGCGCAAAAAATCTTTGAGAGGAGCGTTCGCGATGCAAATACGACCTGCTCGAATAAGCGATATACCAGCAATTATTCGTGTTTTTGATGCGGCGCGCAACTACATGTGTAGCCATGGAAATCCCCATCAATGGCCAAAAAACTATCCTGGAGAAATCGAAATTAAACGCGATCTTGCCCATGGTTCTGCTTTTGTATGTCTTGATACAGAACAAAAAGTCTGCGGATATATAGATTTTGAGGAGGGACCCGAGCCAAGCTACCACTACATTGAAGGCGCATGGCTGGACGGAGGGCCTTACCATGTAATACATCGCATAGCGACACTCAGACAGGGCCAAGGTATTGGAAGCTATCTGCTTGACTGGGCTTGCACACAAGCACAGGTAATCCGCATTGACACACACCATGACAACTACCCTATGCAGCAACTTCTTAAAAGCAGAGGTTTTAGAAAGTGTGGTGTCATTTATCTCGAAACCGGCGATGCACGTCTCGCGTTTGAACTCACGCAAGCATAAAAATAGCCGGGAGCGCAAAGCTTCCGGCTATCAGTCCCTAGGTGTTAAAACCGCTTAACCAAGCAATTCCTTAACATCGAGCGCAATCATATACTCTTCATCGGTGGGGACAATGAGAACACGAATCTTGGAGTCAGCAGCAGAAATGTCACGGACCTCACTAGAACGGACGTTGTTCTTTTCCTCGTCAATCTTTACGCCCAGCCACTCAAGCTCATGGCAAACACCTGCGCGCATGGCGGATGAGTTTTCGCCAATACCCGCAGAGAAGGCCATGGTGTCAACGCCGTGCATAGCCTCTGCCATCGCGCAGAACAGCTGAGCAGTACGATAAGAAAACATGTCGAGCGCCATCTGGCAATGCTTGTCACCCTTGGCAGCACCATCTTCGATATCGCGGGAGTCAGACGACACACCAGAAACAGCAAGCAGGCCAGACTGCTTGTTCATCATATCGTCAATCTCATCAATGCTGTAACCACCCACACGCTGCAGATAAAAAACTGTAGCAGGGTCAATGGTGCCGCAACGGGTGCCCATGATGAGGCCATCAAGTGGCGTTAGACCCATTGTAGTGTCCATATCCTTGCCATCT
>NZ_CAMXYY010000104.1 GCF_947253395.1 uncultured Olegusella sp.
GTAATACATCTGCTGCTAGCACACGTGTGCGCTCATCAGCAGTGGCAAACACGTAAGCCAGTGCGACAGAGGCATTCTCAGGGGCTGTCGCCATCTTGACTTGAGAAAGTCCTGCTTGGATGGGAGCTTGCATTGGCAGTGCGTTGGGCTTGCCAACACCGCGGTCAACAGCTTGCTCAAAACGTTTGTTGATAAAGGCAAGTTCGCGCTCAATATCAAGATCACCATATAAAATGGTGTAGCTGTTAGCGAGATTGTAGTGACGCGCATGGGTGTCGACGAACTGCTCGTAGCTGAGCTGAGGGATAGAGTGTGGATCTCCGCCAGAAACAAAACGGTAGGGAGTATCGGGGAAGAGTGCACGACTGACCTGATCAAATACAATTTCATCGGGATCAGAGAAGGCGCCTTTCATCTCGTTAAAGACAACGCCGTTATACATAAGTTGAGCATCGTCACCTTCGCCGACAAGTTCATAATGCCAGCCTTCCTGCTCAAAAATGCGCGGACGCTGGTAGATGGCAGGATGCAGCACGGCATCCAGATAAACATCCATAAGATTTTCGAGGTCGCGCTCGTTGGTGGACGCAACAGGATACATGGTTTTGTCGGGAAAAGTCATCGCGTTTAGGAAGGTCTGCATGCTCGTCTTGATTAAATTGACGAACGGCTCCTTGACAGGAAAACGATCCGAACCACACAACACTGAATGCTCAAGGATATGAAAAACACCCGTGTCATTAGCGGGTGGCGTTTTGAAACTGATGGCAAATGACTTGTTGACATCGTTGCAGGCAAGCCAGAGCGCGCGGGCGCCGCTCGCGTCATGGCGCAGCTCATAGCCAGTAGCTGAGAGTTCGGAGATAGGATGAATTGCGGTGACACTAAAGCCCGAATGTTTTCTGCCAACCGCTAGTTTGGGGTCGGGAATAGTGAAATCCTTCTTATCCTTTTGCATGAGGTCCTCCAAGCAGTGTATTGGTGCTATTGTGCTTTAGGTTTTGTGCACTTATTTATAATACCCAGAGATGAGATGCCCATGCTTGAACCTCAACGTCAATCGACGCCTTCAGGAAAGATCGAAGCGCCGACTCCTGATCCTACAGGACGCGCATTGTTGCGCGGTATTCTTATTACGCTGCTTGGAGGCGCACTGTGGGGCGCAAACGGTACTGTATCCAAGTTTTTAATGGATGCCTATAACGTTGACCCCCTGTGGTTGGCTTGTGTACGTGAGCTGACTGCGTGCTGGCTCTTTTTGGCTGTAGCGCTGTTGCGTAATCGTCGTCGCCTGATAGATGCCCTGCATAGTCCGCGTGATCTCTGGGCAATTTTGCTTGTGGCGCTGGGCGGCATTATTTTTTCTCAGGTAGCCTATCTCGAGGCAATTGATTGGACTGATTCGGGTACAGCGACGGTGTTGCAGTCGCTAGAGATGCCCATGGTGCTGGTGTATGTGTGTGTGGTTACACCCCGCAAGCCGCGCAAACGTGAAGCGTTGGGTCTATTTCTTGCACTTATGGGTACGTATTTGGTGGCAACCGCGGGTGTGCCAACTCAGATGAATCTGCAGCCTGAAGGTCTTATTTGGGGTCTAATTTGTGCTGTTGCCGCTGCTATTTTGGCTATTTTGCCCGCACACATGATGCATCGCTGGGGCAATTTTGTGGTCAATGGTTTGTCTTTTTTGATGGCAGGAGTGCTGCTTTCGGCTTATGTGCGTCCCTGGGAAAATATGCCTACACTTGACTGGCTTGGCTGGTTGGCCGTTGTGTTTTCCGTGGTCATAGGTACTTTTGGTGCTTATGGCCTCTACCTGCAAGGTGTCAAAGAAGTCGGCTCGGTGCGAGGCTCGTTGCTTGCAACTTCCGAGCCTGTGGTGGCAACCATTACATCAGTTGTTTTTCTTGGCGCAACTTTTTCTGGAGCAGAGCTGCTGGGCTTTGCTTTGATTATCATTACCGTATTTTTGACTGTATAGCTGTATATAGCCCTGCAAGGAGCACACGAGGTCGCGCGGCTTGCAGGGCTTGCGGCACGTTAAGCTTAGGTGCTACTTCACCACAAGAGTGTCAACCTTTGCGGTTCTAATCAAAAAGGTAGAAATCGAGCCAAGCAGAGCATATTTGATTGGCGACAGTCCGCGCGCGCCGCATACCACTAAATCAGGGTTGATTTCATCAAGCATTTCATCTTTGAGTGTTTCGCGGATGCGCCCCGCTTTGACAATAAGCGCAACTTTTTTGATGTTGGGCTCTGCTTGTGCCTTGGCGATTTGCTCGGCGATAGAATTGCGGAAATCCTCTTCAAGGGCGGAAATGAGGCCTGATGGATAAACCCCTGTAGTTTCTAGCGCGGTTGAGTCAATGACATGACCAATGTAGAGCTCTGCGTTGTCGTTCGCTGCCGTTGTGATTGCACGATCGAGCACCTTATATTGCAGATCACTCCCATCAAGTGCTACAAAAATCTTGTCATAACCGAGGTCAGAGTAAGTCTTTGTCATCGTAATCCCTGCTTTCCGTAGAGTATCTACTAACTAGAGTTTACCCAGCTGTCAGATGATAAGTTTGCTTGTGGATGCTCTAGACGGTAGGCGGTCGGTGTTTTTCCGTAGCAGTTTGTGAGGGGCAGGCGGATGGTGGGCGTGTTGTCCTACATTGGTACGCAAAGATAGGCAAGCAAAGTGTCTGCGGTCTGTGCGTGCGTGGTATCTGTGGTTGTGTTCGTCATGGCGGGCCGTCTGTAGTAGCAAGACGTATTGGCAGTTAAAACTAGCGGGGGTGTTACCCATGGATATGATTGAACTGCTCAAAGCGGTACTTTTTGGTTTAGTAGAAGGCATTACTGAGTGGTTACCCATTTCATCAACGGGTCATATGCTGTTGCTCGACCAATTCGTCAAGCTCAATGTATCTAAAGATTTTTGGGATATGTTTTTGGTGGTCATTCAGCTGGGGGCAATCCTGGCGGTTTGCGTACTTTTCTTCCATGCACTCAATCCCTTTTCGGGTAAGAAAAGCCCCGATGAACGCCGTGATACGTGGCGGCTTTGGGCACAGATTATCGTTGCTTGTATTCCTGCAGCTGCAATTGGTATCCCGTTGGACGACTGGATGGAAGCTCATCTCGGCAGTCCTTTTGTGATTGCCGCTGCACTTATTGTCTATGGTGTTGCTTTTATTGTGATCGAGTCTCGCCGCGATAGCCGTGCTCAGCAGTTGGTTGCTCGGGGAAGTTCTGCTCGTCATATGGCGGTACCTGTGACAGACAATCCTAGTGAGCTTGCTGATAACGATGCGCGTGTGACGGATGTGCGTCATATGCCTTGGTTAACGGCGATAGGCATTGGCATTTTCCAGATTCTTTCGATTGTGCCAGGTACCTCTCGCTCGGGCTCGACCATCATTGGCGGCCTGCTTTTGGGTTGCTCGCGCACGGTTGCAGCGGAGTTTACCTTCTTTTTAGCAGTGCCCGTAATGGTGGGTGCCAGCGCCTTGCGCTTGGTGAAGTTTTTCCTCAAAGGCAATAGCTTTGCTTTACATGAGTTAACGCTGTTGTTAGTTGGCTGTGTCGTTGCTTTTGTGGTGTCTTTGCTTGCGATTCGTTTCTTGATGTCCTTTGTCAAAAAGCACAATTTCAAGCCCTTTGGTTGGTATCGAATTGTACTGGGTGCGGCTGTAGTAACGTACTTCTTACTTGTGCACTAAGTTTTGCTTGTCTGGCTTATCGGTGGCGTACAATAGAGCTACGACTATTCTGAGTTTATAAGTCGGTACCAGCAAAAAAGACCGTAACAGCGCTGCGAGAGGGAAGAGGACCATATGCTTCGAGTCGGTATACTTACTAGCGGTGGTGATTGCCAAGCGTTGAATGCAACGATGCGCGCTATTGTGCGTACGGTTAGCAACGAATGCAAAAATCCAGTCGAGTTTTATGGCTTTCTCGATGGCTATCGTGGGTTGATGTATGGCCAGTATCGCAAACTCACGTGGCATGATGTGAGCGGTCTGCTGACGACGGGTGGCACCATTTTGGGCACAAGTCGTACACCGTTTAAGCTGATTCGTGAACCTGATGAAAATGGTCTCAATAAGGTTGAGGCCATGAAGCAGACTTACAAAAAACTGCGGCTTGATTACCTGTGCGTACTGGGTGGTAATGGCTCGCTCAAGACAGCAAACCTGCTGAATGAGGAAGGCCTGCATGTTATCGGTCTGCCAAAGACGATTGATAACGACACCTGGGGCACTGATATGACCTTTGGTTTTCCCTCGGCTATCGATATTGCAACCAAAGCAATTGATGATATCAAGACCACGGCAAGCTCACATGGACGTGTCTTTGTTATCGAGATTATGGGCCATAAGGTTGGCTGGATTCCCCTGTACGCAGGTGTTGCAGGCGGAGCTGACGTTATTTTGATTCCTGAGATTCCCTATGATCTGGATAACGTTGTTGCGGCCATTGAGAAGCGCGAAAAAATGGGCGGGCGTTTTGCCATTGTTGTGGTGGCCGAAGGTGCTATCACCAAGGGTGAAAAGATGCTCAACAAAAAAGAATACAAGGCGGCTCTTGCCCAGAGGACTGATCCTTCTGTTGCCTATGCGCTTGCGCGCGAGATTGAGTTGCGTACGGGCCGCGAGACGCGTGTAGCTATTCCGGGCCATA
>NZ_CAMXYY010000105.1 GCF_947253395.1 uncultured Olegusella sp.
GTAGCTCGTGTCATAACGACCATCACAAAAAGAGCCTCTCGAAAGGGAGGCTCTTTTATATGAGCAGGACAGACATTGCCTGTGTGTCAGAAACCGTAGAGGCCATGATACAAAAGCAGGTGGTTTATATGCGGGTATAGCAAAGGAATGAGAAAGGGATGCCTTCGGAAGTGCTGCCGCCATCTTCGATTTCGCTCAGCTGCCAGCGAGGATCCTCATCAAGATTGGGGAAGAAAGCATCGGCAGGACGCAGGCAATCATTTTTGGTTACCACAACTTCGCTGCAGTAGGGAAGTAGCTGACGATACACGGAGCTGCCACCAATAACCCATACCTTATTAGGCTGCTCGCCACTCACCAGCTCTAACGCTTCTTCTACAGAAGCAGCACGCTCTACACCCTCGCGACAAAAATCGCTTTGACGGGTAAGGACAATATTGCGACGCTCTTTGAGTGCACGACCGCCAGGAAAACTATCGAGAGTACTGCGTCCCATAAGCACGGTGCCGCCCTTGGTGCAGCGTACAAAATGACGCATATCCTCTCTATTATTCACAAGGAGCTGTCCTTTATTTCCAATGCCCCAGTCGGAACACACAGCAACAATTGCTCGCATACTGCTCCTTATACTGCAATCGGAATATTTTTAACCTGAGGGCCATGCTGATAGTTCTCAACTATCAGGTCCTTGGTGGTAAAGTCATAGAAGCTGTGTATTTCAGGATTAAGGCTTACCCGTGGTGCTGCATATTGAGGTCTGCTCATCAGCTCCTCAATAATAGGCACATGGCGATCATAGATATGTGCATCGGCAATCATGTGTACAAGCTCGCCCGCATTCATATGGGAGACCTGTGCCACCATCATGAGCAACAAGGCATACTGACATACGTTCCAGTTATTTGCCGCCAATACGTCTTGGCTGCGTTGCACGAGCAACATATTTAGGGTGGGTCGCGACTTGTTTGGTTCCTGCGTTACATTGTAGATAGCGTTAAAGGCACAAGGATACAGGTTCATCTCAGGAAGGTCTGCAAACTGATAGAGATTGGTCATAATGCGACGAGAGTAGGGCTCATTTTTGAGTTGCCATAGGACGCGATCCATCTGATCCATAGCGCCTTCGGGATAGCTTGTTTTTTGGGCCACTTGGTATCCATACGCTTTGCCGATAGAACCACTCTCATCTGCCCATTCATCCCAAATATGAGATGTTAAGTCTTTGATATTGTTGGATTTGCGTTGGTAAATCCACAGAACTTCATCCATACAACTCTTAAGAGCAGTGCGGCGTAGCGTGAGCGCAGGAAATTCTTCACTTAGGTTATAACGGTTGCATACGCCAAACTGTTTGATGGTATAAGCAAAACTACCATCTTCCCAATGAGGGCGCACGCGCTGTCCTTGGGTGGTAGTGCCATGGTCAATTATATTGCGACACATGTCGACAAAAATCTGATCTGCCTTGCTCAAAATATTACCCTCTCAATAGATCTTCAACAAAAGAATCGTCTAGAGACTGACCTGAATAGAGGCCACTTGATTCATCTTCAAGAGATTCGCCACCAAAGCTATTATTTGAAAACATATAGGGATCGCCTTCGGAGAGCAGCTCATCGCCAACCGCTTCAAATAGTGCGCCAAGACCGCTAAAGCTCGCACCAATCAGTAAGAAAAGCAGCAACACCGCAATGCCCGCAATGAGGTAAGCCTTATTTCCAGCTGTGCTGTTATCAGGTGATGTGGTACCAGAGATGGATTCAATTACTGCAGGAACGGCAGGCATGATTGATTGGTCGACAAGCATACTTTCGTCTTGTCTTGTTTCTGCTTCGTCTTGCTTTGTTTCTATTTGCTTTGGTTCTACCTGTTCTTCTTGTAAGTTTTCTTGCAAGGGATTGTTGGGATGAGTGGTCATTAAAGCCTCCTTAGGGTCGGTGAAGCAAGCTGGCGTGCAGAGGTGCAGGATACGAAGGTACTATCGCTTCACCAAAGCGAGGATTGTCTTCGCTGTGAGTATCGTAATAGTCATGATAGCTGCTCAAGCTGTCAACGATAACGCGGTTTGCTTGTGGCAACACTCGAGCCTCATAGCTCATGACTTTGCCATCAAAAGTTTCTCCGTCATATTGGAGCGGGGCGGGTTTTGTTAGCTCGACACAAATATGTTTGCCGCGAAAAATCTCAAGAGCAGGACGACCAAGATTACGCCCCTCTTTGTCTACGAGACTGGCCACAATCGGACGTAGCAAACCAACGGGACTAGACTGCTCAAGCACAATAACCTCGAGCAAACCGTCGTCCATACGTCCATCGGGGACAATACGAACGTCGCCCTGTATGGTTGAGTTGTTGGCAATGAGACAAGAAATACCATCGCGTTTAAAGGTCTTGCCATCTACGGTAATTTTGAAATGATGAAGCTCGGGGCGCACATTGGCAAGAGCTGCGGCAAAGTAAGCTGCTTCGCCAAAAGTTGATTTGCCTTCAACTGCTGCCTGCATAATCTGTGCGTCATAGCCTGTACCCATCATGATGGAAAAACCACGAGTATGAGCAACGCCTTGCTCATCAACAAAGGTAAGCTCACCCAAATCGGTTTGTGCTGTGCGCCCAATGCGGCAGGCGCGGGCGAGTGCGGATGGCTCTGCAGCAGTATTTAGATTGACGCAAAAGAGATTTGCGGTACCCGATGGGAAGACGCAGACGATGACCTCGCGATTACGTAGTGCATACAACAAGGAAGTGGTTGTACCATCGCCACCCGAGACAACCACTAAATCAAATTCCTCGGCATCAACAACAGCCTCATCGGCACGCTGATTGTCCGCAAGGAGGCGCAATACACACTCGTCACCGCCGCTCAGTAGTGCTCGCTCAAACTCATATATGGCTGAAGAGCCAAAACCAGAGCGTGCATTATGCACAATCAAGCACCGCATCAAATCCTCCACTAACTACTTTGTCTCGGACGCACCTACCTACCTTCGTTAGCTATCATGGTAGACGGCCAAAAGATGGGAAGGTATGACCGCGTGAATGAGCTTCACAAGTCATAAACATACCCCATCTATAGGAGAATCAGTACCGGGGAGATTGCGTGTACATAACAAGCAAAGATGAGCTTGAAAGCTTTTGCGAGCATGCACGTAGTGCCAAGATGCTTGCGGTAGATACAGAATTTTTACGAGAGAAAAGCTACTATCCCAAGCTCTGCTTGGTGCAGCTCGGCACAGTTGAGGAAATTGCTCTGATAGATCCCTTGGCAATTTCTGACCTGTCACCTTTGGCAGATATCATGGTCAATTCACAAATCGTCAAAGTCTTTCATGCTTGTAGTCAAGATCTCGAGGTGCTTTTTGATGTGTTAGATGTGGTGCCTCAACCAGTTTTTGATACGCAATTTGCGGCAGCATTTTTAGGTATGCGTCAGCAGATTAGTTATGGTGACTTGGTTAACGAAGCGTGTCGCGTGCGTTTGCCCAAAGCGCAATCTTTGAGTGATTGGTCGCATCGACCTTTGACTGCTGAGCAGCTGGAATATGCCGCTGATGATGTGCGCTATCTCCCTTGTATCTATGAAAAGATACTGGATGAATTGTTAGCAAAAGATCGCCTTGGGTGGGTTTTACCCGAGATGCAGCAGCTCATCGATAAAATTTCGCTCACACGTGATCCACGTGAGGCATACATACATCTCAAGCATTCTGCTTCACTCACGCGTCGGCAGCTTGCTATTGCGCGCGAGGCTTGTGCGTGGCGAGAAGAAATGGCAGCTCAGCGTGATGTTCCACGTCGATGGGTGGTATCTGATGAGGTGCTTGTTGAGTGTTCTCGTCACCTTCCTCGTGATATCAATGCTATAAAACGCATTCGAGGAGCAGCGAAGATTTCCACCTCAGATGCAGAAGCTTTGCTTGCAGCACTGCGTAGGGGAGCGAAGTCGGACGGTTCTGATTTGCCTCGTCGAGCTCGTAAAGAGCATCCATCCAAGGAATCTGAGGGTGTTATCGATTTGATGAATGCGATGGTGCGTATTAGCTCGGCGGAGTGTGGCATTGCACCTCAACTGTTGGCAACTCGTGATGACTTGCACGATTTGCTTGCAGGCAAACGCGATTGCATACTTTTGCAGGGCTGGCGCAAGCAAATCATAGGCAATCGCCTTCAAAAGCTTCTGTCTGGTGAGCTAGGTCTTACCGTTAAAGACGGTCGTATCGAGTTGCTGTAAGTGTGCTGTGCTTCTTGGGTACAACAAAGTTAAGCGATTAAAGGGGGTTTTGGGATGTATTACGGTGATGGAGCCTATATTCTGCTACTCATTGTGACCGCTGTTTTGGGAATGGGTACACAGGCTTATATCAAAAGTACGTATAAAAAATGGTCTGAAATTGATGGTTCTGATTCAGGAACGGGTGCTGAAGTAGCACGTCGCATGCTCGATTCTATGGGTGCTCACGATGTTGGCATCGTTCGTACGTCGGGTCATCTTTCGGATTATTATGACCCTCGTGACAACAAGCTGCATCTGTCTGATGAAAATTTTGATGGTGGTTCGGTTGCTTCAGTTGCTGTTGCTTGTCATGAAGCAGGGCATGCGGCTGTCTCTTATACACATCTGACGCTGCCGACGAAACCTTATGGGTGTA
>NZ_CAMXYY010000106.1 GCF_947253395.1 uncultured Olegusella sp.
CGTTCTATTGAAGCTATTGGCATTAGCAAGGCGTTTGTGGGGACCAACGGTGTGCATGATGGACTGATTTTTTGCTCAAATTCTCTTGAAGGCAGTCTCTTTCGTATGGCGCTCAATCGTGCTGACGCTCGTTATGTAGTGACCGATTCAAGCAAGTTTGGCAAGCGAGATTTTTACGGTTTCTACGATGTGGTGAACCTTGATGGTATTGTGACCGATGCTGCAATCACAGAAAAACAAGTAAAAGCCCTTTCAGAGCTCACCGAAGTCATCTTCTAAAAAATAAAGGGGCGACGCAGCGTTTTGATTGGTCTTTTTGAGGTTAAAAGCACTGCTGTGCAACTGCCAATCAGCTGTATCAGAGCTGATTATTTTGTCTGAAAATTTTTTGTTTGATTACGTTCATGCTTTTTTGTTGAGAAAAGATTAACGCGCACGTCAGCATATCTGTCGGCTTTTACCGGGCTGATTTTGCACGTTCATAGTTCGCACATGTATGTTAATATGATGCAGAACAAACAAAAGTTAACAATACAAACAAAACCGTTCACCGGAATAATACGACCGTTTGCGATAATTCACACAATATAAGGGCAGTTAAACGTACAGTTATATCAACTGAGCACCAATGATAAAAAATGTGCGAGAGAGGAGAATTTCATGCTAGGCAAGGAAGTCATAATGAAAGAGCTTGCCGAAGTGGATCTTGAAGCGTCCACGCCCTTTGAAGTTTTTGAGATTATGGGCAAGCGTTTCCTAGAAAAAGGCTATGTCAACGAAACCTATCTTCCATCCATTACTGAGCGTGAGAACAACTACCCTACTGCACTGCCTGTAGAACCCTATCCCATTGCGATTCCTCACACTGAGGGCGAGGCTATCGTCAAACCCTTCATTGCTCCTGTTCGTCTAAAAACCCCAATCCCTTGGGGTGATATGTCTGATCCCGATAACAAGCTAGATGTGAAGCTCGCGTTTATGCTCGGTTTTAATGAGCCCGGCGCGCACATTATTTTGTTACAGATTTTGATGCATAATTTCCAGCGTCAAGATTGGGTTGATGCTCTACTCAAGGCCCCTACGGCCGATGCTTTCTATGATGCGGTCATGGATATGGAATGGGTCTACGACGAGTAAGAGCTGCAAAAAAGCAAGGAAAGTCCAAATTGAAAGGGGATTAGTTATGTCAGTACCTATTATCGTTGCATGCGGTAGCGGAGTTGCTACTTCTCAGACTGTTGCCTCCAAGGTGAACCGCATGCTAAAAAAAGACAACATTGATGCTCAGGTGACTGCTGTTGACCTTAAGTCTGTCGAGCGTCATCTCAAGGACGCAGCGGCCTATATCACCATTGTTCGCGAGAAGAACAAGACCTACGGTGTGCCTGTTATTGATGGCATCGCTTTTCTTACTGGCATGAACCAGCAGAAGGAGTACGAGAAGCTGCTGGGCTACATCAAGGATTATCAGAACGCTGCTAAGTAGCGCTTTCTGATGATTTAGTGCTACGCCAGCTTTCCACTCTTCCCCATCTGGGGGGAAGCTTGGTGGGGAAGAGTGTGGAGTTGGTGGCGCGTTTAGCAAGTGTAGTTTCACGCGAACGAAGAGAGGGTGCCTAATGGACATTAGTACTGCTTCGACATGGATTCAAGGTTTCTTGAGTTCTGTCCCGTCGTACGTATTTGTACCTGCACTCATGATTATCATGGGTCTTATCGTCAAGATGAAGCCGTCTGAGGCTGTAAGCTCTGGCTTGCTGTTGGGCGTTGCCTTTACAGGCATGTCCATGCTCATTTCTTATATGACGGGCATCATGGGTCCCATTGGTGAGGCCATGTTGAGTCGCTTGGGTATCAATTTGCCCATCGTTGACGGTGGCTGGACAACCATGTCTGCCATCTCTTGGACTTGGCCGTATGCCGTTTTGATGTTCCCTTTGATGATTGTTGTCAACATCATCATGCTGACCATCAATCAGACCGATACGTTTAACGCTGACCTCTGGAATGTCTGGGGCAAGATCTTTACCGCTGTCGGTGTTGTTGCTGTTACCGGATCTGTGCCCATTGCTTTTGTTGTTGCTGCTATCCAAATCATCTTTGAGCTCAAGATTGCTGATGTGTTCAAAGATCAGATTTATGAAATGAGTGGTATCCCTGGCGTTACCACCACTCACAGGATGGTATTTACTGCTGCATGGCTGTACCCCATCGATAAGCTTCTTCGCAAGATCCCTGCACTGAACACCAAGATGGATGCTGCAGCACTGCATGATAAGATTGGTATCTTTGCAGAGAACCATGTCCTTGGTTTTATCCTTGGCTGCTTCTTTGGTCTGCTTGCTGGCTATGATCCGGGCAAGCTTCTCGGCACTGGTGTTGAGTGTGCCATGTGCTTGACGCTCTTCCCTGTTATCTCCAAGTACTTCATGGAGGCCCTCTCACCCATCTCTGAGGCCGTTTCCGAGTACATGAACGCTCGTTTTGAAGGCCGTCAGCTGGTTGTCGGTCTCGACTGGCCGTTCCTTGGCGGCGCCAATGAGATTTGGATTGCCGCTATGTGGGGCATTCCTGTAACCACCATCTGGGCATTCCTGCTTGCTGGTCATGGCAATGAGATTCTGCCCTTTGCAGGTATCGTCAACGTATCTCTTGCAGTTCCCGCATGGATGGTTACCCGTGGCAACGTGCCTCGTATGTGCATCCTCTTTGTTATCGCTGTTCCGGTGTATCTGCTCGTCGGTACGGCATTTGCTCCCTTCATGACCGATCTTGCAAACAGCACGGGCCTCAAGCTAGGTCTTTCTGCTGGTCAGATGATTTCGAACTCTGGTATGGATGCTCCTTTGCAGACCTATGCCTTTGCAGAGTTCCTTGACTGCCTCAAGGGCAACTTCCTGCCTTTGATTTGCTTGGTCATCTGGATCCTGGGCTTTATGTATACGGTCCATGACATCAAGAAGGGTGGCAACGCCGCTCCTGAGAGCAGCTCTGAAGAGTAGTTTATCTGGGCGGTAACGCCAGCCACTTATCTGGCATCGCTGCCGCCCGTGTTCTTCCCAGCACGGACGGCGGCTTTTTAGTTAGGCTCTGTCTAGTTTTGGTTCCACCAAATAGAAAGGATCCAACAATGCTTGAGGATCTTAAGCTTCGTGTTATGAATGTTGCAAAGAGGGCTCAGCGCGATGGTCTGTGCAAGCACAAGTCCGGGAACTTCTCTGCACTTGACAAAGAAACCGGTCTCGTTGTTATTACCCCAACGAGTGTTGACCGTGAGGACCTTGTTGTCCCTGATATGATTGTTATGGATTTTGACGCTAATGTTGTCGAAAACCAGACCGGCTTGCGTCCTACCTCAGAGTCCTTGATGCATCTCAAGATTTATCAGGAGCGCAAAGACGTTGTCGCTTTGGCACATACACATTCGATGTATGCCACAACCCTTGCCGTGCTCAACAAGCCCATCCCTGCGGTTGTCTATGAGGTGGCTACTCTCAACTGCTCCAAGGCTCGTATTCCTGTAGCTCCTTATGGTCGCCCCGGCACCCCCGCCCTTGCTGATAATGTGGTTGAAGCCGTCCACGAGTCTGATGTTTTTTTGATGCAAGGTCATGGTTGCGCTGCTGTTGATGAGACCAGCGTGGAGGAGGCCTATCTCAAGGTCTGCTATATCGAAGAGCTGGCTGAGCTCTACTATCACGCTCTTGTTGCTGGTCAGGGTGTCGAGCCTTACAGCTTCCCTCCAGAAGAGCTTCAGAGCTGGGAGTACCCCAAAGAGATTAAGTTTCCCAACGCTTAAATAGATAAAACTTCAAACACGGCAGATACTGTGTGCATCTGCCGTGTCTTGGTAGTGCAATTAAGGGTGGCTGTGCCGATGGGGATGTGATTTTGCTAGCGGCGCTATAGTGCCATGGTAATAAGAGTTTGGAATCACTAAATGAGCAAGGGTAAGCAGGTGCATAAGAGCAAAAAAATCCTTCAGACAAAGGACAGTTCGTTAAACTCTGTCGAGATGGATGTCACTGCTGCTATTGACGCTGCAAGCCCTGCGGCACGTCGTGAGTCATTGAAGGTGGATGCACAGACTGAGACGCCCGAAGAAAAACCTACTCACACAAGCGTTTGGAAAAAAACCGAAGACGGGGATTTAATTGTCTCGGAAAATCCCCTTATACATGCCAATAAAACCAATGAGCGCGATGAGCGTCGTCGCCAGAAAAAACGCATTGAGCGCCTGCGCAAAAAGTATGGCCTTGAGCGTATGACTGAACGCAAGGAGCCCTTACCCATTTCGCTTGGCATGCGCATATGGACTATCGCTGAGGCTCTCGCGCTCAGCGTAGTATGGATTTTTGCTTTTAATCTGCTCTATGACCGACTAGGCGACATCATGGCGGCTGTTGGTCTTGCGGTGCTTTTCTTTGGCATATTGTTTGCTATGCATGTGACCCGTGGGCTGTTGGAGTCGCGTCGTCGTTATAGCGTAAAACCTTCAGCCTCGACAATTCACTATTACATGCAAATGCTGCATTACGACGTGAGATGGTGGGGTCTTATCACGTTTGGTGTGTATGCGG
>NZ_CAMXYY010000107.1 GCF_947253395.1 uncultured Olegusella sp.
TTTTTGATTTGCTTTCCTGCTTCCCATTTTTATGATTGTGCAGCTTTCAGTTACAATGCCTAGGTGTATTTGAGTGTATTTGATTGCGAATCTAGCTTTGGGGTGCGGGCGTCCGTCCGGCAAAACCCTAGTAGGGAGGTGTCATGGATGTCAGATGGGTGCCCTATGCGGCAGTTTTTCTCTCTGCTCTTGTCACCTCGTTTGCAATGACACCTCTGGCAAGCCATATTGCGTGGAAAGTAAATGCCATTGACTACCCCGGCATCCGTCGTATCAACAAGCAGCCCATTCCACGTATGGGAGGCATTGCAGTATTTGCGGCCATTGTTGTAGCGTTTCTTGTCCAGTACGTTGGTACGACGCATCTCGGCTGGGAAACCGTGCTTTCGCCCTCGGTGCACTTGGCAGGTATTAGCTATCAAGTGTTGGCATGCGCCTTTGGCGTCATTTTTCTTACGGGTATTTTAGATGACAAGTTTCATCTTAAACCTTTGCAAAAACTTGCAGGTCAACTCATTGCAGCAGCTATTGCTGTATCGGGTGGTTTGATGATAGGTTCGGTGGTTAATCCCTTTAGTGGTAGCTATTTTTATCTGGGTTGGGCAGCATATCCAGTTACGGTTTTTTATCTTGTTGCATATGTGAATATTTTTAATTTGATTGATGGTTTGGATGGTTTGGCTTCGGGTATCGCCTGCATAGCGGGCTTTACCATGTTTACGCTGGCGATGTTCGCGGGACGTCCCGATGCAGCAACCTTAGCAATTTCTCTGGTAGGAGCAACGCTTGGGTTTTTGCGTTACAACTTTCATCCCGCGAGTATTTTCCTAGGTGATTCAGGTTCGTTGTTGTTGGGATTTACGCTGGGAACGGTGTCTTTGCTTTCTGTCACCCGTATTGCTGGCTTTACTACGGTGATTGTGCCGCTGGTGATTGCAGGCATGCCCATTATCGATACGTTTTCTGCGATTATTCGCCGCTTTAGAGCAGGTGTTAGTATTGGGCAGGCAGATCGTGGACATATCCAGCATCGTCTGCTCAATAGGGGTTTTGATCAGCGTCGTGCCGTGTTAACGATGTACGGTTGGACAGGTCTTTTGTGCATCGGCACGTTGATTATGACGCAGGTGAGTGTGGGTCCGCGTGTAGCGGTTTTTGGTGTGCTGGTGGTTGGTTCAGCGGCATTTGCCATGCATTTACATCTGTTTGAGCCCGTTCTTCTTCATCATTACAACAAACACACAGGAGAAGACGAACTTGTTGATCCCGATAATCCTGCCTTTGAGGATGAGAAGGAACGCTTTGTTAAGGAACACCATCTTGAGCGCATAGACATCCGTCGCCGTTCTAAGTAGGTACGCAGGTTGGCGAAATAGCTGCCAAGGTTGGCGCAATAGCTGCCAAGTCAAGGTCGGCAAAATGGCTGCTAAGTCAAACCTAGCGAAAGCTCCTACGCTGCATGCTATAGAGCAGGGCCTGCAGGGCTGGTGACACCAGTAGCATCAAAGGCGGGAATAAAACTTTCAGAAACAGTGCCCCCTTGCTGCCACCACAGGTGCTCAAAACCCATCTCATCAGCATGGTCAAGCACGACTTCATATTCTTCGTCGATGACCGATCGCGCTAAATTACCGCCGGCTAATCGACAAGCTTTGTTGGGGGTATATTGATTCATCACAGATAGATCGACCTCGTTGCCACAAAGTTCCCATACACGGTCAACCACTGCACAGGAATCATCTATGTGGCCAGGTAATACGAGGTGTCGCACAATGATGCCACGTGTCATACGACCATCCGGTTCTTCGGCACGCCCGCCTGCAGTCCGCAGGAGCTGCAGCATTTCATATAGCGCTGCTACGGCGACCTCAGGATAGTTTGTAGCTTTGGAAAGTGTCGCTAGTTTGGCTGAGGCGTACTTAAAGTCGGTAAGCCAGATATCAACAGTACCCTGCATTGCACGCACCGCTTCGACCGTCTCATACCCTGAGGTATTACAGACAATGGGCAAGCCAAGTCCGGCCTTTCGAGCCATGTGTACAGCCTCACGGATATGTGGTCCGTAGTGCAAAGGAGTTACAAGATTGATATTGAGTGCACCTTGTGTCTGCAGCTCAAGCATAATTTCCGCAAGGCGCTCAACCGTGATTTTGAGACCAAAGCCTTCCTGTGAGATTTCGTGATTTTGGCAAAATATGCAGCGTAGAGGGCAGCCGGTAAAAAAAATTGCACCAGAGCCTGCCTCACCAGAGATGGGAGGTTCTTCCCAATAATGCAAAGCAGCACGCGCAATACGCAGCTCATCCGCGGCACCGCAAAAGCCTGCTTGCCCTTGATTGCGTCGTGCGTGACAATGGCGCGGGCATAACTCACAAATTTCGTAGGCGCTCATATCCATGTGAAGCTTCTTTCCAAAGCAGAACGAGCCAAAACAGCGCTGCCGTTCTGCACTGCCGTTGTCCTGCGTAATTCTTTCTTTTGTCGGTACCAACTGCCTAGTCTAGGTGTAAAAGCACAGCTGAAAGCGGAGCTAGGTCAAGTGTCACACTACCTTCTTTTACCGCAAAGCTTAGCTTTGTGTCCCGAGGGCGTGAACCCCCGTAGATATCCCAGTCGGTATTGATAAGTGGTGTAAGCTTTGTTGTAGCTTCAAGTTGCAACTGGTAGGCAGGCCATGGCTGGTCAGATAGATTGAGCACACAGAGAATGCGCTCGCCATCTACTCCACGTTCACGACGCTCAAAGGCATACACCATATGCTGCGCATCATCTACCTGGCGCCATTGGAAGCCCGCCTGGACATAATCTTGATCCCAGAGGGCAGGATGTGTGAGATAGCAGTGATTGAGCTCGCGACAGTAGCGTGCAAATGCTTGGTGGATGGGGTATTCAAGCAGCATCCAGTCCTGCTCGCGCTTTTCATCCCACTCACGCAGCTGACCAAATTCCGAACCCATAAAATTGAGCTGCTTGCCGGGGTGAGCGATCATGTAAAGATAGAGCGTTCGAGCCTGTGGAAATTTCTTCTCGTAGTCACCATCCATCTTTTGGAGGATGGTAGCTTTACCGTGTACCACTTCATCATGTGACAGTGGCATGAGATAGCGCTCACGGTGAAAATACATCATCGAAAAGGACAGCTTGTGGTAATTTTCGGGACGCCATGGCTGACCAGTTTGGAATAGCTCAAGTGTATCGTGCATCCAACCCATGTCCCACTTGTAGTCAAAGCCGAGTCCACCCTCCTCAACGGGTCGCGTAGTGCCATCAAAATCAGTGGAGTCCTCAGCGATAATCAAGGCACCAGGGTTGAGGCTATGCATACCCGAGGTAAAGCGACGCACAAACTCAACAGCATTAGCATTGACGCCACGAGACTCATCACCCTGCCAATAAATAATGCGACTTACCGCATCCAAACGTAGGCCATCAAAGTGATAGGCAGCTAGCCAGAAGTTTGCTGCTGACTGCAAAAACGAGCAGGTCTCGCCGCGCGAGTGCATGAAGTTGTGGCTACCCCATTCAGATACGCCGACGGCTGCATGGGGATATTCAAACAGCGCCGTACCATCGTAGTTGGCAAGGCCATAAGCATCAGTAGCAAAGTGCACAGGTACAAAGTCAAGAATAACGCCAATACCTGCGGTATGTAGGGCATCTACCAGCTGCATAAGCTGGGTAGGGGAGCCATAACGGCTGGTTGCAGCAAAAAACCCCGTAGTTTGGTAGCCCCAGCTACCGTCAAAAGGATGCTCTGCCAAAGGCATAAACTCGACGTAGTTATAAGCGTTTTCTTTTAGATACGCGGGAAGAATTTCCGCAAGTTCAGAAAAGCTATACCAATCTGCAGGGTCATCAGAAACCTGCTCACCCGAGCGTTTGCGCCAACTGCCGAGGTGCATTTCGTACATATTGATGGGAGCGGTATAGCTGGCAGCCGAACCATTTTTTTTGCGTGCAGCCATCCACTTTTGGTCGTGCCATTGGTAGCTTAAATCGCAGCTGATGCTGCGCCAATCAGGACGGAGCTCCATTGCAAAGCCGTAAGGGTCGCAGTGATCTTGGTAGCTGCCGCCGTGGTAGATGCGGTAGATATAGTGTTCACCGTAGCCAATACCTTTGGCCTCTGCTTCCCAAAAATTGCCATCATAAATTTTATGCATGGGCCATTCGCCAGAATCGCCAATTACGACAATGCCCTCAGCGCTTGGCGCAAATGTACGCCATACCATGCCTGTATCACTGAGGTGGGCTCCCAAGAAATCATGAGCAAAAAATTCGCGGCCTGCGTAAAAGTCCTGCTTATCCATAGGTTCTCCCTGAGCGACAAAGGCAAGTATGTTACTAAATTGTATAGTCTTACAGCCAGACATCTCACATTATGGCACGAAGTTGCCAAGTAGAGTAGTACGGTACGTTTGCCGTATGGCTATGATGATATGCCTTGTCTAGGCTGCATATCAGTTGACATGTGTCGTGCAAATTGCCACAATTACCCACGCAGCATTTTATTCGGGGATGTAGCTCAGCTGGGAGAGCGCTGCCTTCGCAAGGCAGAGGCCGAGGGTTCGAATC
>NZ_CAMXYY010000108.1 GCF_947253395.1 uncultured Olegusella sp.
ATAGGTTTGTATGGTCTGCAGGCCTCTGATACCACTGCAGCACGTATGGATTTGGAACCCGCAATGAGCGTGCGTGCTCGCGTAACGCGTGCGGTCAATCCTTCTGTGGGAGCAGGTGTTAGCTATGGGATGACCTGGCGCGTTCCTCGGGGAAATGTGCAGGTTGCAACCGTACCCTTAGGCTATGCAGACGGACTTGCTCGTACGCTATCCAACCGTATTGACGTACTGTGCAAGGGACATCGTTTCCAGCAGGTGGGCAATATCTGCATGGATCAGTTTATGTTTGCGGTAGAGGTTAATACTGCTCGCAGTTATCAACCTATCGAGCCAGTACAAGAAGGCGATGTGGTAACCATTGTGGGCCGCGATGGGGACGATGAAATTACGCTTGATGATATGGCTGCAGTACGTGGAACTATCAATTATGAAGTTGCTTGTAACTTTGGGTTAAGACTTGAGAAGGTTTATGTCTAGAGCGCGCAAAATTCGTCCGAGTCTATTTTCGGAAGAAGGTAAGATGGGGGTTATGCATATCCCTGGCCATCAAAATCAAAAGCCAGGAGAGGTTTCTCTTGCAGAAATTCGTGCGGTGTTGGGCGACTGTCACCTCTGCCCCTTAGGAGAGACTCGTAATCAGCTCGTTTTTGGTGTGGGCAACCCTCATGCACGAGTGATGTTTGTAGGTGAAGCGCCAGGCAAAAACGAGGATCTCAAAGGAGAACCTTTTGTTGGTGCAGCCGGCCACAACCTTGACGCGCTGTTGAGCCTCGCAGGGCTTCGACGTGAGGACATCTATATTGCCAACGTGCTTAAATGCCGTCCGCCTGGAAATCGTAACCCTCAACCTTCAGAGATTGAGTGTTGCTCACCCTTTTTGCGTGAGCAAATTCGCAGCATATGGCCTGATGTTATCGTGTGCTTGGGTAACTTTGCGGCCCACTTTGTGTTACATACCGATGCAGGTATTATGAGCCTGCGTGGGAAATTTTATCAAGCAGGACATTTTGCAGTGCTGCCCGTCTTCCATCCCGCCGCCGCTTTATATCACCGTGAATGGCAGCAATTTTTGGATGATGACTTCCGTATGTTGGGAGCCTGGCTTGCAGAGCATCCGACAGGAGGCGTAAGGTGAGTAAGCAGCCGATGGATGAGGGCTTGTGTATAAAAACGCAGTCTACAGAAGAAACTATTGAGTTTGGTCGCACGCTTGGTGCGCAGTTGGTACCTGGTGATGTGCTGATTTTGACGGGAGATCTTGGTGCAGGCAAGACTCAGCTTACCAAAGGCATTGCGGATGCCTTGGGCGTTAAAGATGATGTAACAAGTCCCACTTTTACCATCGAGATGGTCTATGAAGGCAAGGATATGCCGCTGTATCACTTTGACTTGTATCGTTTAGATGATCCTGACCAGCTAGAAGATACTGGTTTGTTTGATGTGCTTGGTGGTGACGGTGTTTGTGTCATAGAGTGGGGCGAGCAGTTTGCAGATGAGATTGGTGATGAGCGCCTAGATATTTATCTTAGTCGCCTAGACGATGAGGTAGAAGCAGGTCAAGAGCCTCCCCGCAAACTTTGTCTTGTTCCTCGTTGCCCGCGCGCTGCTTCTCTTCTTTCCTGCTTAGTCTAATTTCTAAATTATCTGCGCGTGCTGTGGCTCTGCTTCTCCATAGTAGGTGCTATGAGTGGTATAAGGTGTTACTTTATATGGGATTTAGCTTTGTTTAACTCCGTTGCAACCTGAGGTTGCAACGGAGAGCAACTACCTGCGCATTTATAGGTTTATGCAGGTAGATAGGGGTGCGGAAAAAACGTTGCAACCTGAGGTTGCAACGAACCATCCCAAAATCCAACAAGCTTAAAGATGCATAGCTATAGTTAGAGCTAAATAACCATACGACCTGTGAGCTATCAGAACATGCGACGTTTCATTTGGTATAAAAAGCTGTGAAGTAAGTGTTGCTTTTGGCTCGTTAGATTGTCTAAAGAAGGATGCTGTAGGCCTAGTTCTTCTTCCCAAGTAAAAATAGAGTCATTGAAAGCTTGGTGGGGTAGCAATTGACCAAAAGTAACTGAAATAACCTTATGACCCTGTGCTCGTAGTATTCCTGCGCGAGTTTGTGTGCGGTCAAATTGCTGTCTATTCATATGTGCTTCGTAACTGTCGTATTCGAAGATAGCGTCTAAATCTGGGAAATAGATATCAGCGCGAAGATAGTCACAACCGAGCGTACGTTGCCACCGATAGTCATGCAGAGAAAATATTTGGGCTGCTTGATGTGGCGGAAATCCGCGTCCTCCCATCCTAAGCGGAAGTGCCAGCTCGATTGAGAGATTAACCTCTTGGGGTGATTCACAATTCTCATGCACATAAAGCAGTGCTTCTCGCGCTTTTGCAACACCATATACGCCTGTAAGCTGCTTGAGGTAATTTGAAATACGCTCAATCGAAGTGAGGGGATTACGTTTTCCCATAAATCCATAGCCCTCTGGAGAGATATAAAATTTGCCGCAGAGATAGTAGCCGACCTCAATAGCTTGAACGATACTAGATGTCCCTGAAGCGATTTCAAAAAATGTTGCTTCGGGGGAAGTAATCAAATCTTGTTCATTGAGCATGAGGACCGATCCTTCTGGCAAATGATGTTGAGAGGTGCTCTGCGCAGTTCCTCTGATGGCATGCGCACGGAAATTTTGAGCTCTCCTCATGTCAGCTCGTGATGGCACCAACGTATGAATAAAGCGGTTAGTTTTGGATGGCGCATAGGCACTATGGGAATTGTAAGGAGTGGCGGTTCGATCTGGTAAAGCGCCACAATCTATCAGATGGGCACGTACCCTATCTACATCGCTTGTGCTGGTAGTGAGCGACTGAATCAGTGAGTGGTTTGCGACGCATAATTGTCCTAGGGATTGGCTGCGGGTGAGCCAATAAGCGAGTGCTGTTGAATGTGCAATGCAAGTTCCCATTCGTAAAAATTAAGCTATGCAACTTGGATTTAGCTTGGACGATTGCTTGCCATAAGCTGCCTTTAACTGGCACTTAGCTGCGTTCCTGTGTAAATCTAGAGCTAGATAGGGGTACTTCCAACGGTTTTTAAGAAAAAAGGACGTCTGTAAAGAGCAATTATTTTCTTTACGAAATAAAAAACCACATTCTCATCACTTTTTCTACCTAAAAACATGAGCAGGTAAGAAATTCTCTCTATCAGAAGGAGCAAGCGTTGCAACCTGAGGTTGCAACGGAGAGCAACTACCTGCGCATTTATAGGTTTATGCAGGTAGATAGGGGTGTGGAAAAAACCTTGCAACCTGAGGTTGCAACGTTTGCCGATGTGAGGGCAGGCAGGGAAAAGCTGAGGGACGTGCTAGATGGAAAAGGCAAGAGCGAAGAGACCAAAGCGAGAGGTATGGAATGAGGGTGAAGAGGGGTGATGAGCAGTGAGGAGGGCTAAACTAGGGAATTTGGGATTGGCAGCGAAGCAGCTCCTTCCAGTGGATCTTCAGCATATTTTTTGATGAGATGAGTAGCGGATGGATGGCACTAAAGATATGAATACCAAGCAGACCGAGCAGAACGTTCAGCTGGGGAAGCTGGTGCTTGCTCTTGATACCTCTACAGATATGCTGGCATGTGCGGTGGGTCGTATACAGGGATCACAGGTTGAGCTACTCACCTCATCCGACCATCTATGTCGTCGTAAAGCTAATGTTGAGCTCGTGACAACCTGTGAAGAAACTCTTGCACAAGCAGGACTTTCCATGGAAGATCTGGATGCAGTGCTCGTTGGCCGTGGTCCCGGCTCTTTTACTGGTGTCCGCATAGGTATTGCTACAGGTAAAGGTATTGCTTGTGGAGCAAACTTAGCTTTGTATGGCGCTTCTGCCTTGGATGCCGTTGCTTGGTCGATGTGGAAGCAGGGCACACGCGGCAAAATAGCTGTGGCGGCTGATGCCATGCGCGGTGAAGTGTATCCGGGTATTTATGTGCTTGATGAGGCTGGTGTACATCGCACGTTTGAAACCGAAACAGTGATGAAGGCGGCTGCCTGCGCGCAGGCGTGGGGCGCTCGTGAAGACCGCGATGAGTTGCTGGTGGTTGGCGGCGGCCTTGTGAAACACCGTGCTGTCTTTGAATCTGCTGGCATGATGCATTTTGCTGCAGAGCAAAACTGGCTACCCACAGGCGAAGGCCTGCTTATGGCAGCTGCATCTGCTGATGGACGCAGTCGAGCAGGCAACGGAGATCCCGCACTCGTCCTCCCCGTTTATACCCGCTTATCTGATGCGGAGGAAAGCGAGCGCCAGCGCTTGGGTCTTGCCCTTCCAGCCTCGGTAAAGCTTACGGGAGTCGATGATGCACTTGCATCCATTCATCTACAGCTTCGTCCCATGTCGGTTAACGATCTTGATGCAGTAGTTCAGCTTGAGCAAAACGCTTTCCAAGGTGCAGCCCATACACCCTGGACGCGTGCAATGTTTTTTGAAGAGCTCTCCCAGCCTGGTCGTAGTTGGTGGGTAGCTCACGATCGTGGTCAGGTGATTGGTTTTGCAGGTGGCATGCTTGCGGG
>NZ_CAMXYY010000109.1 GCF_947253395.1 uncultured Olegusella sp.
AGTACTTGCTTCAAAGCACAGGGACGATATATAAAGAGGACTACCCTACCACCGCGACGATCCAGCACAATCAAACGCAAGCCAAAGCGAACGAGATTTCGCGCACAACAGCAAAGGGCTTTGCGCTCTGCTGCACGTGCTGCACGCGGATGAGTTCCATATAATTCAAGCACATGGGGGACATAATTTACTAAAGATGCTGGTTTTATCCCAGAAATAACCCCCGCTGCTCCCACTACGAGACGACCCACGAGCTCACGAGCGAGCGCTGCTTCAGTCCTCTCACGCTGATGAATACTTTCACCATTAGAGCCGGGATTTGAGCTGGCAGAGCTATTGAGCGCCTCAGGCTGATAGCACGTGCCCAGCAAAAGTGAATCTCCCATGCTCTCTCCCTTGTTAGCTTACACTTACTTATAACAAAAGAGTTATACATGGTTTACTTATTTGGGTCAACTCATAGTTTTCTAGTTAAATTGTTCCTCACCAAGACCGCACAAGCCGAGGGACTTCAAAGCGTCGAACGACAGGTGTGTGGGCTAAGTCTTAACCCAAAGCGACATCAAGCGCCATCATAATAGTGAAGCCTAAGGCAAATGCCAGCACGCCAACATTAGAATGCTTACCCGCACTCATTTCTGGGATCAGCTCTTCTACCACAACATACATCATGGCACCTGCCGCAAAAGATAGCAGAATAGGCATCATAGCAACGACTTGTTCTGCTGCAAACAGGGTGATAACTGCAGCGATGGGTTCTACCGCACCAGACAGTACACCCAAGGCAAATGCTTTGAGTTTGCTTTCCCCTTCTTCGTGCAAAGGCATGGATACAATGGCTCCTTCGGGAAAATTCTGAATTGCAATACCCCAAGAAAGTGCAGCCGCAGCAGAGGCAGTAATTCCTGCTCCACCAAGGGCCATACCTGCATAAACAACACCAACGGCCATGCCCTCAGGGATATTGTGCATGGTAACGGCAAGCACCATCATCGTGGTACGGCGCAGATTAGAAGCAGGGCCTTCTGTTTCATTTGCATGCGCATGGAGGTGTGGAATAGCGTGATCTAAAAATAACAAAAATAAAATACCGAGCCAAAATCCAAAAAAAGCTGGTAAAAATGCCCATTTACCCAACGATGCTGAGCCTTCAATGGCAGGAATAATCAATGACCAAATCGATGCCGCAACCATAACGCCTGCAGCAAAGCCAGTCAGCATTCGGTCTACAGTCTCGGAAAGATTATTGCGCATAAAAAAGACGCACGCTGCGCCTAAGGATGTACCCAAAAAGGGAATGAGCACTCCAATCACTATTGCAGAGTCCATAGAAGCAAACCTCCAGAGCAAAACGAGAACAAAGCCTCGCTCATAATCCAAGCGAAAGTATACCCACATGCATTAAAACTTGACCCTCGATGGTACATTAGTCTGAATCTGTTCGCTGCGAATGTGATTGGCGGCGAGCATTTTCGCCAAATTGCTTATCCCTCTGCAAATGACCAGTTGCCAAATAATCAGTCGAAGAAATCTTATGTCTGCGTGCATGGCGACGCAGTTCTCTGAGACGCTGCTCTTCTCGACGCAACTCCAAACGGTGCTGCTCGATAACTTCCCAAACAGGCTCGTGAGCTGCAATTTCGCGAGCAGCTTCCACAGGATGAGTCGCGCTGGTAACGCGCACCAGCGAGGTAAGAATTGGTATCAGTAACACCGTCAATGCTCCTGCCATGACCAAAACCGATGCTTCAGAAACCCTCATTGCCCCACTATTGACTGCAGCCCGTGTAACCGCAACCACTAAAGGTAAAGCCATGGTGCAGTATGCCGCAGCGGAAAACTTTTCTTGCCAACTCATAGAACGCGTTTCAGAGCACATATTCAGGGAGATGCCTACTACCCCTCCACGCACCAGCACAAGCAAAGCAATGAAACCAAAAAGCAGTTTCAAATCTGCAAATGCCGCAGTCAAATCAATCGCCGCACCGGATACAAAGAAAAACACGGGTACCAAAAAGCCACTCGCAATCACACGCAAGCGCAACTCAAGATGGTCGTTGCCCGCAGGCAAAAGACCACGCAAGGTAAAGCCCGCTGCAAACGCTCCTAATGCTGCATCAAAGCCCAAACGTTCTGCCAAAAATACGAGGAAAACCAAGAGCAAAGTAACGGCGCGCACAGGCGCTTCAGTACTAGCTGCGGCATTGCTTTGTAAAAAGGCTTGTAATTTGCCTCCAAGTTTTCTTGCGCGCAAAGGAAACGTTGCAATGAGCACGCACATCACTATAAACAACAGCAGCAGCACACTGGTCGCCATATGATCGCGTGCTGACAGCAAAAAAGCCATCGCGACAATAGGCAATACTTCGCCCAGCGCACCATATGCCGTGACCGCCTGCCCCACGCGCGTGCCAAGCAGCCCACGTTCACGCATGATGGGCGCAAGTGTGCCATAAGCCGTGGTAGTTAGTGCAATTGCAAAGGCATAGCCTGCTATTCCCGAAAAACGAACAGAAGAAATACCTTGAATAAAAAGTAATGCCAGCCCCAACGATACCAACCAAGAAAGCAGGGCATGACGGGTCATCTTTCCCGACATCTTTGTTGGCTCAATTTCAAAACCTGCCATCAAGAAGAGAAATGCCATGCCAAGTTCGGAAAAAAATTCCATACCTGTATCGTTTGCAATCGGCAGCCATCTACCCAAAATGGCACCTGCAAATACCAAAAGCACGACCTCAGGTACTGCTCGTCCAGGAATGATGCTCGCAACAATCGGCGCAAGAAACGCTACAAGCAAAGCAATTGAAAGAAGAAAGAGGGTCGTCAGCATAGGTCCCCCTCGGATCTGACAAATCGAATAGCACGTTATTTTAGCCTTTGGTGCAATTTGCTGCCATGATCACACAGGTACATGTGCGCAATCCCTCACAAAAGTAGCTAAAAACAGCTCCTAGCAACTTACACTACAGGCCTCAAAGCTACCTGTTTTATTCCTGACTCTTGAGTGCAACAGCTAACGGCACACGCGACAAATGCACATGATTGGCAATGGCTACCACCGCATAACAGCTGAGGCCAATGAGTATGTACTGTACATACAGCATGGGCGGCAATACAATCTCGGGCGCAAGATCGTAATCCATAAAGATCAGTTCGCAAATCCCTGTAAAGGCAAGCTTTATTACAGGAACTGTCAATATCAGCGACAAAATCACGCACAAGCTGATGGCATGGATATACACACGGCTTAACTCACCACTGCGGTAACCAAATACCTTGAGTTGAGAAATTGCACGTGAACTACGTTCAAGCACTGTTTTTGATAACAAATAAATCACAATGGCATAAATAATAAGCGCTGCTGATACGATTAAGTTCATCATGCCACCCATCGATGCACGCATCTGGTCAGCCATCTTACCCGCACCGTCTGGCGTCAAATCAGACAACACATCATGCTTGTCAAAATGCAGATCTTTATTGGATACCCAACCATTGAAATCTACTGCCTTGTTGCCGAGCAGTTCATTGAGCTTTTCACGACTCATATATACATTCGTATCGATTTTATTATCACTAATTGCCGAGACGACTACCGAGAAATTTTTGTCCTGATAAGCGTCACGCAATGCAAGTGTGCTACCCACGGCAAGGTCAGACTTTTGTGCTAACCCACCACCAATAACAACTTTTCCATCACGTACATCAAAATCCTTCCAATAAGGGCCCTGAGCATCAATGCCGTAGGTGGTAATATCCATCGGGCCCCAATTCCATTTTTTGGAAACCTGAAGAGTTGCAAATTCAACTTTTTCTGCTTGATATGCGAGTGCTGCGTCCTCAGCGGGCAACTCTACAGAACGACGCAGAGTATAAACATGCTGAGCGGGCATAGCATCAGCCATTTTCTCTGCCATATGCTCGACTATTGGCATCATGCCGAGGCCCATAATCAGCAAAATTCCTGTCGCAAAGATACCAAAGAAGATAGTGAATGCGCTGCCAATGTTATTGGATAACACACGTAGGCGCAGACGAGTAAAGAAAGGCCAACGTGCAGGTAGAGGCCAACCATGACCTCGGCGGACACGCGTAGCTTCGTGCCGCAAAAAGGCCAGTGGTGTGTATTTGAGTTTTGAAGCTAAGCCAAGCACGGTAATGACAAAAAGTAAGAGCACAGGAATTACCGTTACTTGAAAGAAAACTCCTGGATTAACCTTTAGGTCAAAGGGCAGCAGGCTATAGCTTCTGCTATAGATGTCATAGGTAAATCGAATAAAGACAAACTGAGTCAAATTTCCCACAATAGCTGCAGCAATAGCAACGAGCATAGGCAAAATAACGTAGTGACGCATAAGCTCTATGCGTCTGTAGCCCGATGCCAATAACGTACCAATGACGGGAGATTCTGCTTCAATGCTCGCGCGCGTAAGCACCACAAAAATGAATGCCATAACTATCACAATGATGTAGTAAAGAACCTGCCACATTTGCGAATCGCCTTCAGTATCCTTGGGAGCAAAGTTCACTCCTTGATTGGATGTAACGTCCACAA
>NZ_CAMXYY010000110.1 GCF_947253395.1 uncultured Olegusella sp.
TTTATTTCTAAGCTACAGTGGCATTCATTACGACTATTCCAAATATGCCGCTACTCTTTCCAGACGTGGGATCAAGCCGTACCTAATCACGGCATTTTCCGATACAACGCTCGCTAAGCACTGCGATACCGTTTTGCTTATCCCAAAATCAGAGCGTGTGATTGGGAAGGTAGCCAACTACTCATCCATGATCTCGCTAACCTATACACTTCAGGTTATTTATTCGCTTATATTCAACCAGAATTATCAGAAGAACTACCATCTAAAGCGTGAAGTGGATTCATTCATCTTTGCGAGCTTTCTCGAGGTGTAGCCACAGCAGAGTGGCTCCGAAGCCGTGCCGCTTGGGAGCCACTCTTAAACTTCTAGCGTTTGACAAACGTTTCTATTTCAGCTCAGGCCAATAACCCTTGTTGGCTTCAATCATATCGTCTAGAACTTTCTTGGCAACGCCTGCCGAAGGAATCGTACGATTGAGGGTGAAGGCCTCAAGCGCTTTCTGATAGGAGCCTTCGATAACGGCTTCGACTACAAGTCCTTCACAAGCATCCTGCTGCTCGATAAGACCCTTGTAGAAGCGAGGGATCTTTCCGATGCGGATTGGTTCGGCACCTCGGTCGGTAACATACGCTGGAATCTCAACCGTCGCGTCTTCCGAAAGATTCTCGATTGCTCCCTTGTTGGGCACAATCACTAGGTGACGATGACGCAGATCTCCCGCTAGAGACTTAACGACATCAACGATAAACCTGCCATGAACGCCCACGTAGAACTGCGTGAGATCGACTTTTTCACCACGTTTTAGCGCCGCGGATGCGTCGAAGATACGTTTCTCACGACCATTTACGACCTGCATGCCGCGCGTGTTGTTGATATCCATGTACTCCACACACGCATCGGGCAACAGGTAATACTGGTAATAGGTATTGGGGAGGTAATCTTGGAATAGCGTGCAAATCGTTGCTGCGTTCTTGAAGGTGTGGGCCCAGTCGGGGTCTTTTACCAAGGCATCATTGAGGCTTGCCTCGGAAATGTAACCGTACTTGCGCACGTGCTCTTTAAGCTTATCCGTAACGTCTACACCCTTGCAGCGCACGTTGGTAAACCACCCAAAGTGATTAAGACCAAAGTAGTCGACCTCGATATCGCTAAATTCGCATCCCAAAATCTCCGCCATACGAGCTACAATCTCCACTGGCATGTCGCAAATATCGAGAATGCGTGCATTGGGGCGCAGTTTGTGCATGGCTTTGGCTACGATCGCAGCGGGGTTGGAGTAGTTGACGATCCAATAGTCTTTACAGGCATACTTCTCACAGAAATCAACAAGCTCACACATAGGGAAAATGGTCCTCATGCCATAGGCCATACCGCCTGCTCCGCAAGTCTCTTGGCCGACCACACCATGACGCAGGCTAATCTGCTCATCTTGGATACGCATCTTGAGACCGCCCACGCGCATTTGCGCCATAATAAAGTTGGCATCTGTAAATGCCTTTTTTGGATCAACAGTCACATGCAGAGGAATCTCGGGGGCAAGGTCGTCAATAACGGCTTTAACCACCACGGCAACTGTATCCTGTCGCTCCTCGTCAATGTCGTAAAGCCACAGTTCGCGAATCCCCAATTCATCCTTTTGATCGATTAAGTCTTTGACGATACCGGGGGTATAGGTGCTGCCGCCACCACAAATTACAATTTTGTATCCACTCATGTTGTTCACACCTTTCAAATCAGATTAAGCCGCAGATAATCTTGGTTACTATCTGTACGAAGTAGGCAGCGATGTTAATGATGGCTGCTATGCCCGCAATGCTACCCACATCCGTATATTTACCTAAATGTCGAGTCCCAACTGCTATAACAAGACCTAGGAGGGGCCAGATAAAACCTCCTACGAATGCTGCCATCAAAACAAGAAGACCCCCTGTCGACTTCTCCCTGTACATGCCGAGCGTGCGCTCACACATGGTATGAATCGACTGGAATACTTTGGTCAACATGAGGCCTCCTCGTTCATCTCTTGGTGATTAAATAACTACTAGTCTTCCAAATTGAGAATGGGGCGCAGCAAGTCATAGACGGAATACACGTTGGTTCCCACAACAATCTGGACATTCGTGCCGTTCTTGAACAGGCCCTTGTCAATGCCCTTCTTGATAGTTTCCTCACTGACTTTGCTGGGATCTTTGACCTCGACGCGCAAACGAGTCATGCAGCAGCCCAAGGTCCTGATATTGTCCTTGCCGCCAAGGCCATCGATAATGTTCTGTACCATCTCCTGCTGTTTTGCATCAACCTCCATTGTTCCAGAGGATTCGAGAGCATCGATATCGCCAGAAACCTCGGCAGACCACTCTACAGAACGGCCGGGGGTCATGAGATTGAACTTCTTGATTACCATTGTCAGCACGACAAACGAAGCGGCGGCAAACACAACTCCCAAGATGATATAGATTGGTAACTTGGTGACGCCCATGGGCAGCGGCAGATTAATCGTAAGCAGTTCGATGCCACCGAATAGGTTAAGCAAGCGTACTCCCAAGACAAACAGGAGCATCTCACCCAATCCAAAAAACAGGCTGTAGGCAACCCAGAGAATCGGGGATGCGAACAAAATCATGAAGTCAAGGGGCTCGGTGACGCCAGAGAGCATAGCGGTGATGTAGATGGGTACCATCATGGCTACAACGGCTTTACGATTCTCTGGACGGGAGGTCACAATAATTGCGAGCACGGCGCCGAGTGTCACGAACTCTTTGCCAAAGCCGAACATGGCAAAACGGACAGAGGGGTCGACAATGGTGAGGGATCCGTCAGCAATGAGAGGCAGCTCAGCATAGAAGATATTTGCTGCACCAGAAATACTCTGACCGGCAACGACTGCCGTGCCACCAATCGCGGAGTAGTTAAACGGCATCCACATAAAGTGGTGCATGCCAAGAGGTACGAGAACGCGGTTCAAAAAACCGTAAATGAAAACGCCCAGACCGCCCGATGCCGCGATGAATGAAGATGCACTGCTAATAGCGCTGGCAATAGGGGGCCACACAACAGTCACTCCGATGCCGAAGACGATGCTCAACGGAATCATTGCCAGAAGGGCCAGACGAGGCCCGCCGTAAATTCGGATATAATCCGATACCTTTACATCAATCAGTTTGTTATAGAGCCAGCCGCAGAAGCACCCAATGAGAACACCACCGAAGACGTTGACATCGGTGACCTGAAGTCCTGAAACCATTGCCTGACCAGTACCGTACAGACCCTGCGCACCAGCCTCCGCTAGCTGGCCGGTAAGCGTCAGGTAGGCGCTATTGACATACAGGAACATGAGGTAGCTAATGAGTCCAAACACAGCTGCATTGGATTTTTGCTTCCTTGCAAAACCAGCCGTTAGGCCAACCGCAAAAATAATTGGCATGTTACCAATTACCGCAGAATTGGTTGCCGTGGAGAGCAACATGCCCAGATCTGCGATGATACCGCTGCCCAGCGAGCAAAGCGTGGCGATAGCCAAGATGATGCCCGTTACAGCAAGATACAAAATAGGGTCAACGATAGCACGGCCAAAGTTTTGGAAGGCCGTTTTGACTTTATCCATCTCTTCTCCTCTCCTCTCCTAACTAATCTCGATGGGTTACCCCTTAGGCAGAAAAGGCAATCTCATACTTGCCGGCGTTAGGTATTGATACCGTTCCTGCTTTACTGGTTTTACGATAAGGTGGGGCGCCCATAAGGGCAGCAGATTGAAACAAATGGTACTTAAAAATGGGCGTGATTAGCCTATTTCGTTGTTACTATCTTTCCGTTTCGGGCGGCGGTATTCATTTTTTGTGTAATTGATTTGAAGTATAAGTCGTTAACTATGTCGCATTGGCCCAGTTGGGAGTGCGACCTGTATCTTGCTCACCTTAAGTTCTTGCAAGGCGAGGAGATCTAAAGGGATGTTGGAAGAGGTTCTGCATTCTACCATCGCATCGTGAAAACGCGCAAAATACTAAAAAGATGAGGCATACTTGATATACGTCCCGGCTCCATCCGCCAGATTGTAGTCGACAGCTATGGTTAGGGCCTTGCTCCGTTCAGTACGAAGTCTGCCGCCGCCAGCGAGTTGAGGAAGGCCATTTGGCCATGAAGATCGTCCATATAGAGTCTGCTGAAAGAATGTGTTGAGTTCTCATTCCTGCTAGCTCCTCCTCTTCTCCTATTCGGCTTCGTAATAGACGATGATCTCTTTGGATAAGCAGGACAGTGATGGAGTTTTGGCTTCATTACCTGTGCAATCATGCGGATGAGAGAGTTGCTTGGAAATGCTGCCTTGATGTCCAAAACGACCCGCAAGATTGCCGTTTTTAACTACTCAAACAAAAGATGGTTCAAGCTTCGACGCCTCAAACAAAAGATGGTTCAAGCTTCGAGGTGGGTGAGCATAAAAGCGCAGGTCA
>NZ_CAMXYY010000111.1 GCF_947253395.1 uncultured Olegusella sp.
TCGTCTTTCGCTGATGCTGGTAGAATTATGCAGAATATGGCTCTTTTGGAAGAAGGAATACATGTGCGGCATTGTTGGCTTTACCGGCAGAAAGCAAGCACAGCAATTTTTGCTTGATGGTCTGCAGGCCTTAGAATATCGAGGCTACGACTCCGCTGGCCTGTCTATTTTGTCTCCTGATGGCGAGCTGCATGCGGTGAAATGTTCCGGCCGTGTAGCAACTCTTGCTGAACGCTGCCAAACAGCAAATTTGGTAGGCACCCAAGGCATTGCTCATACGCGCTGGGCGACACATGGCGCACCGACCGATCGTAATGCGCATCCTCATACTGATTGTACGGGGCGCATTGCTATTGTGCACAATGGCATCATCGAAAACTATCTCAGTTTGCGCAGCTATCTTATGCAGCATGGCCATGAAATCAAGAGCGAGACGGACTCTGAAGTCGTGGCGCATTTAGTGGAAGATGCGTGGAATGGACCCGCACGTGGCAATTTGCTTGCCGCGGTTCGCAATGCAGTATCGCGCCTTGAGGGCTCATGGGCGCTCGCAGTTGAATGTGCCGCTGTACCAGGTGCGCTCGTTGTGGCACGCAAAGGTTCGCCGCTGGTAGTTGCGTCGACACCTGAAGGTGCCTATGCTGCTTCCGACATTATGCCACTTGCAGGTGTTGCTTCTGAAGTTATCAATCTTGAGGACGGCCAGTTTGCTCGCCTTTGCGCCAATGGCAACGTTGAGGTGTTTGAGGCAGACGGCACGCCTTGCGCATGTCCTCAGACTCTGCAGGTTGATTGGGATGCTTCTGCGGCAACACTGGGAGGCTATCCTGACTTTATGGCAAAAGAAATTGCCGAGCAGCCCGAGGCGCTGGAGCGCTTGCTCGCGGGTCGTTTGGGCAAGCATGGCATTGAGCTGGACGAGCTTTCCATGACAAAAGAAGAACTGGCGGCAATCGATCGCGTATATTTGGTTGCGTGCGGGACTTCGTACCATGTCTGTCTTATTGCCCGTGAGCTGATTGAGCGCTGGGCACATATTCCTACGTTTTGTGAATATGCTTCCGAACTTAACTACAAAGATCCACTGGTTACCGACCATACGCTTTGCGTTATTGTGACCCAGTCGGGCGAAACAGCAGACACGCTGACGGCAGCTCGTCGTATGAAGGCTTTGGGTTGTAAGGTCTTTGCAATTACCAACGTGCTTGGCTCAACTGCTGCGCGAGAGTCCGACGGCACCATGTATGTGCAAGCAGGCCCTGAGGTTTGTGTTGCGTCGACCAAAGCCTATACGGCACAGATGGTTGCTGCATGTCTCTTGACGCTACGACTTGCCTTTGCCAAGGGTGCCATGACCACAGAAGAAATTTCTCGACGCTATCATGATCTTGAGGCACTGCCCAATCTCATCCGTGAGGTTTTGAAGCGCAGCTGGCAAGACAAGCGCGTGGCACAAGTTTTTCGCAAGGCGCATTCAGCACTATTTTTGGGTCGTGGCGTCAATGCAACGACAGCATTTGAAGGTGCTCTCAAACTCAAGGAAATTAGCTATTTGCACGCTGAGGCCTATCCTGCTGGCGAGATGAAGCACGGTCCGATTGCTCTGCTTGAGCCAGGCTTTCCCGTGGTTGCGATTGTGCCAGCAGACCATGTGCATGACAAGACGGTTTCGAACATCCAGGAAGTTCATGCTCGTGGTGCACACTGTATCGCAGTGGCCACCGATGGTGATGTTGATGTAGCGCGTCAATGTGAGCATACCCTTTGGATTCCGCCTGTTCCCGAAGAAGAATTGGTGCCAATTGTGGCCATTGTGCACTTGCAGATGCTTGCACGTTTTGTCGCGATGGAACGCGGTTGTGATGTGGATAAACCTCGCAACCTCGCAAAGTCTGTGACGGTGGAGTAGGACTATGGCAACGGCTGGCATAGGCGTTAACATTTTGAATATAGAGCGCGTTGAGCGCACTTTGGCTCGCTGCCCGTCGATGGCCCGTCGGGTATTTACCGATGATGAACGTCGCTATTGCGAGTCTCGCCCTCGTCCTGCAGCTCACTATGCCGCGCGTTTTGCCGCTCGCGGAGCTGTTGCGACCGCCTTGGGCGCAGGTCCCAAGGATGGTATTTGGATGAGAAATGTCACCATTGAGCGCGATGAAGATGGCAAGAATCATGCAGTTCTTGCTGGTCGTGCACTTGAGCTGGCACAAAAAGCAGGCGTGAGTGAAATTGCCCTCTCACTGTCTTTGACACACGAAGTGGCAGTTGCCAATGCGGTTGCGGTGACCGAAGATTTGCGTCCGCGCCTTGAAGAAAAGCCTGACCCTGCTGAGGAGTTACGTGCTACTTTTCGTCGTGCTCGGACGGTAATTGATGAATTAGAGCGTATCCAAGAAAACCCCACGAAGGAGTGATGACATGCAGCCAGTGCTTAATGTCGAAGATGTTAGAAGGGTTGAGGAGGCGCTTACCAAGGCAGGCGTGAGCGTGTCAGAGCTTATGCACCGCGCAGGCGCTGCGTTGGCCCATGAAGTACTGCGTATGGAAGACATCCATGAAGTTGCCGTCCTTGCGGGCTTGGGTAACAACGGTGGTGATGGCTGGGTAGCAGCAGATGAACTCAAGCGTCGTGGACTCAGCGTAACGGTGGTTTCGCCTGCAGAGATTGAGGATATTCATAGCGATCTTGCACGCGTGTGTGCTCAAGCAGCCCACAAAGCAGGTGTTGGCGTGATGATTGCTCCTCCGCGCGATCAGCTGGATGCTCTGCTTGCCCGCGTTGATGTTGTGATTGATGCCATGTTGGGCACAGGTTTTCAGGGCAGTGCCCGTCCGCCTTTTAATGTATGGATTGATGCGGTGAATGCATCGGGTGCACGGGTGGTTTCTGCTGATGTGCCAAGCGGGCTTTCTGCCCAGCGTGGTGTGACCTCTGGTCCTTGCGTAGCTGCCGACATAACCGTGACAATGCTTGTGCTTAAACCTGGTTTACTAGCTGATGATGGCCGAGATGCCTGTGGGTCTATTGTTGTAGCTCCTTTGGCCGAGCAGACCGAGCGACTTGTCCGCGAAGCAGATCCAGTAGCATGGCGCCCCGATCTTGATGACTATTTAGATGTGATGGTGCCGCAGTCTTCAGCGGTAGATAAGTTTAGTCGTGGCTCCGTGTTGGTGGTTGGCGGTTCTACTCGCTATCCGGGCGCTCCGATGATGGCTGCTCTTGCCGCTGCACGCGCGGGTGCTGGTTATGTAACGCTTGCGGTACCTGCGGCTATTGCCGGCCTTGTGCAAACACATATGATGGAAATTCCGGTAATCGCATTTCCTGCTGATGCCGATGGTTGTTTTTCGACACGCGCTCATGATCTTATTGAGTCTCTAGCAAAAAAGTGCGATGTGACACTTGTAGGGCCTGGCATGCGTGTGAGCGGTTCAACGGTTTCTGTCATATCGTCGTTACTTACCGTTGATAAACCCTTGGTTATTGATGCTGATGGGCTTAACTGTCTTGCTCGTCTTACTTCAAATCGATTAGATGAATTCCCCGAGCTGATTCGTCGTAAGGCACCGTTGGTATTGACGCCGCATCGTCGTGAGCTTGGCAGGTTGGTAGGGCTGGCTGATACACCTCCTGATTCACTCACCGCAACTCTTGAGGCTGCTCGTCGCATTGCGTGGGCCGATGGCGGCTCTGAGCTTTGTATAGTGGCAAAAGGTAGCGCGACCGCTTGTGTGAGTCCAGAGTCTGCTTTGCTTCCCAAACCTGGACCTGCGGCGTTAGCGACGGCTGGTTCGGGTGATGTGCTGGGCGGTATTATTGCAGCGCAGTTGGCAACCACCAAGATTGGCACAGAGGGACTGCCTTTACTTTCTGCCTTGGCCTGTGAGATTCATGGCCAGGCGGGAGCCATTGCAGCTGGGCGTTTTGGTTCGCGTGGCGTGATGGCAACAGACGTTATTGATGCAATTGGACTTGCAGCAGATGCAATCGAGGAGCAGGTAGCGCTTCTGGATGTGCCTTCTGCAACGGAGTAGGGGGGGTTGCAGCGTGGCGCAAACACAGTATCCTTCTGACCGTTGGGCGTGGGTTGAGATTGATCTTGGCGCAATCAAGAGAAATACGCGGGCATTTCGCTCGATGATTGATCCTGGCACCAAGCTGATGTGTGTGGTTAAGGCAAACGCTTATGGTCATGGTGCAGTTGCTTGTGCTAAAGCCATGCGTTCTGGCGGAGCAGATCAGTTTGCGGTAGCAACCGTTGCGGAAGGCGTGGAACTGCGTAAAGCTGGAGCAACGCGCCCTATTTTGATACTTAATCAACCTCCCATTGACGCGGTGCCAACACTTGTGGAATACGACATTATGCCGTCGGTATATGGGACAGAGTTTGTTTTGGCATATGGCGAGTGCGCTGCTGCTGCCAA
>NZ_CAMXYY010000112.1 GCF_947253395.1 uncultured Olegusella sp.
CGCCATACTGGCCGAGCAGGGAGAACGGAATTGCCGTAGCAACTGCGATGTTCGGCTCAAGATGAAGAGAAATGGCAAGAACGGTAGCCATAATGCCGCCGACAACTGCGTTGGGGGGTTGTGCACCACCGATGGGCATGTTGCCGATGGTCATCAGTTGGTACGTGCCACCAACAATCAGACCAGTTTGAAGATCGCCAAGGATGAGACCGATAACCATGCCAGTCACGAGCGGCTGATACAGCGACTCGAGGAAGCTGAACTGGTCAATTGCTGCGATGAACGTAACAATGAAGACCAGAATGACTTGCAAAGCTGAGTATTCCATCCCTACCTCCCTTTCCTGTGTTAACAAATTGACAAAGTTTGTAGTACATGTCCGTATGCCTGCCGGGGCCCTCGTCAGGCAGAATGACCAAAATAAGTTCTGCACAAACGCCAAGGTGTGGCTACGTGCAAAAAGCTGTTCGTAAGGTTTGCTTACTTAAAGAGCTTGTCAGTGTTTTCAGCGGGAATGCTGGGAACACGCTGAATCCAGAGTTCAACACCTGCATCTTGAAGTTCTTTAAACGTGGCAACATCTGCATCATCAACAGCGATGGTGGTCGCAACCTGTCGCTTGCCATTGGACATATGCATATTGCCAATGTTGAGCTTTTTAATAGGCACGCCACCCTTGACAAGACGTAGGGCATCCTGAGGAGTTTCAACGATGATAAAAATGTGCTGACGAGGTGCAGCCTTATGGATGATATCGATGGTTTTTTGAATAGAGAAATAACGTGTCGCAACACCTGCGGGCGCTGCCATATTCATGAGATTTTGGCGCATCTTGTTGGCGGCAACTTCGTCATTGGCAACAAGAAGGAGATTTGCTCCCACACTGCCAGTCCACTGGGTAGCAACCTGTCCATGAATAAGGCGATTATCGATACGGACTAATACGATGTTGGGCTCTGCCATTATGTGCCCCTTTCCGTCCGCTACTGCAGACTTTTGATGAGCGGTATGCTCGTGCGGAGCTATTTCACTCCGTCAATTTGCTGAATAGAAAAGCGAGAAACTTCGACCTCCGCATCGGATTTGAGACGAATGTCACAAGTCTCGGTGCCTACGCGCGTTAACACACCAATCAAGCCACCAGCAAATACCACCCGCTGACCTACTTTGAGTGCGCGGTGAAGCTCCTTGTAGTAATTGCGCTGCTTGCGACCTTTGCTGTAGCTCACAAGGGCATAGACCAGCGTAATAAGGGCAAAAAGGATGAGGAGCGCGACGGACGAAGAAAGAACCTGTTGCCAAAAGCTGTGAGTCATTAGATCCCCTCCTCTTCCGCATCGTACGTATCGTTAGCAGCACCAACACCAAGTACGGGATTTGCAATGCCTTCTTGACCAGCCTCAAGCGCGAGTGCAGCGAGTTCTGGTGCGGTAGTTTCGTTACTGATGGAGGTAAGGCACTCAAGTAGCATAGGCAGATTTGTACCGGTAACAACCTCTACGCCGGGGACTTCTTGGGAGACAAGCATTGCTTGGTTGAAAGGCGTGCCACCCATAAGGTCACAAAAAACTACCGTGTTGCCATACTTTGCGACGGAATTTGTAATAGCGGTAGCGATATGAGCTGCATAGTCGCCTGCCTCAGATTCACGGAAAGTTACAACTGTTAGGTTGTCCTGGGGACCAGCAATCATTTCAACTGCGCTACCAAGACCACTCGCGAACTCGCTATGACCTGTGAGGATGCAACCGACCATTGCGTCACCTTTCATTTGTGCTTGCGCCATCGTCTTATGTACAAACTGGGGAGAGTAGATAAAGCATCTGTGCCCGTGATATGGCAGTTATGTAGAAAAACCCATGTAAACTGGTAGGCACCACATCTCCACTGAAACAAAAATAGAACCAGCGGGCTTTCACTTCAATCTGGGTTTAGAAAAAAGAACCAGCTCACTACTGTGAACGGTTATGTTTGACCGTTCACGGCAAATATGCAGGTAAACTGGTATTTTTTATAGATACCACATTGCAAGATGCTGTGCTTAACGAGAATAATGAATCTCGTCATTTATTGGCAGCGTAGCTTGAATCGGCATGATTGAAAAATTGCTTGCGATTTTGATACTTTGTGGCAGCCCAGCTGGTATCAATTCTCAAAAAATGTTCGCCATGAAACCTAAGGTTTTGTGATATACGCGCGAGATTGTGTATATACGCGATGCACATGGACGCAATGCGGTAAGGAGAAGCTTGTCATGATTGCGACGGTCACCCTTAATACCTCAATTGATAAGGCGTATACCCTCGAAGCACCCATAAGCGTAGGAGAGGTACAACGTGTTGCGACGTGCATTGATACGGCAGGTGGAAAAGGTCTCAATGCTGCGCGTTCCGTGCATACCTGTGGCGAAAAAGTTATTGCAACGGGATTTGTCGGGGGTAACAACGGACGCCTGCTATGTGAGTTGCTTGCGGCAGATGGGGTAGAAGAAGATTTCGTTCGTGTTGAGGCCGAGACGCGTTGCTGTATCAATATTCTTGAGCCTAATAGGCGTTCGACCGAGTTTCTTGAGCCTGGGCGTTCGATACATGCTTCTGAGCTTGAGCGCTTAAAAGAGAAACTTCATGAAATTGCGGCAAAATGCAACGTCATATCATTTTCAGGCTCAGCTCCAGCTGGAGTTGCGGATGATGTGTATGCCGAGCTCGTGCGTATTGTGCGCAAAATGGGTGCGCATGCTGTTTTGGATACATCCGGAAACTATTTGGTGCGTGGTATCGAAGGAAAGCCCTTCTTAATCAAACCAAATACTGATGAGATTGCAGCTCTTTTGGGCCGCAAGCCCTGCTCGCTTGATGAGGTGGTTGCAGCTGCGCACGCGTTACATGCACGAGGAATAGAAGAGGTTGTCGTGTCGCTGGGTGGTCATGGAGCAGTGATGTGCTCTGACGAGGGCGTGTTTCGGGGTACTCCTCCCGCTATCGAGCTAGTAAATCCGGTGGGTTCTGGCGATACGATGATAGGCGCGTTTGATGTTGCGATTGCGCGGGGGGATGCACCTTCCGAGCAGCTGCGTTTTGCGATGGCCTGCGCTACGGCAAACTGCCTTACGCCCGAGACGGGACATTTTAAGCTTGCGGTGGCTATGGAGCTGGCAAAGCAAATTCAGATTGAACGTCTTGCGTAGTTTTTCGTGGAATATGGACTCTTCATCATGTCGAGCAACGCAGCGGGGTAGCTTATGGCATAATGTGCGACGCAAGCCAGCATGGCTCAATGGCAGAGCAACGGTTTTGTAAACCGTGGGTTGGGGGTTCGACTCCCTCTGCTGGCTCCAGAAAATACAAGGTCAGGGCTTAGGCTCTGACCTTTTTTCATGCTGAAGTGGCATGTCGTGACAAAGAGTGACACCAGCTGAGGATGCCGTGCTTTTTAGCTGCAAGTGATCTGCGGGACATCGTTTGTTCGCGTTTTTTCTGCAGGCAATTTATGTCTGCAGAAAGTATGCTTTGTGAACTGCTTGTGAAAGAAATACTCAATATCGCTGTCAGAAACCAGCATCAAAAATCTCATGCATTGGACGATAAAGGTGCAGGTTAAAGCTGATATCAGCTCCACATGTATATCCGTGTCGTGACTTTGGGATGACTGCAATCAACTCATATGGAGACGCCCGGCACCGTGGAATGGATATTTTTTGTTTGACAAGAAAAGCATTGAACCGTAGTATTTCTTCCGCTAACGTGATTAATGCATTCGTGCATGCACGGGGGCAATGAAAACAGAATGGGGATGTGGCACAGCGGCAACTGCGGCGGACTGTAAATCCGCTCCCTATGGGTTCTCTGGTTCGAGTCCAGACATCCCCACCATGTGCCCGTGTAGCTCAGTAGGTAGAGCACTTCGTTGGTAACGAAGAGGTCACCGGTTCAAATCCGGTCGCGGGCTCCATTTCTGTTTTCAAGCAGGACGGCGTTTTCGTCGAAATGCCGGTGTAGCTCAGCTGGTTAGAGCACGCGGCTCATACCCGCGATGTCACTGGTTCGAATCCAGTCACCGGTACCAGAGTTCAAGCGGTGGTTTCTCCCGCCGCATGACATAAGCAGGTCAAGTTTTAGAAGGGCGGCCAAAAGGCTGTTTCCCGAAGGAGGATGGCAATGGCCAAGGAGAAGTTCGATCGTAGCAAGCCACACGTAAACATCGGCACCATCGGTCACGTTGACCATGGCAAGACGACCACCACGGCCGCTATCACCAAGGTCCTCGCCCTCAAGGGCTGGGCTAAGTTTGAGGCCTTCGATCAGATCGACAAGGCTCCCGAGGAGCGCGAGCGTGGTATTACCATTTCTGTTGCTCACGTTGAGTACCAGACCGAGAGCCGCCACTATGCTCACGTTGACTGCCCTGGCCACGCTG
>NZ_CAMXYY010000113.1 GCF_947253395.1 uncultured Olegusella sp.
GAGTGGAGCAAGTCAAGGCGCTCGTCGTGGATACCGTTCTGGACAGGGTACTTCTCATGACAGGCGTGGCGGTCAACGCCCCTACCGCTCCAACCGCAATTATCGCACCATCAACGGACATGACACGGGATACTCATTGCGCCAGCGCGGCATCAACTTTAGTGGCCGCAAAGGCGGTCTGCTTTCTAATCTAGATCAACGTAGTCTCCTCATCCTTGCTGGCGGCATTATTGCTCTGTTGATTTTGATATTTGCTATCTCAAGCTGTGTCCGCGGATGTACTTCTGGAGCAGGCAAAAAAGACAATTCAACTAGTTCAGTCAACTCTCAGGACGCGAGAGTCTCAGCAAGTGCGTCTCCTGACATCACCAGTAAGCTCACTCCTGCTTTGGATAATGCTGACAGCTTGTACAAGATTGCTAAAAATGCTGATAAATACAAAGATAGCCGCATGATTGATTTGGCTGTTAACGAGCCTACTGCTATTAAGTTTGTTCTCACCTACCCCGATGCCGACCACACCAGCGGTGCATATGAAGACACTGTTGAAAAAGGTACCTATCCTTTGCTCTTTAATTGGGATTCTCGCTGGGGTAATGTGGATTTTGGTGATGGCGCTCTTGGCGTCACGGGCTCGGCTCCCACTTCACTTGCCATGGCTTATATGGGTCTCACTGGTAAAACCGACCAGACTCCCGCCACGATTGCCAAAGCAATTGCTGACGCAGGCGCAGATTCTGGTGACACGGGCATGGCAACGTCTTTCTTTGACAAGGGCATCTCGACGGTGGGTCTCAGCGTTACTTCAATGGAAGTGAGCAAGGACAATCTTTACTCGATTTTGGGTAATGGAAGTCCTGCTTTGGTACAAGTAAAAGACGATAGCCTTACGGCATCGGCACATTGGATACTGGTCATTGGCTATGGCAACGATGGCTCGCTCGTCGTGTATGATCCCACCTCGTCGGCGGTGTCTTCCCACAGTTGGGATGCAGGTACCATCAGCTCAAGTGCAAGCGCACTGTACTCGGTAGCTGCTGCTCCTCAAGGCGACACAGGAGATGAAAACTCAGACAACAACGAGGACGGCTCTGACACAAGCAATACCGATGAGAATGCCTCGTCGCAAACAGAGACGGGCGATGAGGAATCAAATCAGTAAGTAAACCCCTTGCATAACGAGGTGATTTGCCTCGTTATGCTCCCTCGCGTTTGCCTCATAGATGTAATCTCAGCAAAACAAACTTGCAAGAGAAGGCTCCAGAAATAGAGGTGCTGACCTGCGTCAACACCTCTTGTCTAGACGAACATTTATCCTCTAAGCCCACAACACATGGCGTGGGCTTTGTAAATTCGATCGCATCAACAAAGCGCCAAGCTACGAGAGGATCTTCTCGCACGCAGCACGAAGTTTTGCCTCAACCTCTTCGGCCTCGGCGCGTGTTGCTCCCTTAGCAAAGAGGTATGCCTTGACTTTGGGCTCGGTGCCAGAAGGACGGAAAATAACCTTGTTTTCGTCTTCCAAGCAATACTCGATAACGTTTGCCTTGGGCAAGGTTTGCTTGGGCTCCTTCTGAAGGCCGCTCACAATAGCCATTTGAGCACCCGTAGCAAAGTCGGTAGTACCGATAACCTTGTAGCCAGCAATCTCGGTCAGAGGCTTCTCGCGCAAACCAGCCATAATCTCTGCCATGCGTGCAGCACCTGCAGCACCTGGGAAGGAAGCATTGACCGTGCCGTTGAGATAGTAGCCATATTTCTGATACAAGACATCCATAGCCTCATAGAGATCCATGCCCTTAGCTGCGTAATACGCACTCATCTCTACGGCAAGCATCGTGGCCACGATTGCATCCTTGTCACGAGCATGGGTACCTACGAGGTAACCATAGCTCTCCTCATAGCCCATGAGGTAGCGGTCTTCTTCACCCGCATCTTTAAGCAGGTCAATTTGGCCGCCAATATACTTAAAGCCCGTCAGCACGCGGCGCAGCTCAAAGCCATAATCACGAGCCACAGCGTCAGCCATGACAGAAGAAACGATGGTAGAAACAGCGACCTTGCGGGTAACATCCTCGCCATTTTCCTTGGCCATAGCTGCCAGCCAGTCCATCAGCAATATGCCCATCTCATTGCCGTTAAGCAAAACATAGCCACCATTGTGGGGAATAGCGCAACCCATACGGTCAGCATCAGGGTCGGTAGCCACCATGAAATTTGGCTTGACCTTGTCGCACAAATCCAAGCCCAACTGCAGCGCCTCACGGAACTCGGGGTTAGGATACTGGCAAGTTGGGAAGTGCCCGTCAGGCTCTGCTTGCTCAGGAACAACGGTAACGTCCTCAACACCAATCTCCTTGAGGATGCGTGTGACGCACTCCATACCGGTGCCATTAAGCGGTGTATAGACTACCTTGAAACCCTCGGGAGCCTTAAAACCAGGAACAGAGACCTTTTTGACAGCCTCAATAAAGTTGTCGAGCACTTCCTCAGGCGTCCACTCAACCAACCCTTGAGCCAAGGCTTCGTCAAAGTCCATCATCTTAACTGCGCCAAACATGGGCGTGCGCGCGATAGAAGCGGAAATCTCATCGGCAGCTTCATTGGCAATCTGGCAGCCGTTGTCGTCATAGACCTTGTAACCGTTGTACTGAGCAGGATTGTGCGAAGCAGTCAGTACAATACCGGCAGAAGTATGCAGGTAGCGCACAGCAAATGATAGCGTCGGTACAGGCTCGATACGAGGATATACATATACATGGATGCCATTTGCAGCCAAAACTCCTGCTGCGACCTTTTGGAAATCTTCACCCTTAAGACGAGAATCACGGGCAAGCGCCAGCGATGGATTTTCGTAGTGAGCATTCAGATAATCTGCAACGCCTTGAGTGGCCTGAGCCACAACATGCACATTCATACGATTGGTACCAACACCAATCGTGCCGCGCAGACCTGCCGTGCCAAACTCAAGATCACGATAAAATGCATCGTTGAGTTTTTCCTCATTTCCAGGGGCCATCAGGTCTTCGAGCTCAGATTTGAGATCGGCTTCTGTGATGTTCTCAGCCCAAAGCTGTACCTTGTCCTGAATCTCTTTGTCCATAGTCAGCCTTTCTGTCGAGCCGCGATACTTGTCTACGGCCTTCTCGCATACTTAATTTAGTTTACCCCGACAGAGTGCATGAAAGCCGAGCAAGACGGCAGAAGGTGGTATTTACCAAGGCTAAAGAACAAGTCTGTCACCCGAAACGGGCAAATGACGTGTATCCTCCCTCTTTTCTCAAGCAAAGCTGGTATATGAGCAGACTAGCTAGTCCGCACTTGGCCGGCAGCGCCGCACGATATAACAATGATGAATACGCTTATTGCGCAAAAAATCCTCGGGGATTGTTTGGTCAGTAATATCGCTCAGCTCTACTCCTGCTTTGTCAAGTTTTTCACGCTCTGGTACAAAATCTCGCAAATTGCAGCAAAACACACAGCTGCCCGCCCGTGTCAGCAAACGTGAAACATCAATCAAGAGTTCCGCATGGTCTCGCTGAATATCAAACGAAGAACTTTTCATGCGTGAGGAATTGGAGAAAGTCGGAGGATCGAGATAAATCAAATCCCAGCGATTGCGTGTATGGCGTTGCTCATGTACCCAGCTCAAGACATCCGCTTGTATATATTCATGCTCGGGGCCACCAAAACCGTTGCGCACCATATTGCGCTCAGCCCACTCCAGATAGGGACGGGAAAGGTCAACTGTTGTCGTATATTTGGCACCGCCATCCGCAGCATAACAGCTCGCACTACCCGTATAGGCAAAAAGATTCAAGAAACGCTTAGAGCCCGCAGTTGCCTTGGCCATCTCGCGAATACGTGCGCGAATATCACGGGTATCTAGGAAAAGTCCGACGTCCAGCCCACCCGAAAAATTGAGCTCAAAAGTCAGTCCACCCTCATCTACTAGGTGTGCTCCAGCAGCTAGAGCAAGCTTTCCCTTCTTTGCTGTGCTATCACGTATGACCTGGCGTTTTGCATATTGTGAGCCACCGCGAGCACGCAGACGCTGGCGCACAAAGACATCGTTTGTGGCTACCTCTAACACAGGCGCTGTAATAGCAAGAGCATCCGAAAGTCGCGTATGTGCTAAAGCAGGATCAATTTCCTTGGGTGCCGCGTACTCAGACAATACCGCCCAAGGACCCCCTCCTGTTCCACCATATTTGCTTTCATCAATGAGCGTTGAAGGCTCAAAACGCTCAATAGCGACCGCATAATCAGGGAGGTCAGCATCATATACGCGATAGGCGCCTATATCCTCGCGACGAGCCCACTTGCGACGCAGGCGCCAAGTTTTTTCCAAGCGGCGGGCAAATTGCTCGCTTGAAGATAGTTCCACCTGT
>NZ_CAMXYY010000114.1 GCF_947253395.1 uncultured Olegusella sp.
AGACCGTCGCGCATGATGCTCATAACCTGCTGGTTGCTGGTGATAACGACGCTGACATGGCCTTGGCTGCACGCACTCTCATCGAGTGCGGCGGTGGCGAAGTCGCCGTTCAGGATGGCAAGGTGCTTGCGTTAGTTGAACTACCTGTCTTTGGTTTGCTTTCCGACCAGCGCATCGAGCTTGTTGCTGAGAAAGTTGCTCGAGTGGAAGAGGCGTGGCGCACAATGGGATGCACCATGCCTTCGCCCTTTATGACTATGGGCATTATGTCGCTGGCGTGTGTGCCCGTGCTGCGCATCACCAACAGAGGTTATGTTAACTGCGTAAGCTATCAGTTCCAGCCACTCGAAGCTGAGTAAATTACTGCCAATTTCCATCGAAAGGACTGCCTGTGCCGCAACACACACAAATGCAAAACTATCCCTTCTCACTTGTTGCCTTTGACCTTGATGGCACCACCATTGATACGATTTCGGGCAAAATGCATCCACGTGTTCAAGCAGCACTTAAATACGCCCACGACCACGGGGCTCAGGTCTGTGTGGTGAGCGGTCGTCCCCTGCATATGCTCCACGACTTGCTGGTATGGGATTGGGTCGATTGGCTGCTCACACTTAATGGATCCGTTGTGCGCCGACAGAGCGACCAGAGCATTCTCTTTAAAAATGAAATGCCTCATGAGCTGGTAAACGATGTTTTTTCTACTCTTGATGACCTTAACCCTGCGTGGTTTGTCTTTTATGAGAGCGAGACCTACCGCGAGCGCCGTGCAATTACCTATATGGCACGTGGAGGATCGGATGGCCTAGGCGAAGCCACTAGCGAAGAAGACATCCTAAACACGATGACGGGTATGAAGCCTGTAGACTCCATCCATGAAGCCATGGCCAAGCACCCCGATACAGTCTTCAAGATGGAATGCAGCTTTGAGACCACCGCACTAGCTGAAGAGGCTGGCCAGCGCTTGCACGCGCTTGGCCAGCTCGACATCGCGCAGATGGGTCCTATTGAATATGAGCTTACTCGCGCTGGTGTCAACAAGGGCACCGCGCTCGAGCAACTGTGTCAGGAGCTGCAGCTTGACATTTCGCATTCTGTCGCATTTGGTGATAGCGGCAACGATTACTCAATGATTGGCCATGTTGGTACCTTTGTCGCAATGGCTAACTCCACCCCCGAGATTCTCAAGGCTGCTGATGAAATTTGCCCCTCTTTTGATGAGCAGGGTGTGGCCGTCTGGCTGGAACAGTATCAAGCTTAGAGCGCTCTTAGAGCGCCCGTCTCATCAGATATCTGCTTGATAAATTTGCGATCTTCAAGCTGATAAACGCGGTCACATGACGAGAGGGTCGAAGGCCTATGGGAAACCATAATGATGGTTTTGTCGGCATACACTGTTTGCAACGTATGCAGGAGCTCGCGCTCATGCAGCACATCAAGCGCGCTTGTTGGCTCATCCATAACAATGACATCAGGGTCGGCTAGCAGCACACGCGCGATACCTATGCGTTGGCGTTCGCCACCCGAAAGGCGTGCTCCCATCTGACCCATTTGCGTGTCATAAGCTTCAGGCAGACTCTCGATAAGATCGGCAATGCCTGCTCGTTTGGCAGCGCGCCTTACCTCCTCAAATGTTGCTGTTGGCTGCGCAAATGCAATATTGTCTGCGATGGAACAATCAAAAAGGTAGGTATCCTGTTCGAGCAAGGCTATGCGCCGGCGCAAAACGTTTAGAGAAATCTCTCGTGCATCAACACCATTAATCCTAATGTGTCCTCGACTGGGGTCATAAAAGCGCAGTAACAAGCGAAAACTCGTTGATTTGCCTGCGCCACTTGGTCCCGCAATACCAATACGTTCACCTGCCTTGATATACAGGTGAGCACCATCCAGGACGGAGGCATGCGCATCAGGATAGCTAAAGCTCACGTCCTCAAACTCGATGGACTGAATCGAGCCGCAATCCCTGTGTCCCATATCTGCAATTGCTGCGGCGCAATCTTCAATGCGAAAGATCCGATCTGCCGCAGCAAATGCTTCGAGCAGGTGCGTCACCACAAAAGTCAAGGAGAACGTCGATGAAAACGATGCTGTTGCAACAAAAGAGACAATAATCGCTCCAGCGGGACTCCCCACACCTGCCGCTGCAAGACGTGCTGCTACAACAACTACCAAAATACGCGCAAGGTAGACAAAGAAGTCGGGGAGTGCGGATACTGCCTGCTGATGAAGAGCCAGCCCGTGCGCAGAACTATTAACCTGCTCATTTGCTGCTAGAACCTGACGTTTGCGCTGCTGACCTGCACTAAATATCTGAATGTCTTGTATGCCATACACGCTTTCAAGTACCAATGATTTGAGTTGGGCGAGAGCGGCACGATAGCGCAGACCAATGCCTCTGCCCACACGTAAGGCTAGCAACGGAATCAAAACGCTTGTCAACACAAAAATCGGCAGGAGCACCGCAACGTACAAAAGATGCACACGCGCCGCCACCATAAGCGCAGCGAGGGGCACAAGCACCACCGTAAACAGTGGACCTATCGTATGCGCAAAAAAGAACTCGAGGGTTTCAACATCAGTTACTGCAATAGACAGCAACTCGCCTTGGCTGCGTTCAATCAAAATGGTAGGTGCCAAGCGGTCAATTTCCTCAAATAGGTGGACACGCAGCTGTGCCAACAAGTTATAAGCGCCTACATGCGAATAACGTCCCTCAAGGTAGCGGCAAAGTGCAATAAGACTGCCGCTAAAAATTACCCCCGCAAGATAAACGCGCCAATCACCAGCCAACATCTGGCTTACATTCAAAATCGCAGCGACACCAAAACCCATAACACCCAGGCGCGCCAGATTCCCCACAAGTGATGCAAGCGCAGATACCACAAGATAGAAAGCAATTGGCTTACCTATACGTAACAGGCGAAATACAAGTACGGGAAGTGGATATGCATAGCTGTAGCTTTTCTTTTCACTCATGCTGCAGCTCCTTCAAGCTTTGCTTGCTCAGCGACAAGTTGCTGGTAAAGACCTTTATGCTGCATAAGTTCTTCATGTGTGCCCTGCGCCGTGATGCAGCCTTGTTCAAGAACATAAATACAATCTGCCCAACGAATGGTTGAAAGGCGATGAGAGATAATCACCAAGGTACGGTTACGTGACAGCTGATGGATGCAGTGCCAAATCTCCCGCTCACTCTCTTCGTCAACCGAGGAAGTTGACTCATCAAAGATGAGATATTTTGCCTGCGACAAAAGTACGCGGGCGATACCCATTTTTTGACGTTGGCCACCCGAAAGGCGCGATCCCGCATCACCTACTGCAGTATCTAATTTGTCGGGCAGGCTACGCACCCAATCACCCAAAGCAGCCTCGTTCAGTGCCTCATAAAGTTTTTCATCGTTTGCATGCGGGGCGGCAATCTGAAGATTTTCACGAATGGTGCCCGTAAAGAGGCTGACGGTTTGAGGAACCATGGCTACGTGATAGCGCAGCTCTTCGGGAGTAAGACTGAGATAGTTTTGCCCCTCGATATAAAGATTGCCAACTGTGGGATCTATAAAGCGCGCAAGAAGTGCTGCGACCGTTGATTTACCACAGCCTGAAAGGCCTACCAGCGCAATTGTCTTGCCGCAAGGCACTCGAAGCGAAACATTATGTAGAGCCATGCGATTGGGAGACTCGGGATAGCTGAAACTCACATTCTCCAAGCGGATACCGTCATATGTCTCGGGATCGCTAGGTGCATGAGGATTGTTAACTCGGGAAGTATCAACCGCAAAGATATCTTCGACCTTTGTAGCAGCCGATATTGCGGTGAGTGCATCGTGAGTTGCATCCATGAGCTGACGTATTGACGCGAAATAACCATAGGCAAGCAAAAGAATGGTGAGGCCAGAACCTACGGTCATCCTAGCTGCTGCCAAGTCAAAACATACGATAACAAGTGCAATGGTTATAGCCAAATATATAAGCGCTTCATTGACAAAGTGTGAGCTAAAGTTGATACGCATGAATTCATTGATATCTGCGCTCAAGCGACTTGCCTTGGATTGTAGAGTCTGGCTGCGATCCGCGTCACGACCAAAAAGCTTGATACTCGTCAGCCCTCGTAACGAATCAAGGAAGTATGCCGTCATATCTTCAACCGAAATCCAATAGCGACGGCGCAGAGCTTCTATCTGATGGCGGAACAAGTTGTTGAGCGGCAAGAGCACTACAGACACTACTAGCAGCAATACCGCAATAGACAGCGACAGGGGCGCTAAATGGAAAAACAGATAGACAGGAGCAATCACCGAAAAAATCAGCGAAGGCAGATAGAGTGAATAATAGGTTTGCATCTGCTCAACAGCATCCACCGATGAGGTGATGGCTGATAC
>NZ_CAMXYY010000115.1 GCF_947253395.1 uncultured Olegusella sp.
AGCTATCGCAAACGCAAAAGTTACCATCGCCTGCGCGACGGGAGTCTTTTGGACATTTCTCACTTGGATTTATCTGAAGCTGCCGCACTGGTGGATGAACTAGGAATATCCGCTGGACAGTTGGGCACAGGTAATGTGGAGTTGCCTTCGTACAAGGCGTTTCTCCTTAATAGTATTTTGCATGAGGAGGACAAAGACCAATCCTTTGAGCAGTGGATAGAGGATTTTGAAAATATCAATCCGGCGACCTATGTTGCGCCTGCGGCTTTGGCGCAGACGCTGCGCCCCTATCAACTGAGGGGATTTCAGTGGCTCTCCGCCCTTTCTGATATGGGATTTGGCGGCATCCTTGCTGATGAGATGGGCCTAGGCAAAACAGTGCAGATGATTTCGTTGTTGCTTGCACGCCGTGGACGGGGGAGAAGTCTTGTAGTTTGTCCTGCTTCGTTGGTTTATAACTGGCAAGAAGAATTTGAAAAATTTGCACCAGATATGGATATTGCTGTAGTAGCAGGCACAGCTCAGCAGAGGTTTATGCAGCGTCATGAGATGGGTCATGAGGTCCTTATTACCAGCTATGACCTGCTGAGACGTGATATCGAAGACTACGTAGACGAGACGTTTCATTGTGTGATTTTGGATGAGGCTCAGTATGTCAAAAACCATCAAACCCTGGCAGCGCGAGCGGTCAAGACGCTCAAAGCTCGCCATCGTTTTGCGTTGACGGGCACCCCTGTTGAAAACCGCCTGTCTGAGCTTTGGAGCATTTTTGATTTTCTGATGCCTGGACTCTTGGGCAGTTATGAGCGTTTTCGTGAGCGCTATGAGCAGCCAATTGTGGCAGGAGATGCAGAGATTGCTGCTCGACTCAAGGCAGCAGTTGGGCCTTTCATCTTGCGACGTCTTAAACGCGAGGTTTTGCTTGATCTGCCTGATAAACTTGAGACGCCCATTTTTGCTCGTATGGAAGACGAGCAAAGCAAGCTCTACCATGCACATGAACAAGCGCTTCGTCTTTCGTTAGAAAAGCAAAGCGATGCAGGCTGGAACAAGAAAAAGATGCAGGTTTTGACTGAACTCATGCGTCTTCGCCAACTCTGCTGTGATCCGCGACTGGTGTATGACGATTATAGAGGCGACAGCTGCAAGATAGATATGATTTGGGATTTGATATCCACCTCTATTGATGCAGGGGCCAAGTTATTGGTGTTTTCTCAGTTCACAAGCTTTTTGAGTCTGATTGCAGATAAACTTGACAAAGAGCAGGTGAGCTTTTTTGAACTAACGGGGTCAACTCCCAAAGATGAACGCATACGTCTTGTGGGGGAGTTTAACCGTGATGATACGCCGGTTTTTTTGATTTCTTTACGTGCGGGCGGAACAGGCCTTAACTTGGTGGGCGCCCAGGTAGTAATTCATGCTGATCCTTGGTGGAATGTTGCTGCTGAAGATCAAGCAACTGACCGTGCTCATCGCATTGGCCAACGCAGTGATGTGACCGTCTATAAGGTCATATGCAAAGGTACCATTGAGGAGCGTATTGTTGCTTTGCAAGCCAAAAAGGCCGACCTTGCAGATGCGATAGTGGGTACGGGTGGCGGCATGGGTCTTGCATCGCTTGCCCGCGAAGACCTCATTGATTTGTTGGGTTAGGGTAGGCTGGTTAGCGCGAGAGTATAAAGAAGGGCAGTATGCCAAGAAATAGCCAACAGAGCTACGCTGAACGGTGCGAATTGCGCCGACAGCACCGTGAGGCGGCACGACGCCGCCAGCGGCATCGTCGCATTGTGGGCGGTGTTATCTGCGCTGTATTGGCAGTTGTGGTGTCCGTGGCTTTTGCTTGCGTAAGAGAATGTAGGCAGGGGAGTATGTCACGTCTGGGCGTAGGCTCTGCTTCATCTGCATCTCAGGACAAACAACTCAGTGCTGCCGAAAAGCGTATTGAGACGGTGCGTAAACGCGCCTCGCTTAACTGTACGGGTAAGGCTCCAAGTCAGCTGACCGACCCTCTTGATTATGCAAAGCTTGGCAAAAAGCTCATGCAAAATATTGCGCATAACTGCGCCTCTTGGAAAGATTTTTCCAATGCGGAGAGCTTTTCGTATCGTGCGCAAAAGGATGTTGAGGGTAAAATTGCACCGTATATGATTGCTGTCAATCGAGCTGCCAATACGCTCACGGTACTTACGTTAGATGCTGATAACAACTATACAAAGCCGTACATGGCAATGGTATGTGCAACGGGTACTTATACGCCACTGGGGTATTTTCATACGCCCGAGCGTTATCGCTGGGGAGCGTTGTTTCAGGATGTATTTGGTCAGTATGTGACCCGTATCGACGGTGATATTTTGTTCCACAGCGTTCCTTATCTGTCCGAACATGAAAATGATTTGGAATATCAAGAATTCAATAAGCAGGGCAGCGCAGCTTCCCTGGGTTGTGTGCGTTTGCAAGTTTGCGATGCCAAATGGATTTATGACAACTGCCCGCTCGGAACTCCCGTGGTTTTTTATGATGACGCAGATCATCCTGGCCCGATGGGCAAGCCTGGCACGATTGCGCTTGACGAAAACGATGATAATCCATCAAGTGCTACTTTCCGTGGTTTTGATCCCACCGACCCCAACGAAGCAAATCCTTGGAAAGAGACGTTTCGTACGGGTACCGCAATCCGTTCCGATGAGGCAGAAAAAGCGCTGAAGCACTATACCAAAGAGGGAGACGCAGCATGATTGTGCTAGGAGCGCTGCTTAATGGCATAGAAGCGCTGGTAGGAGCTTTGATTGGTCTGGCATTTAAGAGTCACGTATCCAATGATCTGGGAGACTTCTTGCTCAAGGGTCAGGGCTTGTGTGTAGTTTTGGTTGCAGTGCAAGGCATGGCAGCTAAGGGCGGCACTATCGTTGTAGTGACGCTGGCTGTGGCATTGGGTGGCGTAATCGGGTGGATGTTAGGGATTGACGCTGCGGTACATCGCCTGGGTAACTGGGTGCAGACGCGGCTGGACAAAGTGCTGCCCACAGACGGCCAGCTTGGAAGCTTTTCTGTAGGTTTTGTCAATGCGACCTTATTTTGCTGTACAGGTGCGATGGCAATTGTGGGATCTCTTGCGTCGGGTTTATCGCTGGATCACAGCACCCTTATTGCAAAGGGCATCATTGACCTTGTAGTTTGCATTCCCATGGCAGCATCAATGGGTGTTGGCGTGCCCTTTGTGGCGCTTTCCTTATTTGTGTATGAAGGCCTCCTCTCCCTCACAGCTAGTTTGATTGCACCTTTGCTCACTCAGGCGGTCATTGCCGAGATGTCGGTTACGGGCTCACTCTTATTGTTTGCAGTTGGCACTAATCTGCTCGGCATCACTCAGCTCAAGGTAGCCGACTTTTTGCCGGCATGTTTTTTGCCCATCGTGCTTGTTCCCTTAGTGAACTTACTGCCCTTGGTTTAGAGGTAGCTCATGATTCAAGATATTGGCAAGCATGCCTTTTCCAATCGTTATGTACCCAAAGAGCCTCAGGCACAAAGCATTGTTTTGTGTTGTCGTGCTATCGAGATTTTCTGTTATCTAACAGGTGAAAAGTCTCAAGATAACTCAGGCGTTCGTTTGGGAGGAGATCTCGAATTACCACGCTTTTCTGATTTTTCTTGTAGTGCCGCCGAATTAGATTTGGTCTACCTTTTTTCAGTTGATGAGCAGGACTTTTTTCTTGCCTCTGCTGCGGATGCAGCAGAGGTGCTCATGTCTGAAGCCGGTGCTGCTGCAGGCTTTTCTTCCCCGCGCTTTTCTTGGGAAAGTATTCGTGAATTACGCTTTGCTTCTCCGCGCTGGTTGGCCTTTGCCGCAATTATGGGTCATCAACTGGCAACTTGGTATCGGAACAATCGTTTTTGCGGAGCGTGTGGCTATCCTACCGAGCTTGCCCCAAAAAGCCGCGAGATAGTATGTCCTGCCTGCGGAAATGTGATTTATCCGCGCATCAATCCAGGCGTTATTGTGGGGATTCTTGACCAAAGTCATGAGCGTTTATTGCTGACAAAATATGCTCGTGCACACTATCGCTACGACAATTATGCATTGGTTGCAGGTTATACCGAGGTGGGTGAGAGCTTTGAGCAGACAGTGCTGCGCGAGACCAAGGAAGAAGTTGGTCTTGAGGTGAGCAAACTGCGCTATTGGCGCGGACAACCTTGGCCTTTCTCATCTTCTATCTTGGTGGGTTATTGGTGTGAGGCCGCAAGAGACGATGTGACGGTGGATCATGGTGAGTTACGCAGTGCCGTATGGCTGCATCGAGACGAAATTCCCATGCCGCGCCGCGATACTTCAAGCCTTACCAATCTGATGATTTCTGCATTTGCGCAGGGATTCGATCC
>NZ_CAMXYY010000116.1 GCF_947253395.1 uncultured Olegusella sp.
CTTATAGCGGTGACAGAAATGAATGTTACGTTTAGCCGGCCATTTCTTGACTTAGCTCGCACACCAAGCGACTGATTGCTAGGATAATAGTGCTATAGGTTTCGTAGGGCGACAGCTTTTGTTGCCATAACATGCTCGTAGTTGTTACGAGCGCGTTGAGGAGGGACTACGCAAATGGCGAATCTTGATAGGCGTAACTTTTTGAAGGCATCAGTTATTACTGCTGGTGCAGGAAGCGCCATGGTTTTGGCCGCATGCTCAAACAAGGCACCTCAGAATAGCGGCAGCGCCGCGGGTAGCGCTGCGGGCTCTGCGAGCAATGATGCTGCAAAGGCGGAGAAGGCCGCTGCTTTTAAGGCTTCTTATCCTGTTGCCACCACTACCGATGAGGCAAAGGCACTTGCCACTCATGAGGCGGGCAAGTTGACTATTGCTACGGGTGAGCCTGCTTGGCCTCCCTATGTCATGGATGATGCTCCCGAGACTGGCGAGGGTTTTGAGGCCGCTGTTGCCTATGCTGTTGCAGCTCAGCTTGGCTTTGCTTATGACGATGTTGTTTGGGTGCGCACGAGCTTTGATAATGCAATTACTCCCGGCGATAAAGACTGGGATGTCAACATCCAGCAATTTGGCATTACTGAAGAGCGTAAGGCTGCCGTGGACTTCTCGAGCCCTTATTTCACCCCGACCCAATCGGTGGTTGTAGATGCCGCTAAGGATCACGACAAATTTGCAAAAGCAACTTCTTTGTCTGAGCTCAAGGATGCTTCCATTGGTATGGATGCTTCTTCTACAGCCCTAGCTTGGACGCAGGATAAGATTGGCAGTAATGTCCAACCTTTGGGTGACACGGTTGACTCGGCTTCTCAACTCAACTTGCACCAGATTGACGGTCTTGTGACGGATACTCCCACAGCTGTTTACATGGCAAATCCTGATAATGGTGAGCTTGATAATGCCAAGCTTATTGGTCAGATTCCTGGTTCGAAAGCAGAGCCTCTTGCCTTTATTCTGCCTAAGGGTTCTAAGCTTACCGCTCCTGTTACAGCCGCTGTTGATGCCCTGACCAAAGACGGCAAGATTGAAGAACTTACCAAGCAGTGGATGGCAGAGTACACCACCGAGATTCCTACACTTTCTGAGTAATACTCATATTTCGACGGCAGGCGGACCACTCTTCCGTCCTGCCGTTGTTATTACGACCCATCAGCCCAACCGCACATTCTTTGCATAGGGCAAGAAAATTACCAGCTCTTGTGGGTGGTTGTGATTTATGGAAAAGGTGGATAGGATGTCAGACGACAAACCACTCGATACTGAAGTAAGCAGCATCGAGCAGGAGCGTGAGGCGTTCCGACGTCACCAGAGTATGCGTTCTGTTGTGGTGAGTTTGCTGAGCACAGTTGCTTTTGTTGTAGCTGTGGGTGTGATTCTCAACGCATCTCCTGGTTGGCCGCGTGTACGCGAGATGTTTTTTTCACCCGAATATTTTGCCGATTCGTTCCCCAAGGTGCTTGATGGCTTGTGGCTCAATATGCGCGTGCTAGTTTATGCTCTTGCCGGCACAGCAGTGCTTGGTACCTTATTGGCAGTTGTGCGCATTTCCAAATCGCCCGTACTTTTCCCTTTGCGTGTGCTGGTGCGTGCCTATACAACGATTATGCGTGGCATTCCTATGCTGGTGGTGCTGTATCTGATTGGCTTTGGTATTCCTGGCCTCGGACTTTTTGGGCGCATGCACTCAGCGATACTAGGTACCGTTGCAGTTATTTTGAGTTACTCCGCCTATATTGCCGAGGTATTGCGCGCAGGCTTTGAAGATGTGCACCCATCACAGCGTGCCTCTGCCCGATCGTTGGGGTTGACGTCGGGCCAAACAGTGCGCCTTGTTATCATCCCGCAGGCACTACGCAAGATTGCACCTGCACTGATGAATGACTTTATCTCTATGCAAAAAGATGTGGGCTTGATTTCGACCTTGGGTGCGGTTGACGCAGTTCGTGCAGCACAGATTGCGGTGTCACGCTCGTTTAACTACACGCCTTATGTGGTTGCAAGCTTGCTTTTTATCCTCATGAGCATACCGTTTATTATTCTTAACGACTGGTACACCGCGCGCCTGCGCAAGCGTGAGCAGACGTCTGGCATGGTATAGGGGAGCTTTTGTGGCAGATTTGATTGCTCGTGCAGACAATAGCAAGCGCGAACAGCGAGTGGTGGGTGAGCCAGTCCTGCGTATTGACGGTGTGGTCAAGCGCTTTGGCGATAATGTTGTGCTCAATCATATTTCTTTTGATGTACGCAAACACGAGACAGTAGCAGTGTTGGGACCTTCGGGTTCGGGCAAATCAACCTTGATGAAGTGCGTCAACCTCCTCGAGCAGGTCAATGATGGGCAAATTTGGCTGGGAGATACCGACATTACCGATCCCCGCATAGATCAAGATAAAACCCGCGCGCGCATAGGTGTGGTCTTCCAGCAATTCAATCTCTTCCCTCACATGCGCGTTATTGACAATGTCACTCTGGCTGCCCGTAAAGTGTTTGGTTGGAATCGAGCACGTGCCGAGGAGCGCGCGATGGAACTGCTCAAGCGCATTGGCATGGATGTCAAGTCTCACGAATTTCCCGATCGCCTTTCTGGTGGTCAACAACAGCGTGTAGCCATTGCACGTGCGCTTATGATGGAGCCCGAACTACTGCTACTAGATGAGATTACCTCTGCTCTTGACCCGTTGCTCGTTGGTGAAGTGCTCGAAATGGTTGAGGAGCTCAAAAATCAAGGTGCTACGATTTTGATGGCAACACATGAGATGGGCTTTGCTCATCGCGCGGCTGATCGCATTGTTTTGCTTCGCCGTGGCAAGGTGGCCGAAAACGGTACACCTCATGATGTTATGGACAATCCCAGCGATCCTGAAACCCGGGCATTTTTCCATTCGTACCGTGATTGGAACTAAGCTGTTGTTATCGCACTAGGCACTGAGATGCTCTGCTTATAAATTTTTCGTTTGACTCTGGGTACTCTGTAGCCTAGGTCGGTGGGTATACTTAGTATTCACCCAACCTGTACGGAGGAAGCATGGAGTCGCTCTATCGCAAATATCGTCCCCAGACATTTGAAGATGTTGTTGGACAACAACATGTGGTTTCTACGTTGGAACATGCAATTGTTGAAGGCCGCACCAGCCATGCTTATTTGTTTTGTGGGCCGCGGGGAACGGGCAAGACAACCATGGCACGCTTGCTGGCAAAAGCTTTGATGTGCGAGCGTGGGGTAGGTCAGTTGCCTGATGGCACTTGTGAGCAATGCCAGCTTATTGCAGCGGGAGAGCATCCCGATGTCTACGAGCTTGATGCGGCATCACGCACAGGCGTTGATAATGTGCGCGAAGAGATTATCAATAACGTCAGTTTTGCTCCTGTGAGTGGGCGTCACAAGGTGTATATCATCGACGAGGTTCATATGCTGACGACAGCAGCCTTTAATGCGCTGCTCAAGACTCTTGAAGAGCCTCCAACGCACGTGACTTTTGTGCTCTGCACCACCGATCCGCAAAAGGTGCCAGCGACGATTTTATCGCGTGTGCAACGCTTTGATTTTCGTTCGATAAGCAATGCGGAGTTGCAGCAGCGACTTGCGTATGTCTGTGAGCAGGAGAATTTTAGTTACGAGCCCGCAGCACTTGAATTGGTTGCTCGTCATGCGCACGGTGGCATGCGTGATGCGCTCTCCTCGTTGGAGCAGCTATCGGTTTTTGGTGCCGGTTTAGTGAGTTTTGAGATGGCGTCGAGCTTGCTGGGCGAAGTTGGCTCGGCAATACTTACGGGCATGACAAAGGCACTTGCGGCACGTGATGTAGTTCAACTTTTTTCTGAAGTTGGCACTTTGGTTGACGAAGGCCAAGATCTACTTCAGTTTACCCGTGAGTGGGCAGCGCACCTGCGTGATGTGTATGTGATTGCAGCTGTTGGCCCCCAGGCAAATGTTGTGTATTCCAACCAAGAAGAACTTGGAGAGTTGAGTGAAGAGGCTGCTGCTTTTGGCTCTGCAGATCGCGTAGCTCGAATTTTGGGCATTTTGAGTGAGACGATGGGGGAGATGCGTACCGCACGCAACCCGCGCTTGACGCTTGAATTGGCTTTTACGCGCTGCGCTCGTCCTGAAAGCGACTTGACACTTGAGTCTTTGGCAGAGCGTATTGCTGTGCTTGAGGCGCGAGCGCGCGATGGGGCGGTCTTTCCT
>NZ_CAMXYY010000117.1 GCF_947253395.1 uncultured Olegusella sp.
CAATAAAGTAGCGATAGAGGTCAACATCAAGGTAATAAAGCGTCTTGCAGCGAGGTAGGGGTACATAAGCATAGATATTGTCCACATAAAAGGTATGAGCAGGCATAGGTACGCCACCGTCACGCAGAATATCGGTGCGATAGCACAAAGAGTGCATCAGCAGATTCTGGGACATATTAAAATGGCCAATCTTGTCCCAGGTAAAAATCTTTCCACGAGGCACAGCACGATGGTAGTCAATAACGATCTGCTTGCCATCCTCAACGTGCTCATAGACGTAATTGCTAATAACAAGGTCTACACGAGTATTAAACTCAATGAAATGACGAAGCTTAGCAAGCAGGGCCTGCAAGGCATCGCCATCCAGCCAGTCGTCAGAGTCGACAACCTTGTAGTACACGCCCGTTGCGTTGCTTAAGCCCTTAAGAACAGCTATGCCATGGCCACCATTTTCTTGGTGAACAGCTTTTACAAGATTGGGATAACGGCGCTCCCAATCCTGAGCCTTGGAGAAAGTATCATCTTTGGTCGAACCGTCATCAACAACGATGACCTCAACGTCATCGGCATATCCAGAGCCCTCGAGGATTGAACTGATACAGTGATCCATGTACTCGGAGGAGTTGTAACACGGAATGCCAAAACTGATGGTCTTTTGCATGCAATAAAACCTATTCTCGCTCATAAAAGGCCTTAGTTGAGGGCCTTCTTACCTTAGTGATTTGCCTTAATAATCTCGTCCGAAAGTGCCAAAGCAGAGCTCACAACACCGTCCATATCATAGTAGCGATACTCCGCTAGGCGACCAACCACATGGAAGTTAAGCAGACCCTCAACTCTTGCGCGGTAAGCCTTGTAGAGCTCGATGTTTTGCTCCTCAAGAATAGCGTAGTACGGTGTCTGATTGCCACCTGGCTCATAAGGCATGGGATATTCACGCATGATGGTTGTCTTGCCAGGTAGCACCTGACCAGTAAGATTTTTAAACTCAGTAATGCGCGTAAAGTCTTCGCTTGTGGTGTAGTTAACAGTACCTACAGGCTGGAACTGATCGATATCAAGGGTCTCAAAACGCATATCGAGAGAGCGATACGGAAGAGGGCCTAAATCCATATTGAAAAGCTCGTCAAGAGGGCCCGTGTAGATAACCTCGCCACCATAGGGAACACCACAAACTTGTACGCGTGTCTCGGACACAGAGAGTACATCGCGCGCATCGACGTTGAGATATACCTCGATGAGATCGTGGTCAAGCATACGCTCAAAAAGGGCAGTATAGCCGTCAACAGGCTCACCTTGATAGGTGGCAGTCGGGAAGTAACGATCATCGTCACCCACAAAAACAGGGACACGGCCAGTAATAGCAGGGTCGATCTCGGCAGGAGTTTTGCCCCATTGCTTCATTGTGTAGTACAAAAAGACGTTCTCGTAAACATAATCTGCAACCTCAGACAGCTCGGGATCATTTGCCTCTCGAAGTTGCATAATGGGGACCTTTTTGTTTTCGCCAAAGCTAGCCACGAGCTTTTGGTAGAGGTGCTCACCTTTCTCCTCGCCAAAGGCAAGCTTTAAAGACTTGTGATTGAAAGGCACAGGCATGAGAGTGCCATGAATATTGGCAAGTACCTTGTGCTGATAATTGGTCCAGTCGGTAAAGCGCGACAGAAAATCGAAACCTCGTTCGTCGTTGGTGTGAAAAATGTGAGGACCGTACTCATGAATAAGTACACCGGCCTCATCAAAGCGGTCATAGGCATTACCTGCAATGTGCGGACGGCGCTCTAGCACGGCCACCTTAAAGCCAGATTGCTCAGCAAGTCGGCGTGCACACACGGCGCCCGCATACCCTGCGCCGACAATGATTGCATCATACATGCTGCCATTAAAGCTGGCGGGTAGGCCCATCTGTATGCTCATGTCATCCTCCTGCGCAGGCAAACTCCCCGCGCTTCTCTAGTGATTTTTCCTAAGAAATCACTATATATGGCACAGCGGTGCCAAACTGTCTGATTCAACATTATTCGAGAGTTTACCACGCATGACGCCAAGGCCTCTATAATGACCTAGAAAGGCATCAAATGACCAAGCGATGTCCCATAAGCTGAGAAATTTTCTCACAAAGAAAAAGGAGTAATGCATGAGTGACTTCCTTGCGCGCATGAAAGCAGCTGCTGCAGCTAATAAAAAAACCATTGTGCTCCCAGAAGGTGAAGATCCGCGTACCCTTGAGGCAGCAAAACAAATTGTTGCTGAAGACCTAGCCAATCTGGTCATTCTCGGCAATCCTGCAGAAATTGATGTTCCTGGCGCTGTTGTTATAGATCCTGTCTCTGATGAGCATGCAGAGGCTTATGCACAAAAGTTTGCCGAACTCCGTGCTAAAAAGGGTGTCACCATTGAGCAGGCTCGTGAGCAGGTCAAAGATGCTACCTATTTTGGCACCATGATGGTCAAGATGGGTGATGCTGACGGCTTGGTTTCTGGCGCTTGTCATTCCACCGCAAACACCCTGCGTCCTGCTCTACAAATCCTGAAGACCGCTCCTGGTACCAAGTTGGTCTCGGGCTTTATGGTTGTGTGTGTGCCTGATTGCAAGTTCGGACAAGAGGGTAATTTTATCTTCTCTGATATTGGTCTCAACATTGATCCCGATGCCGACCAACTTTCTGAGATTGCTATCTCTTCTGCCGCCAGTTGGAAAGCATTCATGAGCGGTGAGCCCAAGCTTGCACTGCTTTCCTACTCCACCAAGGGCTCTGCCAAGGGCGCTTCTGCTGACAAGGTACGAGAGGCCATTAAGCTTCTCAACGAAAAGGCTCCTGAACTTGCAGCCGATGGCGAACTCCAACTTGACGCAGCGTTGGTACAGTCTGTAGCAGACATTAAAGCTCCTGGCTCGACTGTCGCAGGCAAGGCGAACGTCCTTATCTTCCCCGACTTACAGTCGGGCAACATTGGTTACAAGCTGGTACAGCGTCTGGGCAAGGCCGAGGCCTACGGTCCCATCCTGCAGGGCATTGCTAGGCCTGTCAATGACCTATCCCGTGGCTGCAGTGCTGAGGATATCATTGGTGTTGTTGCTATTACCGCCGTCCAAGCTCAGCAAATGGCGTAAGTTCGCATCAATTTTGCTGTGTGCTACACACGAAGGGGGCTGTATCAAAAGCCCCCTTTCGATTGAGTCCATCGGTTTGAACATGATAGCCAACAGGTGGGTTCTTCCTTGTATGAGCAAGAAGAGAAGCTCCTCTTATACCCTCAGACATCACTATCAATATCAAGTAAAAGAATAGAGGCCCCCAGAAGGGTTGCATCGCCAACATCGTGCGTCGCAACAATAAGAGTGCGCCCAGCTAAATGACGCAAAATGAACTCAGCGCTCCGACGATGAGTTGTTTCATCCAGCGAAGCAAAGGGTTCATCAAGCAAAACAAGAGTACTTGGTGCGGCAAGTGCGCGCACCAGCTCAACACAGCGACGTTCACCACCAGAAAGCTGGCAGACAGGCCGAGAAAGCAACTCTATAGGAAGAATCTCGCAAAGCAGCTTTTCTGTTTCTGTAAAAGGCAGACCTGTAGCAAGCACTATGTTATCTAAAGCACTGAGTTGTTCGAGCAAACAGGTTTTCTGATAGGCAAGAGAAACATGCCCCTCATGCTCAAGCTCTCCCCTATCAGCGCGCTCTATTCCTGCAATAATATGCAAGAGCGTAGTCTTGCCCGTACCTGTAGCAGCCATAAGACATGTCTTGGAACCCGCCGCAAAACTCTGTGTAAAACCCTCAAAAAGCTGCTTTTCTCCGCGTGAACAGCTTAGTGATGTAATAACGAGCTTTTTTGAGATAGGAGCGGCTTGTTGCTTTTTCGCGGCTGTCCTTATAGCCCAAGCAGTACCAACATCAGCTGAGTGTAAAAGGAAATATAAAAACACCTGCTCGCAGATATATGCAAGTAGCACAATAACTATGGTCCAGGCAAACACATCAGCTGTCTCAAGCACTATTTTTGCCTGATAAATGTGTTCGCCTATACTCCCTGCGGGACTACCAATAAGCTCTGCTGCAACTCCTGCCTTCCAGCTCATACCCACAGTCATTTTTGCGGAAGCAAATAAATACGATTGGAGCTCAGGCCAAATATAAGCTCCAAACTGATGGAACGAATCAACTCGATAGAGCTTGAGCATCCCCAAACGTTGACTATC
>NZ_CAMXYY010000118.1 GCF_947253395.1 uncultured Olegusella sp.
ACACCCATAAGGTTTCGTCGGCAGCGTCAGATGTGTATAAGAGACAGCCGCAAGACAAGCGAAAAATCAAAAGTAAGAAAACCCATTCCAAGTCTTATCGATGGCTCCAATGGCTATCGAACTGGTTAGCAAAAAAATAGAACAACATAAGCTAGCATCCGAGCAATAATACGCTGGCCACAAAAACGCTTTTCTTTTGGGTGAATGATTGCCACTGCTTCTACGGAGCATGAGGAGAATAACAGGCCACTCTTCCTACTCGTGCTGTTGGATGCCAAGCTTACTGATTTACATAGAGCAAAAACGCTACCCCAGCTACTGCCAAAATCATGAGAACCGCTGATACAAGGACGATTATTTTGTCCAACACACTTATCTTGTCCCGTACAGCGCTACTTTTTGCTATGCGCGCCAAGAGGGCATACAACGCAATTCCAAACGCAGCGCCCATCGTATTAGCAATAATATCTGTCACATCCGAGGCTCCAATGCTCAGTACAAACTGCAGAGTCTCAAACACAAGGCTGGTAAGAGCAATGATCAAGATAGTTGTTCCAACAGGGAGCTTGCGAAATGCCATGCGCATATATATGCCAAAGGGGATAAAAATCAAAACATTGTCAATAATCTCACGTACATGACCTGAGGTTTCCTCATCATAATAAAAAGGAATCAGATTGATCTGACGCGTGGTACTGAGGTCTGCAAGCGAGAACTGCATTTTAAACAGCACTACCCAAGAAAGAAGTACCAGATAAAAAATGAATACAGCAATAATCCCTTTGCTCTGCTGGCTATTGGACATCATTCGTTGCCTCCCTCATCATCAGACTCATATTCCAATATGTCGCCTGGCTGACACTGCAACTCTTCGCACAGCGCCCCCAAGGTGCTAAATCGCACCGCGCTAATATGTCCATTTTTTAACTTTGATAGGTTTACATTGGTAATTCCGACTCTTTCGGATAAATCTTTAAGCGATATCTTCCGATCTGCCATAACGCGATCAAGCCTAAGCACAATCTTTCCCATCGGTACCTCCTACAGCGTTTCATCCGACTGAAGCTGCAGTTCACAGGCATAGTCAAACATGAGGAAGAAGGCCACGAAGGTAATTGTCTCAAAAATAGCTGAGAGCAAATTTCCGGCAAGCAAAGCAAGCACTACGGCAACGATTGCCAACGCCAGCAGTTTTTTGCGAACACCCTCAGTGAATGGCGAGTAACTTTGGGCTACCTGCGCAAAGGTGCTCTGGAGCAAAGTAAAAAATGCAATAACCAGGCCTAGTGCCACCATGCCAAAAATGGTGAGTGCAAAAATACCAATACCAGACATCAGAACGTCTTGTGTTTTAACGCTAAATCCCAGCACATTCATCCTGCCTAAAAACGGAGTAGTAAAAATCTCCGCATGAAGTACTGCATACGCAAACATTCCCAGCAAGAAGAGGGCAAGCACAGCGATTGTGAAAAGCTGCAGGATTCTTGCAATGATGGCGAGGGTGTTACACATCCTCTTGAGCTGTGAGATGTTTTCAGACTCTTGCATGATGACTCGCTTTCACTTCTCTTTAGATACAAATTAGATGTTAAACACTCATTTGTTAATGTTTAACGATAATTATCCTAGAGAGTAAGTTATCGTTTGTCAATAACTTTTTTGTTCACCAAGTCAACATGGCAAGCATGACTGTGTCTTAAAGTCAGCAAAATAGCTGTCTATGTTATTCGCATCGATACTGTTTTTAAGTTTTCGGAATTTATTTGATGTCTCAATCAATACGGGAGAAGTACTACTCCCCTATTGCTGTGCAATACGCCAAAGAGCCTGCATCGGCCCAATCACGTTTTCCCGAGCTGATTACCTTTTCGGTCGAGTATTCATATGCAAGCATGTCGACAATTTGGGGTTCAGCATCGCTGGCTGCGAGTTCTTCTTTATAGACAACATACAAAACGCATTTCTCATTAGCGGATTCGCGGTCATACAGCACATAGGTAATTTGCTTTGCATCCTTGTTGAGTACCAGCTTTGGGACGCCTTTTGCGGTATAAGTAATATCTTTTTCTTCAGCTTTGCCACTCCCATAATGATGGGCTATAGCCACTAAACCCTTAGTAATTTGATTGTTCTGCTGCGCCAGATTATCGTCTGTGCCTTGTATGTTTTCGTCTGTACCTTGTATGTCAACACTCGAACCAACGGATGAAAACTCATAATTTTCAAGCTGCTTGCCACTATCAAAATCGATGCTTACCACACGCTGATGGGCATGGTCATAGGTACAACCAACAAATGTCACCACATCATTCTGCCAGTACACGCTATAACTTCCGCTAGAGCTAACGTCTATGGGAATACTGGCAAACTGACGCCCTATAAATAATAAATTATTACGCTCATAAAAGTTCATCGAGCCACCGAGCAAAAAAGTTGATTCTTCAGCGACCAAGGTATGCTTGCCGTTAGGTGATGAAAACTCATAATAAGAAGAACCTGCCCGCTCAAACAGCTCTGCAAACATCCCAACGAGGCTGCCTAGGATCACCATGACCCACGCAAGCACAATGGCAAACTTCGATACTTTGCGTATCGCACGTCTCCAAGCACAAATGAGCCCCCAAATTATCCAAGCAACACAAATTGATCCCATAAGAAAGTAGAGATCGGTTTGTCTGAGATATATGCCCAGCTTGATGAGCAATGTCAATCCTGTCAGCTGCTCAACTACCAGCAGCAGAGCGCATATGGCTAGCCAGCAAGCACTAGCGACAAGCAGGGCTCGCCTTATGCGGACAGTTTTGATATTTCGCATCTTTTCAGAATCAGTCAGCATACTCATATCTCTTTTTTGCTGTTACCCTAACGGTTCGAAAGTGCAGACCTTACTCATCATGTTTAGCAACCATGCTTTCATTATTGTAATTTTGTTGCAAGCTTGGTCGAGTGCACACTAACGTGCACTATACAACGGACAGGGCCACCCGTAATGGGTGGCCCTGTCGCCTCTTATCCGTTACACACTCACACAACGTGAGTGCCAAGGCGTGCCATTGCGAATGCAAGGCACGCGTATCACACTATTCCTGATTGCTCACACGGCGCCGGCGGAAGAGAAGGCCCGCCGCGAGCGCAAGTGCGCCTGAGGCAACGAGGCTCGTCAGGCTCAAAGCAGCATCTCCCGTCTGAGGGGTCGCCGCCTTGGGAGACGGCTTGGCGCTGTCCTTAACGGTCAGCTCCACTACCTTGCCGTCCTCACGAATCTGGACTTCCACTGGATCGGAGTTAAGTTCATAGCCCTTCGGTGCCGCCGTCTCCACAACCTCGTAGTCGCCATAGGCAAGCCCCTCAAACATGACGGTCCCGTCTTGCCCCGTCATGCCTTCAGCAATAACCTTGCCGTTTTGCTTGACCTGGAATGTCGCGCCAGCAAGGAGTTTGGAGGCGTTGGCCGCATCCACTTTCGAAACCACGATAGACCCCTTGACCATACGGTCCTTCACGGTAAGCGCAATAGTAGCGCCATGCTCACGAATCTGGACTGGCATGGGCGTGGCATCAAGCACATAGCCCTCGGGAGCCTTGGTCTCGATGAGTGTGTAGTCGCCATAGGGGATGTCGCCAAGCGTGAACGTGCCATCCTCCCCCGTGGTGCCGCTCGCCACGACCTCATCTTCCTTCATGAGGGAGAACTCGGCTTTCGCCAGAAGTTTGCTCTCATCGGAGGCATCGACCTTCGTCACGGACAGCGACCCCTTGATACCCTCGTTGCCCACCGTCAGAGCGACAACCTGTCCCTCGGTGGCAATACTTACCGCATGGGGCGTCTGATCAAGCACATATCCCTCTGGCGCCGCCGTCTCCACAACCTGATAGCTGCCATAGGGCACGTCAGCAAACTCGACTTTTCCGTTTGCGTCCGTCACACCCTCACGTACCACGGCGTCATCCTGCCTGAGCTGGAAGGTCACGCCCGGCAGCAGTTTGTCGCCATCGGCTGCGTCCACCTTGGTCACCTGAATGGTGCCATGGATGCGTGTGTTGGTGATGGTTGCCACGAGGTGGCCATCTTTGGTCTCATACACGCACGATGCCACGTATCCCGCGGGAACTGAACTCTCTTCCACGGTATAGCGCGACACTTTGCTCGTTGCGGGATTGTTCACAAGAAGATTGCCAAAGCT
>NZ_CAMXYY010000119.1 GCF_947253395.1 uncultured Olegusella sp.
GTCTGCATCGACACATAACTCTCGTAGTTATCAACGTCAAAGGCAGCCTTTGCCGTATCGGCTACATGCCATACAACAACCGTTGCAATCTCGATAGGATTGCCCATTTTGTCGTTAACCTTGATACGCTCACCGTCATGAGTGCGGGCACGCAGAGAAATGGTCGCTGATGTGGGCTTGCTCGTATCAAAAGATACGCCTTCCTCACCCACTTTGAGACTTGATGAAGACTTCCCTAAAACAGCACCCAAATTCTTAGAGAAAAAAGGATTTGCCCAGCGCAAGCCTTCATCGCGTACGGTGCCTTGGTATTGACCAAAAAGTACGCAAATGCGTGCTTGGCCTGGCTGCAAAGAAAAGAAACCATTGGAAACGATGATGGCAACAATAAAAATAAGCACACTCACAATGAGGCCAAGCACTGCTAGAGCTGGCACGGGAAGTGCACTTTCGTCTGCTTGAATCATGCTTATGAGACTCAGCACAAAACAGGCAATGGAGCCAGCAAACATCAGCAAAACTACTGCAAGCATGCCCCAACCAGAAGCGACGTGTAATACTTTTTCTTTGCTCATAATGACATCCCTTTCAAAAGGCGCCAGAAAATGGCTAGAGCAACTCATAGCTCAACGGTATTGCCGCACATGCGGAGCCAAATCACGCATGTGGTGAACTCATTGTGATATCACTTTGGTTTCTTGTCAAGCGACTTTTGTAGGCGTTTCTTTTTTGTTTGCTTACAACAAGCAAGCTACGTAACCCTCCCGGTGTACCGCGTAATCTCAATGAAACTATAAACAGCAAATGTGTTGCAACCTGAGGTTGCAACACACAGTCTTTAGCTGCAGATTCTCTTAAAGCAAGTGCTAGATGGGTGTATGAGAAAATCGTTGCAACCTGAGGTTGCAACGATTTCAGAACAAAACATTTTCAAAATCTGGTTTATCTCGTAAGAAAACTGCATCAAAACAATTACTTACACAAGAAACCTTGAAGAAAAGTTATCCGAAACACCCTAACGCGTTACTTTGCAACCTTCTTGCCCATAGCATCGGTAGCAACAATAGCTGCGTAGAGCTCATCGGGGGTAACATCACCAGCGAGGTTATGAATAGTCTCACCAGGAACGCAAGCAGCCTGAGCAATTTGCTTAATCTGCTCATCGGTGGTAATACCCAACTCGGCCAGGGTAGTAGGAAGACCAACCTCAAGGCAGTAACCCTGAACATCCTCAAACTCTTCTTGTGCTGCACCCTCAAGCACCAACTGCACAAGCGTACCAAAGGCAACACAAGCACCATGTGATGCGCTATGACCACCCAGCGAAGTCAGACCGTTATAGAAAGAGTGAGCTGCAGCGCAGTTGACGTTGTCGGCACCGACCCCAGAAAGATAGACGCAAGCCTCAACGATGTTCTCAAATGCAGGGGTCACAACATGATTCTCGCAAGCAGTGATTGCCTGAGAACTGTAATCACGCAGAGTCTCATAGCATAGCTCGGCAATAGCCAGACCAGCGCGAGTAATGCCGGTGCCCTCAAGGCTTGTAGACTCAGTGCGGATGGAAGCACGACCCTCAAAGTAGGTTCCCAGAGCATCTCCCATACCTGCAATGAGGAACTTCACCGGAGCGTTAGCGATAACTTGCGTATCAACCATAACTGCTGCGGGATTTTCAGGATAGAAGAGATACTTGTCAAAGCTGCCGTCGTCGTTGTAGATGACAGACAGGCCAGTGCAAGGGGCATCGGTAGCAGCTACGGTTGGGATGATAACAACCTTCTTGCCTGAGTAATATGCGGTAGCCTTTGCAGTATCAACAGCAGAGCCTCCACCAACAGCAACCACAGCATCGATGTTATCTTCCTCGACAATTTTCTGCATCTTGGCAATCTCGCCCTTGCTCGAGATACCGCCAATTTACTTTAGAACAAATCGGACTATCTATTAGTCTTTTTTCTGAATATCGATTAGGCTTATTTTGAGATTGCTCAGGACGAGTTATTTATGCTGCTCATGATGACATAACGTCAAAACACACTTTGCTTATAGGATTGTTTACTTGGTAATATGCTTATTTTATGCATATATTTATGATTTTTTTCGTTATATAGTATTGTAATTATCAAAAGATTAATGAAACTGGGGTCTGTTCAGACCACTAATGAATACGATAAAATCCAAGCGAATTGCTATGCTTAAAAGTATGGCTTTGCACACGTAAATGGTAGGTGTGTTTTAACAAAAGGGAGGAACCATGAAGGGTTATGCAATGCTCAGGATTGGCGAGTCTGGCTGGATTGAGAAGGATACGCCTGCTTGCGGTCCGCTCGATGCCATTGTCAAGCCGCTCGCTGTCGCCATCTGCACCTCAGACGTCCACACACTCTGGGAAGGCGCCATCGGCGACCGCCACAACATGATTTTGGGCCATGAGGCCTCCGGCGAGGTTGTTGAGGTGGGCTCCGAGGTCAAGGACTTCAAGCCCGGCGACCGTGTCCTCATCCCCGCTATTACTCCTGACTGGAACTCTCTTGAAGCACAGGCTGGCTACTCCATGCACTCTGGCGGCATGCTTGCTGGCTGGAAGTTCTCCAACTTCAAGGATGGCGTGTTCTCCGAGTACTTCCACGTAAACGATGCTGACGGCAACCTCGCCCTCATGCCCGAGGGCATGGACCCCGCTGATGCCTGCATCCTGTCCGACATGGTACCTACTGGTTTCCACGCCGTCGAGCTTGCTGACGTCCAGCTGGGTGATACCGTCCTGGTCATCGGCATTGGCCCCGTGGGTCTCATGAGCGTCGCGGGCGCAGCCCTGCGTGGCGCCTCACGCATCATCGCCGTCGGCACCCGCCCCGTATGCATCGAGGCCGCCAAGGGCTATGGCGCAACGGACTTCATCTCATACAAGGACGGCCCCATCGATGAGCAGGTCATGGAGATTACCGGCGGCAAGGGCGTGGACCGCGTCTGCATCGCCGGCGGCACCGTCGAAACTTTCGAGCCCGCCGTCAAGGCTCTCAAGCCTGGTGGAAAGATCGGCAACGTCAACTACCTCGGCTCGGGCGACTACATCAACATCCCGCGCGTCGAGTGGGGTGTTGGCATGGGTCACAAGGACATCCGCGGCGGACTCATGCCTGGCGGACGCCTGCGCATGGAGAAGCTCTCCAGCCTTGTCACCGCTGGCCGTCTTGACCTGCATCCTGAGTGCACCCACGTCTTCCACGGTTGGGAACACCTCGAGGAGGCACTGTTCCTCATGAGGGACAAGCCAGCAGATCTCATCAAGCCTGTTGTTGTCATCGACTAAGTTCTGTAACGCTTGTATGACTGAGGCCGCCGCCCTACGCGGCGGCCTTTTTTCATCTACTAGCACAGTAGATTAAGCAAGGAGCGTGCTGTGAAGATTCTCGTAGTTTCTGGTTGTCTTGGCGCAGGTAAAACTACCTTTATTCAGGAATTATTGCGCCGAACTGGCAAAGACGCCGTTATCTACGAGAATGAGTATGGCGAAGCAGATATTGATGCCCGACGCCTACGAGCTGACTCTGATTTACAGGTATGGGAGTCCGTTGAAAACTGTATTTGTTGCTCGGGCAAGCAAGACTTTGCAAGTTCGGTGCTTACTATTTCAAATACCTTAGATCCTGAATATCTCATCGTGGAGCCCACGGGAGTTGCTCGCTTGGGAAACGTTCTGGACAATCTCTCACAGGTAGAGTGGGAGCGCATTTCGCAGCTAGCGCCCGTTGTAGTGGTAGATGCACTTTCATGGGTCCAACAACGACAGCATGCGCAGCAAATATTTGATGATCAAATCATGCATGCTGCAACGGTAATCGTATCCAAGCTTGGAGCAACATCTGACGCAGATGCAATTCATCAGTTGGTAGAACAACTCAACCCGCAGGCTGAATTTGTTGCACTTCCTTATAAAAATATTCCTGATGAATGGTGGTCTCGTCTGTTTCTCCGGGGGCGCACGGGCACACTAGAAACTCCGGATGCATACCATGCAGAAAGTCCTGAGTTTGAAACTATGGCTCTCGAACACGTAGAACTGCCGAGTCCCACTCATCTTATCTGCTGTCTCTTATACACATCTCCGAGCCCACGAGACCGTTATTCTAATCT
>NZ_CAMXYY010000120.1 GCF_947253395.1 uncultured Olegusella sp.
TTTTGATATCTAGACTATGCTGCTGTCAAAGTGCGCAAGAAATTGTACGTTACCAGCACTTCACCCAAGAGCTGTCAAAACAAAACGTAAAATAAGACCGTCTGATACAAAGTATCCGACCAAAACCAAAGCCTATCTCTTGGCTTGCGCCCTTCTTATTCGGCGCTCGTATCTTCCAAATAGCGAGACAAAAAAGTACGCGTACGCTCATATTGGGGATGGGTAAACATATCCTTGGGATGGCCTTCCTCGGCAATAATCCCCTCATCCATAAAGACAACTTTATGAGAGACGTTTTTGGCAAAGCCCATCTCATGGGTCACAACCACCATGGTCATGCCCTGCTCGGCAAGACGATGCATAATCTCGAGAACCTCACCAACAATCTCAGGATCCAGTGCGCTTGTCGGTTCATCAAAAAGCATGAGTTCAGGCTCCATACAGAGCGCTCGCGCAATCGCAACACGCTGTTTTTGTCCACCCGAAAGCGTGTTTACCGCAGCTCCTGCAAAATCCTTGAGTCCAACCTCATCCAATCGCTGCAGCGCCGCCTTTTCTGCCTCCGCTTTTGTCGCTTTTTTAAGCAAAACTGGCGCCAGCGTACAATTTCCCAACACATTCATATTGTTAAACAAGTTAAAGCTTTGAAATACCATGCCGATGTTTTGGCGCAGTCTGTTGACATCCACGTGCTCGGCCGCAAGATCGCTGCCATGAAACCACACATGACCTGCATCGGGCGTCTCAAGCAAGTTGATACAACGCAGCAAAGTTGATTTGCCCGAACCAGATGCGCCGATAATGGTAACAACTTCGCCTCTGTTAACCGTTAGATTGATATCTTTGAGCACCTCATGATTGCCAAAACACTTGCGCAGACCCTCAATGCGCACCAGGGGCTCTTCAGCAGTATCCGACTCACGGATGGTTTGAGTATTGATAGTCATCGCTACTCCTTACTGCTTGTCCGCGGCAACCGCGGCGTGAATGGAGTCGGAGGTTTGCTCCAACCTAGGTGCATCCAAATACCTGGAAAGCCTATTGAGCAAATACGTTGCCAGTGCCGTCAAAATCAGATAGAACGCTGCGGCAACCATATAAACCTCGATATTCTTGTAATAAATACCAGCCATAGCACGCGACTCATACATCAGCTCGACCACACCAATAACAGACAGCACTGACGAGTCTTTGATATTGATAACGAGCTCGTTAGAAAGGCCTGGGATAGCAAACTTAATACCCTGAGGAAACACCACACGCAACAAAGTTTGCCACTGAGAAAGGCCGAGCGAACGCGCAGCCTCGGTCTGGCCTATATCAACCGACTCGATACCACCGCGCAACACCTCCATCATGTAGGCGGTGGAGTTGAGAGACACCGTTACCAGACCAGCGATAAACGTTGACCACACCAGGCGAATCTGTCCCGAACTCATACCCGTGCCCAACAGCAAGGCAAAGCCCGCATTATAGATAATCAGCGCCTGTACCATCATGGGCGTACCGCGTACAACGGTTGAGTAAAATTTGGCAAATCCCGATCCTACGACCTTAAAGAAACGAACCAAATCATTATCTGCGCGGTCAATCTTGAGCAAACGCAGTGTTGCCATCAACAGTGCTAAGAAAAACGCAATAACTGTGCCAAAAACGGCCAACTCAACCGTGGTAAGGATACCCGTACGGAACAGCGCACGCCCCTCATAGAGCATGTACAGCGCTGCTTCCAAACCACCATGTGGAATCTTGTCAGCCCCAATAGCGGTTAGCGCTGAAGACACCACTCCCATAACTGCACGGTCTACAAAGAGCACAGCCGCAATGATAGTCACCACATAGGAAGCATAACGCTCCACGCACACCAAAGGCTTACGTACAAAAGGCGAGCGCTCGGCATAGTTGTGCCACATTGCAAGCTTGAACAGCAACGCTGCCGCAGCAAAAATCAGCCATGCTAACAGCAGATAGTACATAAGCAGTTCAAGCGCATATACGGGCGCCAAAAAACTCATTCTCGAGCGAGGCTGCATTGAAAACCAAAGACCGATTAGCGCGATGAAGCTCGTGGCCAACACCACATAGCGATGGTCGGTCTGCACAAACTGGCACAACCGCTTAAAACGGCCCTGCGTGTGTGAGTCATCCATCTGGATGTATCCTTCCGAAGAATGTATATAAGCAAGCGAGGGACGCTAGAGCGTTACTGAGGCATACGCTCGTTGCAAGCAGTCCACATTTCGTCGCGCTCCTTGACAGGAACGTCGGCAATAGCAGCATTGATCTTCTTTAGGACATCATCTTGGCCCTTGGCAATAGCAGCGTTGTCGTTATTGGACTTATAGTCTCCAGTAAAGCCATCCTCAAGCTTGCAGACAACAAAATCTGTATATGTCTCAAGGAGTTTGGAGGCGCTCGCACCCGAATAGGTAATGGCCTCAACCTGATCGTTTTGTAGCTGCGCTACGACATCGGGAGCATACTCGAGACCGTCTACATGATTCACATCGGGAATTTGGTCAATTGCCTCGTCGTAGAATGTGCTCTTTTGCCCCACTATCGTAGCGCCTGATAAATCCTTAAGACTGGTAGCGCCAGCAAACTTTGAGTTCTTCTTGGTGATAACAGCAACTGTGTCCTCAAGGTACGGATCAGAAAAATCAACTGATTCAGCGCGCTCAGGCGTTGCAGTCATACCAGCGCAAATGATGTCAATCTGACCCTTTTTGCACGCCTCAACCAAACCATCAAAACTCATAGCAACAACAACAGGCTCTAGCTCCATGGCTTCAGCAATAATCTTTGCAAATTGCACGTCATACCCATCGGCATAAGCTCCCGAAACGTTTTCGATAGGTAGGGTGTAATCACTGGGAGTATCCGTCTGCCAGTTATACGGAGCATAATTGGCTTCCATACCAACACGCATTTTGCCCTCAGAACCAAAGGTATGCTTTGGGGAAGCAGAGCTGCTGGCGGCCGAACCACTCGTGCCTTCAGGAGCAGGTCCACAAGCCGTTAAAAATGCCATTCCACCCAGGGTAATGGTCGCGAGCCCAGAAGCCTTGAGGAAACTACGGCGATTCATATGGTGCTTGTTTGGAGCAAAATCGCTGTTAGATGATGTGTCGATAAAGCAATTGTTGTACTTCATGGCTATTCCTCTTTTCTCTGGCTTTCGCCGGACCCCTTTCGCACGTACGACCGGATGGGCCCCATGCCCATCCCCCTTGCAACTTAATGCGTGAAAGTCCTACGTGGTGAGGTCATTATACGTTTTTATGTGTAGAGAAGCGAAAAATAGCTAAAAGGAAACGCCCGTGCAACACTTAGCGCACCTAAACGCCATAGAATCGAGCCCTATTTTTTCTTACGTAAGGACAATTTTGCATTGTAATGCATAAGATGTGACCCAAAGCTTCCACCCACCATAAGCAGCGCAATGTTGCGTGCGCGGATAGACGAAAGCATCAGGGAATCCAAACGTCCCGCAGGTCGTGCTATACGTGCAGCCAGTTGTACAGCGTCGTCTGAAATCATCTGACGTATCAGCTTGCGCTTTTCAGCCGCCGGCATTTTGCAGGAGAAGTCACAAAGACGTCTCATAAGACCAAGAAGGCCTTTGATATAGCGTCGCTGGATAACTTCAATACTGGCAGGATCGCCATCTAGTCCCCAGTGATGGTAGAGTTCAAGCAGCTCCTTATGTTCATCTTGAAGCTGCTGATAGAGGCTGTCTTCCCACTGACTGCGGCAGGCATTATTGCCCTCAATACAGTGGTGATAGCGAGGCTGTGCCCGTGTGGCAACGCGCTCAATATCACGCACGTAATCCAACACAAAACGCTGTCCGTCAAAGTTTTGCTTGCGAAAATGAATAGCGAGCTGCTTTGCGCGATCGAGTTTGAAGAGTTTGCCCCAAAGATTGTCCAACTGGCCTTCTTCAAGCAAACGCCAGGCAGCAGCCCTAAATTCTGCTTGCGTATCAAAACTCTCCTCCGTGCAACTACATTGCTTGGAGATATATTCGCTTTGCCCGAAATAGCTATCGATATAGTAGGAAGACAGCACAAGATCAGGATTGCTCTGCTCCATCACATTGAGTA
>NZ_CAMXYY010000121.1 GCF_947253395.1 uncultured Olegusella sp.
AAGTCCAGGCGGTTTCCGTATGGGCAATTTGATATGTGCGTGAGCTCTTACCAGCCGCATGGAGGGCAGGGTTCCCAGCGCTAACCGCGTGTGCTACGACATCACGTCCAAGCTGCTGGCAACAATTGAGTGGGAGTGACAAAAATACGTGCAATATACGTGCAAGTTAGCCTAGATTGCACCCATGCCGCAAGGAGGCCCCATGGAGACGGTCAACGTAATGGTGCGCATAGATAGGCAGACGAGGGACGGCGTGGCAAGACTCTTCTCGGAGCTCGGCGTCAGTACCACACAGGTGATCAACATGTTCTTCAAGCAGGCCGTGAGGAAGCAGAGGATTCCCTTCGAGGTCACCGCAAGGCCCAAAAACCTCTGATTTGTAGTTTTGCAATTCGCAATTTGAACCCTACCTACAACTGATTTCAAGAGATGTAGTTTAGATATCCCACCCTTGTTAGACTACCTGTTTCTATGAATCAATTATCCATATCCCTCTCATTGGTTTAATTCATTTGACTGGCTCCAGGAAGCCAAAAACATCATTATCTCGAATCTTATGCCCGAGCAGCAACTCAATATCCTTTCGTATAGAAGTGTCCCTAAATCTAAGGCAAAACATATCGCCATCTAGGTCAAGACTGGCTTCTTCCCAGATTAGGAGAAGCAATGCGGCAATAGTCAGCGTCCTAATTCTTATGCCAAGTACGTTGTATATGTCATCACAAACTTGGTAATAACTCTGTCTTGTATTTGGTATGCATGCACACAATGCTAATGGGATATTTTTCGAGCGCGGCAATCCGTTCCGCACTTGCATCATTGCTATATCGTCCAAGAGGTTTCTCGCAATGCTCAAGGAATCATTTTGAAACTCTATTTCTATTGCGCCAGCAATATCTTTACCGGAATAGATGGCATCCATACGAGTGCTGGACACACCTGTCCTTCGAAGAGCGCAGTGATATCCCACCTCAATCATCATATTTCTGCATAACAAGAGGGCGGACTCGTGGGTTGCTCTAACCTCGCTTAAACGTTGATAAACGTATCTAACGCGCTCTAGCGTCTCATCGTCTTTTTTGCTTTCAGTAGGTAATCCCCTTATCTCATCCAGGCATTTCTCTTGATATCTGGATGCATATTCAACGGAATAGACCACTTCAAAGGGCTTGTCGTTGCGGTCAAGATTTACTCGCATCTTGCCACTCTCATAGTACAGCGCCCCAAAAGGACATCTGCTGGCGCATAAGCCACATCCTATACAAGAGTCATACTCAATAACGATCGACTGTTTATCGTTGTCCCACGTGATTGCGTCAAATGCACACACGCGGTCATCTTGTCGCTCCGCGAGGTTTTCGAAGTCGTCACAGCTATACTCGTCGTCGTAGTAGTAAAGGCATCTAGGTTGATGACAATTGATGCATGCAGAATAGAAAGTGTTGTCTCTCGTGTTGAGCTTCATCGGCTTATCAATGGAGCGCTCTGCACTCGTTACTTCACGGAGATCGATGTAGTAGTACGAAATGCGTCTTGCTTCATCATTCTGGTGCAACATCAGCAAATCCCCTGAGTTTTTCTAATTGTTCCGGCGTTATTGTTTGTCCATGGAGCGTGGACCTGACCACAAGCCTGGCAAGTACGTCATACGAAATGACCCCAACGTTAATCCCGTATACGTTTTTGAACGCGTCTATTAGATCCGATGCCTCTGCACGTTCATTAGGTGCATGGTAGCCGACCACGAGAGAAGTTGCGGTATCGCTGGTTGGATACTGTTTGCGTGAAAGGAGGATGATTCTGTTTTCAGCAGCCTGCTTTACGGCCTTAATCGAAATGAACTCCTCCTCACCGGGCGATTTGATTTCGATAGGAATGGCGTTCCCTGGCCCGGTAATGATAGCATCCATTCGTGACCCATTGTCACCTTGCCGTGAAACATGGCAATCGAATCCAAGCATCTTGAACATTGTTCCGACAAGTGGATAAAACCGATCCTGGTTGCTGCTGCGCTCGTCTGTGAAGAGAATGTCTACGATTTCATCTTCATCTTTGTGTGTAGCACTTAATGTGTTGATTCGATTCTTCAGTTCTCGTGCTATCGGATTGTTGATTTCTTCAATTGGTGTGGTCGTCGTTAGTGTCAACCTGGTCGTTTCTCTAGCGTCTCGCTGAGCAACGCTGATAGACGAAGCATATTCTCGTGTATACGATGATGTATCTATGCCCAAAGCCTCATTCACTCGCCAGCACCTAAGGGTCTGATAAGGCGAGAAGAGCAGATTTCGCCCCTGTGTGATTGCATCCGTTATCTCCATATCTTCCAATAATAGATCCTCAACAGGAGAAAGGTCGTAGTTGGCACGGCCAAGCATCTGATAAAAGCCTTGCCGAATAAGTGCATTCTGGGTCCGCTCGTCGTACAAATTGAATTCATCGAGCCTGAGGTCCTTGCACGCGTTCGCCTGGCTAAGAATCTCTCTGCCGCGATCCGTAAGTCTGATGCATTGAAGGCTCTTTGGTGGATAGACCTTCTTAGTTCTAACCTTATCAACCCAGCTGCAACAACTAAGTGCGCCAACTGGGAATCTTGTCTGATTGTCAACTGACGTCGGTTTCATATTTAAGCTGTTGCAAAATCTAGCCCATGCAGGTTCGTACTCCGTGTATCCAGTCCTGATGTCTTGTAGATGGTGAATCATCGAATCATACTCGACAACAATGCCGTCATTGACGCTCATGGGACCCATACAGAGCTCATGCTTGTACATCACGCCATCAAGATCTCCCAAGGCGCGTAGTGCGCATACGAAGAAGCGAACGTGCTCATCGTACCTGATTCCGTCCATCATCTCTTGTGGGTTGTTTATTCCAAGAAGACATTGCTCATACAGCCGAACTGGGTTAGGACTGGTCGCGATATATCTGCCAAGCTCCGTCACGATTAATGGGTAAGCTGATCCCTGCTGGTAGGATGACAGCCAGCCGAGGAAGCGGAACACCTCCGCATACATCTTGACGTTCATCTTGGTTGAATTGCGACTCTCATCCTTAACGTTGCTGAGGCTCATCGCCATGTTGCCTGTGTAACCGTATGCTGTCATCAGGTTATTGTTGGCTACGGCGGAAGCAAACTCTTTGAGTCCGAAAATCCGCTTATCGAACTCGGAGTAGAGTACTCGCATGATGCCGACTTGAGTAACTAAGTCGGATCCGGGATTTCGGAACTTAATCATACTTGCAACCTCGGTTCAATCTTATCTAGCCTCTCCTGTGCAACGTCGCACCAATGCTCTTCGATTTCTGAACCAATCCATCGTATCGTATGCCCATCAGCATTAAGCTTTTCGCAGCATACCCCGAGCGTTCCAGAACCGTGGAACGGATCGAATATAGTGCCGCAGTATCGCCCCTCATCATCCTTTGGGCAGTATGCCTTGATGAGTTCTGTTATTAATGATTCTGGCTTTTGTGTTGGATGGTCTGTTCTCTCGTTTTTGTAAAGGCTGCCGGCAAGAGTTGGAAAGTCCCATATGTCGCCTCTGAGGGCGCCGTTGGGATTTGGAGTCCACACCTTCCGTTCTCCGTTCTTGCCCTTGTAGTAGACGGGGTTCTTTAATCTCTCTGTGCTTTTGTACGGTACACGAACGTCACCAGCGTTGTACGTCCACCGCTTGTTTGACTTTGAGAACCAAAGGAACGGCTCGTATGTCGGCGCAGGTGTCTTTTTCGATCGCGCGAAACCGTTGTCATAGTGCCATATGTTCATGCGACGGTAGTAAAGCCCAGCCTCGTACATTATCGTTTGCAGATAGCCAATGTAGTTGTGTATTCCAAACCACACGAGACTGCCAGTGGGGGTCAGAAGGTTGCGACACTTCTCGATGCGCGCGCGACTTTCCTCGATGAACTCCGGGACGCTCAGACAATCGCTCCTATTGCCAAAGTCTTTATGCAGATTGTATGGCGGATCAGTAAGGATGAGATTGAACACGATTCCCTCGCGAATGAGCTCATCCATGAAAATGTCGCTGTCTACGTTATAGACTTTATTG
>NZ_CAMXYY010000122.1 GCF_947253395.1 uncultured Olegusella sp.
TACACCCATAAGGTTTCGTCGGCAGCGTCAGATGTGTATAAGAGACAGGCAATGGCTTTGCACCGGTGCCCGAACTCATGGCAGCAGGTGTAAATGTGTGCCTCGGCACCGATGGTCCTGCTTCCAACAATGCACAGAATATGTTTCGTGAAATGGGGCTGTTTGCTTTGATACATAAGGGAACCCATAACAGCTCCACCTGCGTCACCGCAGCAGACACCTTGCGCGCAGCAACGAGCAATGGCGCCCGCGCACTCACGCTGAACTGCGGCGAAATCTCTGTCGGCCGCAAAGCAGATCTGGCATTGCTGCGGCTCGATCTACCCTCTATGATTCCTGCTACTAATCTTCCTGCCGCACTTGCCTATTCGGCAAACGGTTCTGAGGTAGAAAGCGTCATTATTGATGGTAAATTTGTCATGGATCACGGAGAATTACTCACTATCGACGAAGAGCGAGTCCGCGCAGAAATCACGCGTATTTGTCATCGTCTCAACCTCTAGCTAGATCAATTTTGTAAGAGTGTGTAAAAAGCACTGCGCTATGTAACGGAGGATAGGTATGCCAGCCAACAAAAGTGTTATCAGGGACATTAAGCTTGCTGATTCTGGATTGCTCAAGATTGATTGGGTAAGACGCAATTGCCCTCTGCTTACCATGCTGAAGGAAGAATTCGAGCAGACCAAGCCATTTGCTGGCAAAAAAATTGCCCTATCCATTCATCTCGAAGCAAAGACAGCTTATCTTTGCCTTGTACTCGCAGCTGGCGGGGCAGAAATGTATGTTACAGGCTCCAATCCACTCTCTACCCAAGATGATGTCGCTGCCGCATTAGTACATGAGGGTCTTGAGGTACATGCTATCCACGGTGCAACATCCGAAGAGTATGCTGCTGGTACTCATGCCGTGCTCGCCGCTGGCCCCGATCTTATCATTGATGATGGTGGCGACTTGGTTTATCTCATGCATACCGATCCAGAGCTGCAAAAACTTATCCCTCATGTCATTGGTGGCTGCGAGGAAACGACAACGGGAATCATCCGCCTAGAAGCTATGAACCGCGAGGGCAAGCTACGCTTCCCCATGGTGCGCGTTAACAATGCCATGATGAAGCACTTCTTTGACAATCGCTATGGCACAGGCCAGTCGGTGTGGGATGGCATTGATCGCACTACCAATCTTGTTGTTGCTGGCAAGACCGCTGTTGTCGCAGGCTATGGCTGGTGTGGCAAGGGAGTTGCCATGCGTGCTAAAGGTCTTGGAGCTCGTGTCATCGTTACAGAAATCGATCCTGTCAAGGCAATTGAAGCGGTGATGGATGGCTTTGACGTGATGCCTATGGCAGAAGCTGCGCCTTTGGGTGACTTCTTTATCACGGTGACCGGTTGCAACAAGGTCATCGATGAGGAAGATTTCCTCCTGATGCATGAGGGTGCCATCCTATGTAACGCTGGCCACTTTGATGTCGAGGTTGACATGGAGGGCCTACACAAGCTTGCCGTGGAATCCAAGCTTATGCGTGAAAACATCATGGGTTACAAACTGCCTAATGGTATCTGGATTTATGTTCTTGGCGAGGGTCGCTTGGTCAACCTTGCTTGCGGCGATGGGCACCCTGCAGAAATTATGGATATGTCCTTTGCCATTCAAGCGCTTTCTGCAAAGTACCTGGTTGAACATCAAGGTGAGTTTGATGAGTTGCTCATGGATGTTCCCACAGACGTTGACTTGGAGACTGCTCGTAAAAAACTCGCTTTTATGGGTAAAAACATCGATGTCCTTACACCCGAGCAAGAGCACTACCTCAACGATTCCGACGTGTAAAAGCGTGAGAATAAACCGTACAAAAGCAGGTGAGCCCTTAGGCTTACCTGCTTTTTTGCAAAAAGCAACGCTTCCTACTACCAGATACGATTGTGGACAAGCCTGCCAGACAACAGTGTTGCACGACAGCTGCCCGCACCTTTGAGGACAAAATAATCGAGCGTTTCTTCAACACCCATAGGCGTGCTAACGTCAATGGGTATATCAAAGAAAGCGAGGTCGGCAAGGGCTCCAGGGTTAATCTGACCAATACGATCGGGACCACAATTGAGCCCCATCGACTCAGCCCCGCCCAAGGTCAGCGCACGAATAATGCGGTGTGATAAATCATCGCGATCATAGCCCTGCTCAACTGCAAGCCTATAAACCTCTGCTGCATCATCCAAAACATCCAAAGAAGGACAGCTCGACAAAGAGTCAGTACCAATTGCGATGGGATTGCCTTCTTCAAGATAGCGAGCAACCGGCGCATCACGCACGGTACACGTCACACGATTTGAGCGTGGACACAAAGCAACGCTTACGCCACGCTGCCGCAAGATACGCCTATCCTCACGCGACGCATATACCCCATGCGCGATATGCACATCTGGTCCTAGCACACCCAGCTGATCAACAAACTGGATTGCACTTGCCTCAAACCCAGCCGCATGGAGAGCAAGGTAGTCGTCCCAGTTTTTGTCACTCCATGCATACGAGGTAAGATTTGAGAGCCTTGAGGGAAACGCTCCACCCTCAATAGGAGTTTCTCCCAAATGAATATGTAAGCGCATACCAAGACCACGCGCGATATCAGGCAGATCAAGTAAGGGGCCTGAACCTAATGAATAAGGCGCATGGGGACTGATACCCAAACGAATATCTCGGTTGCGCCCAGCTTCTGCCAGCTGATTGATGAGCGTACGCGCGCCCTCACGCGACCAAGCCTCATTTTCCCAATCCATAACTTCCCAGTACGCAATACCGTGCATGCCATGACTACCGAGCGCACTCACCGCTTCGATATCAGAGACCACATCAGCTGCTGACGTTGCACCTGATTCGAGGAGCTGACGCGCGCCATCGTATGCCCAGCATTTCCAAGGTTTCTCTTCGGGCGCATCGTACACCTCATCAAAAGCTAGTTCCCATGCGCGGAAACTGTCATAACTCTTTTTTCCCACCGAAGACATGCCTGTGTACTGCAAATGCGTATGAGCGTTTACAAGACCCGGCAACAACAGGCCGTCAAAATGTCGCTCAAACATCCCTTGCAGAGCCTGTGCATCCAGCTCTTCGTGCAGCACCTCAAGCACCCAAGAGCGTGTGCCCACATGCAAAACCCGCTCCCCACGTACCGCTACAGCACCATTGACGATAACCGGCATCGATATAGGTACAACCAGGGGAGCTGAATATACAATAACTTGTTGGCTCTGCATGCTTGCCTCCTTGGCGGCAAATTTGGTCGCACAATTTGCTTACACAATAGCGCTTCAGACATCTAGCCTAGGCATCCGAAAAACGTGTAAGTCTCCAATCCGGCACGGTATCACTCTTTTGCCCCATTTGTCGCGCAGAAGCCCCACGAGCAGCAAGGGCAAGCCGAGCTATATGACTCTCATCATCCTTGCCAAGACGCAATAGTTTGGCAGGAAGCTCTCCCTTATGCTTTGCAAGATATGCTATCGCTGCCACTTGCACAGCCAAACTCAGATCCATCACCTCAATCGGATTGCCCCCACCAGCGGTGTAATTTACCCCATCACCATGGGCAAGCAAGCGGAGTGTTGGGCCATCGGGAACTTGCAGCTCACAAATGGCATTTGTGTCTACATCGCCTAGTGCATCGGCGGGCAGATCGTCTAGGGCAAGCTCATGAGCAATGCCGCCTATCACTGCTAGGATTGTATTGTCTCGTAGCAGTTTCATCTCCTCTATCGATATGGTATGGCGAACGCCCGTTGCAGACACAACCACATCAGCACCTGCAAATGCTTCTGCAATATCGGCAACGTTAAAACCATCAAAACGTGCTCGCAAAGCAACCGCAGGGTCGCTATCCACGATACAGACATCCGCCCCCAACGTACGAATACGCCGTGCAAACCCTTCGCCCACAGGCCCATAGCCAATAACCACTACCTCTGCGGCGGCAAAACAGTTCCATCCAAGCAGAGCCTGCATGCTTGTCACACAGGTTTCACCTGTACCATGCCGATTGTCAAAGCC
>NZ_CAMXYY010000123.1 GCF_947253395.1 uncultured Olegusella sp.
CCCCAAACGCTACCCCAAGGCTATTACAGCTTTTGTCCTCATGTCCTTGTGGGTGACATTGACTGCCTGGTGTCAAGCACAGGTTATACTGGTGAAAAGGGTTTTGAGCTGTACTGTGCAAACGAGCAGGTCACAAAACTCTGGCAGCTCTTCCGCGAAGCAGGCAAAGACGAAGGACTTATTCCCTGTGGTTTGGGTGCTCGAGATACCCTACGCCTTGAAGCAGCGATGCCACTTTATGGGCATGAGATGGATGAGCAGACCACCCCACTAGAAGCAGGTCTGAGTTTTGCCGTCAAACTCAACAAAGATGACTTCATCGGACGTGATGCCTTGCTTTCCAAAGGCGATCCTCAGGTCATTCGCGTGGGCCTTATTGCAACAGAACGTGGCATTCTACGCGAACATCAAAACCTCTACATTGGCGATGAACTTATTGGCCACACAACTTCTGGCACGTTTGCACCGCATCTTAAGCAGTCAATTGCTATGGCAAAGGTTGATATTGCTCATGCCGCAGTAGGCACTCAGGCGCAAGCCGATGTCCGTGGCAGACGCTTAGCTGTGCGTATCGTAGAACTTCCTTTTTACAAGCGCGACTAATTTGCACCTCTTAGCACTAAGCGGACTTAAAAAGTCCGAATAACTATAAGCAGTTAGAAAGGATTGCATGATGGCAGAGGTTAAAGAAGAACTTGAGTACACCACCTCCCATGAGTGGGTCGAGGAAAATGGCGATCTCTATACAATAGGTCTCACTGACTTTGCGCAAGATTCCCTTGGCGACATTGTATTTGTTAACCTTCCCGAAGAAGGAGATGCCATTACTGCTGGCGAACCTTTTGCCGATATCGAGTCTGTCAAAGCAGTATCCGATGTATTTAGCCCGCTCACAGGCACTGTTGCTGCAGTCAACGAGGAGCTTGCTGATGCTCCTGAGCTGGTAAATGAGGATCCTTATGGCAGTTGGCTCATCAAAGTTGAAGACGTCAGTGATAGAGAAGAGCTGCTTGATGCCAAAGCGTATGAGGAATATTGCGCCAACGAGGAGGCATAAACCATGGGAGTCTACGTCCCATCAACTACGGCAGAGCAAAAAGAGTTGCTCTCAGCCGTAGACCTCAACTCCTTAGATGAGCTCTATCAAGTGGTCCCCAAAGAAGCGTTGGTATCCAAACTCGAGCTCCCTGTAGGGAAAAGCGAATTAGAAGTTGTTGATACTCTCAGTAAGCTTGCCAATAAAAATCAGCGTTTTCAGAGTGTCTTTCGCGGCGCTGGTGCCTACCGCCACTACATCCCTGCAATCGTGCAAAGCGTTACGAGCAAGGAGGAATTCCGTACGGCTTACACACCTTATCAAGCAGAAATAAGTCAAGGCGTACTCCAGTCAATCTTTGAGTACCAGACACAGCTTTGCGAACTCACGGGCATGGAGGTTTCCAACGCATCTTTGTATGACGGGGCAAGTGCTGCTGCAGAAGCAGTGCTGATGTGCCAGGAGCGCAAACGTCAAGACGTTATTATTTCTGCTACGGTCGACCCGCAAACCATCGCTGTCGTCAAGACGTATTGTGCAAGCCGCAAAGTCCCTGTGCATGTTGTAGCTGCAGATAAGTGCGCAACTGACCTCGCTGCTATTGAGAACACTATGAATGCTGGCACAGCCGCTGTGCTGGTACAAAGTCCTAACTACTATGGTGTGATTGAAGATATCGATGCAATTGTTGCCGCAACACATAGCAATGGCGCCAAGCTCGTTATGAGCTTTAATCCTATTTCCTTGGGCTTACTCAAAACTCCTGGTGAATATGGAGTTGATATAGCCGTAGGCGAAGGGCAAGCTCTTGGTTTGCCGCTAAGCTTTGGCGGTCCTTATCTGGGTTTGATGAGCTGCACAAAAAAGCTCCTGCGCAAGATGCCTGGCCGCATTGTAGGCGAGACCTCTGATGCGAAGGGACGTCGCGCTTTTGTATTGACACTCCAAGCACGCGAGCAGCATATTCGCCGTGAAAAAGCCTCATCTAATGTTTGCTCTAATGAGGCACTGTGCGCTATGACGGCTTCGGTTTATCTTGCGGCGATGGGTCCCAAAGGCATCTATCAAGTCGCACAAAGCTGTACTGCTCATGCACATTACCTGCAAAGACGCCTCGAAGAAATCCCTGGGTTTAGCTTACGTGACACGCGTCCCTTCTTCCATGAGTTCCTTACCAACTGTCCCTTCGATGCAGAACAAATAGTAGCCAAGCTGAGCGAGAAGAAAATCCTTGCCGGTCTTCCTGTCGATGGGGGTTTGCTCTGGTGCTGTACCGAACTCAACAATCGCGAGCAAATCGACCTACTCATTGCTGCTCTCAAGGAGGTGAGCGGTGTATGAAACTCCTCTTTGAGCGCAGTGTTTCGGGGCGTCATTGCGAGCTTCTACCCGCACTAGATGTAGCTGAGGTTCACTTTGATGCCGCACAGTTACGCACACAGCCGCCAAGGCTTCCCGAGCTCTCCGAAGTCGATATAGCTCGCCATTACACCGAGCTTATGAAGCAGACCCATGGTGTCAATGATGGTTTTTATCCCCTGGGATCTTGCACTATGAAATACAATCCCAGCGTCAATGAAGTCCTTGCCAGCATGCCAAATTTTGCTGACATCCATCCTTTGCAGCCTCTGTCAACGGTGCAGGGCTGTCTTGAGCTGCTTTATAACATCGATCACACCCTTCGCGAAGTGTGTGGCATGGATGCGACAACCTTACAGCCGGCAGCAGGTGCCCATGGCGAGCTTACGGGACTGCTGCTCATCCGTGCTTGGCTCCTTGATCATGGTAAAGCCGAACGTGATGAAATTATCGTTCCTGATACTGCGCATGGCACCAATCCTGCCTCGGCAAGTATGGCTGGTTTTCAGGTAATTTCGGTAGCTTCTAACGACGAAGGTGGAGTCGACCTCGATGCACTCAAGGCGGCCGTAGGTCCCCACACCGCAGGACTGATGCTCACCAATCCCAATACGCTCGGGCTTTTTGATCGCAATATTCTTGAGATTACTCGTATCATTCACGAAGCGGGGGGCCTTTGCTATTACGACGGCGCAAATCTCAACGCAATTATGGGACGTGTCCGCCCAGGCGATATGGGGTTTGATTGCACCCATCTCAACCTGCACAAGACCTTCTCGACACCTCATGGCGGAGGTGGCCCAGGTGCGGGTCCTGTACTCTGCAAAGCAGAGCTTGCTCCTTATTTGCCAGGGCCCCTTATCACCAAAACTGATGCTGGCTTTAGCTTTGAGATGCCCTCAAAAAGTGTTGGTAGGGTACGCAGCTTCTATGGGAATTTCCTTGTGGTCTTGCGTGCATATGCCTACATCTTGTCACTTGGTGCAGATGGCATGAGACAGAGCTCCGCCAATGCAGTTCTGAATGCAAACTATCTACTTGCAGCGCTGCGTAAGGATTTTACTATCCCCTTCCCTGATTCTTGTATGCACGAATTTGTGATGGATATAGGGCCTCTCAAGGATGAATGCGGCGTATCTGCAATGGATGTTGCCAAACGTATGCTTGATTTTGGTATTCATCCACCCACCATGTATTTCCCGCTTATCGTGCACGAGTCACTCATGGTAGAGCCTACCGAAACTGAGGGCAAAGAAACTCTTGATGAGTTTATCGGCATCCTCAAGACTATTTTGACCGAGGCGCACCACGATGGGACACGCCTTCACGATGCACCCTTTAGCTGTCCTATAGGACGACCTGATGAGGTAGGTGCTGCACGTAAACCACGCCTACGCTATGACTTTGATGTTGAGTAACTAAGAAACGCCCAATTGCCACGAGAGGAAATCGCCGTGATAAAGAACTTGGGACTCATAGAGGCAAAAGGCTATGACCCCTATGCCAATCTTGCTCTTGAGAGACTCTTATTTGAGCAGACGGGCCCCACTTGCTGCGTACTTTATCTTTGGCAAAATGCCCACACCGTGGTAATTGGGCGCAATCAAAATGCTTTGGATGAATGTGATGTAT
>NZ_CAMXYY010000124.1 GCF_947253395.1 uncultured Olegusella sp.
GACCTGCTACGTCATGCCACTTGACAATGCTTCTCTCATATTAAAAGGCCAGAGCAAAAGCTCTGACCTGCGTTTTCGTGGTCGGGTGGACTGGATTCGAACCAGCGACCCCTTGACCCCCAGTCAAGTGCGCTACCAAGCTGCGCCACCACCCGTTTGCTCATCTTATCGACGCGCGAGTAAGTAATTTAACACCCTATCAGAAATAATGCAAGTAGAAATATCACAATGATTCACATGAACGTTGTCAAACGCCACAAGTGCCAAGGGTTTCCGCTGACAGCTCAGGAAAAGGAATGAATTCTTGAGCATCAGCAATGGTCGCAACACGCAAAAGCGTACTGTTTTCCTCATTTTTACTCATGCTAATTCCAGCTTTTCTGCCAGCTCAAGCCATTCATCTTCAAGTTTGGCAATCTCTTGCTTGTTTATGTTCAAATGCTCTTGAATCTCTAGCAAACCTTGGTAATCCGTAGGCTTATGTGCCGCTAACGCATCTTGTAGCTCGTCTGTCTCTTCGCGCAATTTTTTAAGGCGGCGCTCAACAGCATCAAAGCGCTTTTTTGCGGTACGACGCTCTTGATTGCTCAATCCAGAGGCAACCTGAGTGGAAGTGTCAGAGGCAACGCTCTGCAAAGAAACGTCACTTACCTCGGCAGCTTTACGCTCATCCAAAAGGCGTAAATATTCATCAACTCCACCTGGACAATGCCTAAGCTGTCTATCAATAATCGCATACTGATCGTCTGTGACACGTTCCATCAAAAAGCGATCGTGGGTCACAAGTAGTAAAGTCCCTGGCCAGCTATCAAGCAAATCTTCAATCACCGCAAGCATATCGGTATCAAGGTCATTGCCTGGCTCGTCAAGCATCAAAACATTAGGTTCCTGAAGAAGAACTGTCAGAATTGCGAGACAGCGGCGCTGGCCACCAGACAAATCTTTAATAAATGTTGGCCAATCAGCACGAGTAAAGCCTAATCGTTCTGCCATCTGCTGTGGACTCTGGGGCTTTCCGCCGGTATAGTAAATTTGCTTAAACGAGCTCAACAAATCCTCTACCCGCTCGTTATTGTGTGCAGATAACTCTTCAAGCTGTTGTGACAGAACTGCTAGCTGAACCGTTTTGCCAATTTTAAGGAAACCTGTCGTGGGGCGAAGCCTGCCACACATCAAGCGCAGCAAGGTTGACTTGCCGACACCATTTTCACCAAGAATACCTATACGATCACCTGGGCCTACAATCCAATTGAGACCCTCAAGTACTGTCTGATCTTCAAAGCGCACACCAATATTTTTGAGTTCAAAGACCTGCTTTCCCAAACGCCCTACCGCAAGACGACACAACTCAACGCTATCGCGCACGGGAGGATCTTGTGCGAGCAAAGCACGGGCAGCCTCAATACGAAACTTTGGTTTTGAACTGCGGGCCTTGGCACCATGAGCCAACCAATTGAGTTCTTTACGCAAAACATTTTGTCTACGTTCCTCAGATGCTGCCGCTTGTCTTTGGCGCTCCACACGCTGCTGAATATACGCAGAATATCCACCCTCAAAAGGATCAATGATGCCATCGTGAACTTCCCACATATGTTCACAAACCTCATCAAGAAACCAACGATCATGTGTCACTACAAGCAACGCGCCAGCACCTGCAGGCCAGCGACGCGTCAAATGACCTGCAAGCCATCGAATTGCATGCATATCTAAGTGGTTGGTTGGCTCATCCATTAAGAGGACATCCCAATCACGAGACAACACGCGTGCAAGATCGACACGACGACGCTGACCACCTGAAAGCGTGCCCACCTGACTTTGCCAGTCCACGTCAACTAGCAGCTCATCACAAATAGAACGGATTTTGGGATCTGATGCCCACTCATATTCGGGAGTATCCCCCATCACGGCATGAACGACCGTATCGCCATCATCAAGGTTATCTGACTGCGTCAACATACCAACAGAGATAGTATTACGCCAAGTAATGTTTCCCGCATCTGGCTCGATCCGATGCCCAATGAGTTGCAACAGCGTGGATTTACCATCACCATTGCGGCCAACGATACCAATACGTTCGCCTTCGTTAATGCCTATTGTGGCATCATGTAAAACCTGTTTGCCAGGCCACTCATGTGCAACGTGCTCAAGTCCAACCAAAATGCCCATTACGTATATAACCTCGGTCTCACCACTGTTGCATCTATATCATTTTTTGAATCAGAATGAGACGTATTATGAGTCGCCTCAGCAGAAGTTTTGGATGCCAGCATATTTGTAATATGCTCAGCAAGAGCTCTTGCTACCTGGTGTTTGGTCAACGTTGGAAGCTGCTCAACCCCATCTGCTGTAACAAAGCTCACCCTATTGGTATCTCCACCAAAGGCAGAATCCTTTCGCGAAACATCATTTGCAACAATGAGGTCACAGCCCTTCTTGACAAGCTTTTCCTGTGCATTTTTGAGCAAATCATTAGTTTCAGCAGCAAAGCCAATAACCAAACGCCCTCCTTTATTTACAGAAAGACTTGCAAGAATATCTCGCGTGCGTACAAGCTTAATAGTATCGAGATTCTCACGACCCTTTTTGAGCTTGTGATCGGCGGGGTCCTCAGGCTTATAGTCAGCAACTGCAGCGGCACAAATTGCAACATCACAGTTCTCAAAAGCCTTGATCGTAGCTTGATACATTTCAGACGCAGATACCACATCAATACGGCTGACACCCTCAGGTGTTGCAAGGTTAGTAGGCCCTGCTACAAGCGTCACCTCAGCACCAAACGATTTGCATGCTTCTGCAATAGCAAAACCCATCTTTCCCGAAGAAGCATTGGCGATATAGCGAACAGGGTCGATAGCTTCGTGCGTGGGGCCTGCCGTGACAAGAACTCGCTTGCCAGCAAGCTTCTCCTGCGTAACTGCTGCAGCTTCTGCATCTTGTTCACCACAAGCAAGCTGATCAAAAGCCAAAAGCATAGTGCGATCAGGATCTGTATCAAAACTACGCAGCGCAGTACGCGCGTCAAGAGCATCCATTACAGAAGCAAAAATTTCATTGATATCAGCAAGCTTGCCAGCGCCCACATCACCACACGCAAGACGCCCGTGCACAGGGGATATGATACGTACCCCTCTACGCTCAAGCGTCTCAAGATTATCCTGAGTAGCCGCCGCCTTCCACATATGTACATTCATCGCAGGAGCGAGCAACAAAGGTGTATTTCGTGGCAAAGCAAGCAAAGTAGTTGAAAGTGCATCATCAGCAATGCCACAAGCAAGCTTTGCCATACTATTTGCTGTTGCAGGTACAACAACAGCCGCATCAGCCCATTCGGCAAGCGTGATATGAGGAATAGGATCAGGGCCTTCAAAAAGTTTAACGAGTACCTCATGCTGTGTTAAAGCCTCAAAGGTCGCTGCTCCCACAAACTGCTCTGCTTCGGGAGTTACACACACGCGCACTTCGCAGCCCTGCTTTTGGAAAAGTCTGAGTAGCTCACAGGCTTTATATGCGGCAATCCCTCCACTTACACCCAAAAGAATTTTTGGAGTAGAAGCATCCTCCTTATCAGGATAAGTTTGATGGGACAGCTGGAAATCTCGTTGTGAGGACTCACTCATGCCAAGGCTCCTTTAGTAATAAGAATACGATGGCAATAAGGGCAAGTACTAATCTCAGGGCCGCGTCTCAGGTCACCAAAATCTGCAGGCTGTAATTTAACACGGCAGACAGATGGTACATTTCCGCGCAAGGCTTCCACCGCAAGGCCTCCAAAACGTTTACAAGCCTGCTCGTAACGCTTTATCACCTCTGCAGAAATCCCCGTTATTACTTGCGCACGTTCGCTCTTGAGAAAGCGTTCTTCTGCTCTCAAATCAGCGCTATCTTTCTCAAAAGAATCCTTTTGAGCAGTCTTTTCAGCAACAAGACGTTCTGCCATAGCACGAGCATTTGACTCAGCTTTTTGAAGGTGTTCCAAAGCAGCAGCCTTTTCCATATAAGCATGCTCAATCTTTTCT
>NZ_CAMXYY010000125.1 GCF_947253395.1 uncultured Olegusella sp.
CATGAGTTCGCAAAGACGTATCGCAGCTGCGCCTGCAGTTTGATATGACCAGACGATATTCGAAACTGCAGTCATTGCATTTGGCAATACAACGGCTATGAGCGTGCAGGCGAGCAACTGTGGAACTGTCGCCAAACCAGCAGTACACAACAGGCCACCACCGCCAAGGTTTACCAGCAAAATTACAGGTATGGACACAAATTCCTGCGCTATGGAGCACAAACCAATTAAGGGTTCACACCAAGCCCAGTAAGAATCTGCAAAACCTTTAGCAGCGTTTTGATAATTGTCGTGCGCCTCCCCTACCTTAGAGAAGGCTTTAACCACTTTAATGCCCGAAACAAGCTCAACCATCGTTGAGGAAACCTCAGCAAGATGCGTATTCATTTCGGCGGTTTTTGGACCCATATCTTTCATTGAGCTACCGTAAAGCAGCATATAAATAGGCACCGTAACGACACCTATCAAGGCCAACTTCCAGTTGATAACAAACATAAAAATAAGCAGAACAAGCGGCGTTAATGCACCATTAACCAGATCAACTGGTGCATGTGCAATCACGGTGTGTACCACACGTGTGTCATCCTGTACGGCATTACGAATAGAACCTGAATTATGAGTGTCAAACCATGCTAAAGGAACACTGCTCAGACGCTCTGCAATACGCTCACGAATCAACACGCGCAGCTTCACATCGGCAAAGTGTGTGATCGAAAGCGCTAGCACATACAGCGTCATCTTAGTTAAAAAGAACATGACAAGCAGCGAAACAGTATGCTCAATCTGACGAGTATCAAGTGGATAATTGCCCACCGACGCATCAAGAAAAACGTCGCCCAACTTTACTAGCGCAAGATACGGTACAAAAGCAAGCATGGCAGATGCAACAGTAAGTACCTGGGCAATTCTTGTTCTTCCTTTAATTGGTACCGAAAGTTTTTTCATTGCCTCGCGGCCAGCTTTATCTTTTTTGCGATCTTCTTCAGAAACTTGTGGCACGACATTACCTCCCATAGACCATCATTCAGTCCAAGCTCAGGGCTGAAACGAAGTATGTTAACCTTTACTAACATTTCATCCTATAGAGCTTTGCACCCAAGCTGCTAAGGAAGTGCTAAATGGAGAAGGCCGCCGAAAAGATAGTGAATATTACCGAAAGTCACTTCTCGAGTAAGTGGTATAAAAAGCTATCGGGAGACACAGAATCGTTGGCTTATCTCTTACCTGACGATTCGACCGCTATCTGCAATAGTTTCGAGCCAATGCTGCAGGCTATAGGCTGTGTTCCCAGCAAAGAAGCACTGGCGCAAGGATGGATCTCTACGACTGCAGTCAGATCATACGGCTCCACTTGGGTGGTGAATCCAGCCCGAGGCAGCGGAGAGTACTGGTATGGCATCATCGATTCGGACGCGGTACTTATCTCAATGGATTTAAAGCTGAATGAACGCGCGATTTATCGAGGTCCGTCGGTTGAACTTATTGGGTTTGGCTGTTATGGACACGATATGACCGATTATCTTATCGATCCGCTACCAGACAAGCGCCCAGCTCTTATTGGTTATAGATGGACTTATCATCTGTTCCAGCAAATATGTGAGGCGCACACTCAATTCAAAAGTTGTTCTCTTTCTCTGCGCCCAAAAGCGCTTGTGCGTTATAGCCAGCTTTTGGAAGTTACTCCCAAAGATATTCTTTCTGCTATTTCACAGCTTGACGGCACCCAAGAGCTACCCAAGCTTAAAGAAGCAATGAATGAATTCGTAGACGCGCGTCCTAGTAAAAACTGTGCGCCTGCCTACTATCACGCTAAGCTTGTTGAACTTCTTGTACTGCTTATAGATGGTGTACACAGAGATCAAACAGCTCGTAACTCACGCTCGGTACAGGATTGGGAAATCTGTGAAGAAGCTAGCCGGTATATAAAAGCAAATCTTGATCAAGATCTATCAACACATACCCTTGAAAAGGTGCTACATCTCAGTGCGGCGCGACTCATTGATGCCTTTAGGCGCAGTCGCGGAACTACTCCTCAAGATTTTATACGAAAGCGACGCATGGAATTTGCCGCTATGCAACTGTTAGACGGAAACGAGACTATCTGTAACATAGCCAAGCATGTTGGTTATGCCAATCAAGGCGCATTTTCCGAGGCTTTCAAAGCAATAACGGGCATGACGCCTAGCCGCTTTCGCCGCGAAAAGTTACCACACCTGTATCAAAATCCTTTGGACAGGTAGCATGCTACGTATCCTTACGCACCATCTCTTGTATACAAAATATGCAAAACAGTACACTGCTCTTTTGCCGGCGGATATAACAAGACTTATACGCATGCGAGCATTAGTTTTTTCTTGTCAACGAGCATACATGTTCGCTGACAGCTCTAAAGTGCAGCCCAAAATCAATAAGTGCATCCGCCAAACAGAAGCCAAAAATAAAACCAATTACATTAGACACGATGTCTATCACGTCAAAGATGCCAAGTTTGCACACATACTGTAACGATTCACATACAAGTACGATAAGTATTGCAGCAATGATTGATTTACCTACAGGCACCGCCTTTGTGCGAAAGATGCATCCTAAAGGCACTAGAACAAAAAGGTTAAAGAAAAAAGTAGCGGGTTGCCAAAGCAAAATATCCGCTACATCTGCAAAGTTAAAATTGACCCCTTGAACCCCTCTGCTCTTCAGCATGATGAGCCCAAATGCAAGAACAACATAAACCACAGGAGCTACCTTGACCAATATCGTAAGATAGCGATTCATAGCAACCTGATAGGCAATCCCAGATGCACATAACGCAACCACTGCATGTATCGTAATCATAAAAGCAGGATTTCCTAAGAGACTGAAGGAGTGCTCCCCTATAAGAAGAGAAAGAAAGTTATATCCAATTCCCCCAAAGAAACTAATGGAGAATTTAAACCCTACATAGCCTGCGAGCAAGGCAAAAAAAATGCTGAGTAGTCTTCGCACGATATTCCCTCCTTCTCATTCCTAATAGAGTAATGATATCGCAGGTATTGGTAAAATTTTGATTTGACAAATACCTCAGTTTCAAAAGGAGGACACCCTATCCATGCTTGAAGTTTGTTTTAGTCAAAATATACGTGCCCTTCTTTACCTTGCAAAAAATTTTGGTGTTGGGCTTGGCGATATTGCTCTTTTCCCAGATGATTTAACCCTCGGAAGCATCTCGAACATGAATCCCCACCAACGGAGAAGCGAGTTAGAAAAGCTTTCGATACATCCTGCAGAGGATTTTGAGGAGCAGTATGCGTCCTTTGTCGATACCGTATCGCACGCTTCAAAGCTCAGAGTTTGGTATGTAAACATGCCTTACGAAATCCTGGCATGCATATATACCTGTTTTATATCTGTAGAGAATGCAACTATATGCAGCGTAGATGTAAATGCCTCTGGACTCATGGACGAAAATGGAGCCATCAATCCATCAGGCATATGTGCAGGTATTCGTTCATCGCCAGTTGATGCCGTACGATTCAAACAAGTGTGGTCAAATCTTGTTCGTGATAATGCCTTGTTAAGAACAGCCGATGGGTGGCAGCCAGCAAGTCACCGTCTCGATTTTTTCGATGACATGGTAAAAAGCGCAATAGCAAGCTGTGATTCCAATAATTTAGAAGACATCGGCATAACGGCCTTTGAGATGTGTACGCAGAGCCCATATGGCTTCATGAATCCTGAATTCTTTATAGGACGAGCTAAACTACTCTGTACTTGAAAATAAACCATACCTAGACACCTAACGTCTAGGTATGGTTTTATTCCACCGCAGTCGCCGCTTAGTTTTTTGACCCTAAATCTTTTTTGGGCGCGCGTTTTGCGGCAGGCAAGCGTCCTGCACGCTTGAGAGCATCGCGAATAATCCACTCTACTTGGGCATTAGAGCTACGCATTTCATCAGCTGCCCACAGTTGCACCGCTTCCCAAAGCTCTGGGTCTATGCGCAGAGGATATTGCTTCCTTGACATGGCAA
>NZ_CAMXYY010000126.1 GCF_947253395.1 uncultured Olegusella sp.
ATGCTGCATTACGACGTGAGATGGTGGGGTCTTATCACGTTTGGTGTGTATGCGGCCATGTGGTTTGTCGAACGTTTAGTGCCTATTAGTGGTACCGCAATGGATGTGGTCTATATCGCGTGCGCTGCTTATCTGGGTTATATCTGGACTATCAAGTACAAAGGTAGTGAGTTTGTGCCCTTTACCTATATGGAGACCATTTTTTGCCTGATTGCCATGCTCTCTAATTACCTCGTGTTTTTTGTCGTGCGCTAAGTTGCCACCGCGCAAAAGAAGGGATGAGCTATGAAAAAGATCATCAACGCACCTGAGAACTATACCGACGACATGCTGCGTGGTATTTACGCAGCTCATCCTGAGGTTACGTATGCCGAGGATGACCTGCGCTGCTACTGCATTGCCAAGCCCAAACCCAACAAAGTTGCCATCATCACGGGCGGCGGTACGGGACATTTACCCCTTTTCTTGGGTTATGTAGGCGAAGGTCTTATCGACGGCTGCGGTGTTGGTGGCGTCTTCCAGTCTCCTTCAGGTGAGCAGATCTATAACATTGCTAAGCAGGTTGAGACAGGTGCCGGCGTGTTGTTCCTTTATGGTAACTACACGGGTGACATCATGAACTTTGACATGGCAGCCGAGATGCTTGATATGGATGATATTGAGACTCGTTCTATTGTCGGTGCCGATGACGTCAATTCCAACGCAAATCCGGAGGCGCGTCGCGGTGTTGCAGGCATTTACTTTATGTACAAGGCCGCTGGTGCCAAGGCAGACCAGGGCGGTAGTTTGGATGAGGTTCTTGCAGCTGCAAAGAAGGCTGGAGACAATGTCAGGACCGTTGGTTTTGCTCTGGCTCCTTGTATTGTGCCTGAAGTTGGCAAGTCTAACTTCACGCTTGGGGACAAGGAGATGGCCTTTGGTATGGGTATTCACGGTGAGCCCGGCGTTTGGAATGGTCCCATCAAGACTGCTGATGAGCTAGCAGAAGAGTCGCTTGACCTTATCCTCAAGGATATGCCTGTGGCAGAAGGTGAAGAAGTTGCCGTACTTATCAACGGCCTAGGCTCCACCTCTGGCGAGGAACTCTATATTCTCTTTGATTCGGTCCATCGCTATCTTGATGCCAAGGGTATTAAGGTCTACAAGGCTATTGTCGGCGAATATGCAACCTCAATGGAAATGATGGGCGCCTCTATCTCAATCTGCAAGATGGATAACGAGCTTAAGGGCTATGTTGACTACCCCGTGAACACGCCCTTCATCTGCCAGAAGTAAGAAGTGTCTGGGACAAGTAGGCTCTGCTTGTCCCTTGTTATACGCAAGGAAGGAATCTGTATGGACAAGATGGGCGTAGAAGACGTTATTGAGATGTTTGAGAGCGTGGCGGCTATTTTTGCTGAGAAGAAAGAAGAGCTCTGCGAGATGGATGCCGCTATGGGCGATGGTGACTTAGGTCTGACGATGAATAAGGGTTATGCGGCGCTGCCTGGTTTGTTGCGCGATAACTCTGCTGAGGGCGATATTGGCAAGATGCTCGCAAAAGGTGGCATGAAGATGTCTTCTGTTGTTCCGTCAACAATGGGCACTTTGATGAGTTCAGGCATCATGGGCGCGGGCAAGGCGCTCAAGGGTAAGACCGAGCTTGAACCTGCTGACCTTATAACCTTCTATCGTGCTTTTGCTGATGGCTTGGCAAAACGTGGCAAGACTCAGTTGGGCGACCGCACTATTCTTGATGCGCTGGATGCAGGTGCAGTGAAAGCTGCAGAGGTAGATCCTGCAGAAGGCTTCTTGGCTGTTGCCACTGCCGCAGTTGAGGGTGCCAAAGCCGGTGTTGAGGCTACCAAGGATATGATTCCTAAGTATGGTAAGGCTGCAGTTTTTGCTGCCAAGGCCAAAGGTATTGCGGACCAGGGTGCGGTAGCTGGTTGCTACCTTGATACAGCCATCTTGAACTACTTCCAGGCTAAAAGCGCTTAGCCTATCCCTTTTTGGTAGGCGCGATGGATCTTTTGGCTGTCGCGTACGTTTTTCTCGTTCTTAAAGGAGGCCCCATGCTATACAACGACCCTAAAACCTTTCGCGAGGATATGCTCAAAGGCTATGAAGCTGCCTATCCTGAATATATTGTTCAGGTGCCAGGTGGCGTAGCTCGTGCTACTGAAATGCCTGAGGATAAAGTTGCTATTATCAATGGCGGCGGCTCGGGCCACTATCCCGCATTTTGCGGTATTGTTGGCGATGGATTTATGGATGCAACCGTGGTAGGTAATGTTTTTACGTCACCTTCCACCGATGATGTTTTGCAGGTAGCAAAGTCTGTTGAGCACGGTACCGGTATCTTTATCCTTGGTGGTAACTACGCTGGTGACAAGATGAATTTCAATCTTGCGCGAGACGCCTTGCGTGAGGAGGGAATCGACGCGCGCACCTTCTTCATTACCGATGACGTCGCTGCTGCAAAGCCCGAAGAATGGGAAAAGAGACGTGGCAACGTCGGCACTTTTACCGTATTCAAATCGGTGGGTGCTGCTGCAGCTGAGGGCAAAGGCCTTGATGAGCTTGAGCGCGTGGCAAAGCTCTCCAATGATCGTGTGCGTACGATGAGCATAGGTTTCCGCGGCTGCACATTGCCGGGCGAGAGTGCGCCTTTGTTCAATGTACCTGCAGGTAAAATGGAAATAGGTCAGGGCATTCATGGCGAGCCCGGTGTTGGTGAAGCAGACCTTGCCTCTGCAGTTGAGGTGGCAGAACTGCTGGTAGATCGCGTCTTGGCAGAGGCTCCAGCAGATGACAACAAGCGCATTGCCGTTATTCTTGATGGTCTCGGATCCACCAAGTATGAAGAGCTCTTTGTGGTGTGGGGCACAGTGCGTGAGCTGCTTGAAGAACGCGGATATACCCTGGTTGAACCTTTGGTAGGCGAGTTTGTTACCAGTCTTGATATGGAAGGCATCGCGCTTTCTGTTGAATTCTTAACCGATGAGTTGGAGCGCTACTGGAAAGCCCCTGCATCTACTCCCGCATTCCGCAAGGGTGCAAGCGAAGGGCTGTCCGGTGCTCGTCGTGAGTATGTTGCAGTAGTCAACGCAAGCAAGAGTTACGCTGCGGGTTCCGAAGCTTCTCGCGCAGCTGCGTCCTATATTGTTGATGCGTTTGACCGCGTGAAAGCAGCGATTGCTGAGGCCGAGCCTGAACTTGCAAAGATTGATGGCGTAGCAGGTGATGGCGATCACGGTCGCGGCATGGTAAAAGGAACAACTTTTGCTGCTGAGGCAGCAAGTGAGGCGTATGACGCAGGTGCTGCTGCAGGCTCTGTGCTTATCGAAGCAGGTAAGGCTTGGGCATCTAAGGCTGGAGGCACCTCGGGCGTGTTGTGGGGAGAAGCCCTCGAAGCTGCTGGCAAAGTTGTGGGAGACAACGCAGACAGCTACGATGCCACGATTGCGGCAGCTGCAACCAAAGCTGCATATGAGCGTATGCTTGAGCTTGGCGGCGCACATCGTGGTGACAAAACCATGCTTGACACCCTTATTCCTTTTGCCGAAGCACTTGAGGCTGAGGCACAAGATGGATCTTCTCTTGCTGATGCGTGGGCAAGGGCATCTGAGCTTGCCAATCAGGCTGCCAAGGATACGGCACAGCTTGTCCCCAAGGTTGGTCGCGCGCGTCCTGCGGCGGAGCGTAGTTTAGGCACACCCGATGCGGGAGCCGTGTCAATGGCTTTGGTTATTCGCACGGTGATGTAGTGAGGAGATAGCGTACGAGTAGACTCTACATAATCTAGAATGCTGCGCGACGTGAGTGTCTTTCTTGCTTGTGTTCTCTAGCAAATGAGGATGATACAAAAAAACAAGAGGGATGTTTTGGGCTGACTCCGAAAAACAGGAGTCAGCCCTCCTCTATATAAAGGGTCAAGTAAAAAAGAGGGGTTTATACTTTGGTTTATAGTAAGCAGT
>NZ_CAMXYY010000127.1 GCF_947253395.1 uncultured Olegusella sp.
AGCTTGATATCTTCGTGGGTCATAAGCGCCTCCTGCAGACCTACTGTACAGACACCCATTACATAGACACAAACGAAAAAACACCTCTAGCTCCATTCAGGCCAGAGGTGTCAGGCACATGCTAGTTTAGACAGCCTGTGTGAGCTTCTCTGCTCGGTCAGCGGCAGCCAGTGCCTCAATCACCGAAGGTAGTGTATCGCCCAACAGCACACCATTGTATGTGCCATTAAAACCTATGCGATGGTCTGTCACGCGATCCTGAGGCTGGTTGTAGGTACGAATCTTTTCAGATCGATTGCCATGGCCAATCTGCGCCAAGCGGCTGGCACCGGCCTCTGCCTGCTGCTTTTCAAGTTCCATCTCATAAAGACGTGCGCGCAGCATCTGCATACAAGCTTCGCGGTTTTGAATCTGCGAACGCTGATCTTGTGAAGTAACAACGGTATTGGTGGGCAAGTGAGTAATGCGTACAGCCGAATAGGTTGTATTAACGCCCTGACCGCCAGGACCCGACGAACAATAGGTGTCAATACGAATATCCTCAGCTGCGATCTGAACATCAATCTCATCTGCTTCGGGCAATACGGCAACGGTTGCTGTCGATGTCTGGATACGACCCTGACTCTCGGTCTTGGGAACACGCTGTACGCGATGGACACCACTCTCGTACTTCATTACGGAGTAAACCTTGTCGCCCATAACCTTAAACTCGATGGTTTTGAAACCACCAGCCGTACCCTCATTGGAGCTCAAAACTTCAATTTTCCACCCTTTAGAAACAGCAAAACGCTGGTACATAGCAAAAAGGTCACCCGCAAAAATACTCGCCTCATCGCCACCTACGCCCGCACGAATTTCAACGATGGTGTCTTTCTCGTCGTTGGGATCGCCTGGAATGAGCATGATTTTAATCTCATCCTCAAGACCGGGAAGCTTTGCTTCATTGTCAGAAATATCTGCTTGAAGCATTTCTTTATCCTCAGCATCTGAGGTCTCGCGCAGCATTTCCTTTGCCGCATCGATATCATCAAGCGCCGTTAAGTACTCCCGTGCCTTTTCCACCAGATCAGACTGGTTTGAGTGCTCCTTGGCAAGACGCGCATATTCTTTAGGATCCGACACAACCTCAGGATCCATGAGTTTCTTTTCCAGCTCAAGATAGGCTGCAATGAGTTTTTCGAGCTTGTCCCGCATGATGGCTCCTCAACGCTTTGCTCACGCAGCCAATGCTGCGCATATTTCTCAACTCTCAAATGATACCACCGAGGTGGCAAGGCTAAACATTACAGCCCTGCCACCTCGAAACCTATCTATTTCTGAGTTCTCTCAGAACTCTAGAATGTAGCTAATTGAACTTGTCATGATAAACGATATCAAATAGCCACTGCAGGTTTATCCAAGGTGCATACTGTGCATCTATGAGAGGCTGTACGCTTTTGTAGATGTCCTTTTTGATGTCTTGTTCGCTGTATTTGTTGATGTCTAGCTTCTTATAGCCATCATTTGGATTTCGAACATTTAATAACCTAAAACTATCATCAAAATCAAATGATATGTTTCCAGCATCGACCATGTAGCCTTTCTTACCGTGTAGACATAACGGTGAAAGAAAACCTAGCTGCTTACCATCCTTATCGTAGGTAAGGATTGCGGGTTCCCCATCGAAGTCGTAGCCAATGGTCTTGAGATCATCGGGGGTGTAGATGTCTCCAAGATTATCGATAAGCATCATGAGTACGGGTTCGGTACCCTTCTTATGGGGCGTGTACTGTGCGTAATACACTGAATTTGAATTGAGGTTGTAGTTGATACATCCAGGTATGGCTGAGAGCATCAGTAGCCACACTAATAGCCCGAAACAGCCTTTTACTACGTTCTTTATCTTCTTGGACATGGTTAGTTGAACCTATCGTGATAAACGATATCAAATAGCCATTGCAGGTTTATCCAAGGTGCATACTGTGCATCTATAAGAGGCTGTACGCTTTTGTAGATGTCCTTTTTGATGTCTTGCTCGTTAAAATTTTTTATGTCTAGGTCTTTATAGCCCCTATCTGAATCAAAAGCACTTAACAGCTTAAATTTGTTATTAAATTCAAAACCTAAGTTTTTGTTAATAAACCTATATCCTCTAGTGCCATCTAAATTGAATGTCGAAAGATATCCCAACTGTTTTCCGTTTTTATCATAAGTCAAAATTGCTGGCTTACCATCAAAATCGTAGCCAATGGTCTTGAGATCATCGGGAGTATAGATGTCTCCAAGATTATCGATAAGCATCATGAGAACAGGTTCTGTACCCTTTTCATGAGGGGTATGTTGTGCGTAATACACTGAGTTAGATTTTAGGTTGAAGTTGATACACCCAGGTATTGCTGACAACATAAGTAACCACAGCAGCACCCCTAGTAAAGCCTTCATGAAATCTTTTATCTTCTTGAGCATAATTAGTTGAACCTGTCGTGATAAACGATATCAAACAACCATTGGAGATTTATCCAAGGCTTTAACTGTGCGTCGATAAGTGGTTGTACGCTTTTGTAAATGTCTTTTTTGATGTCTTGCTCGCTAAAACCTTTCATATCTATTTTTTTATAACCTTTGTTTGCATCACGTATGTTCTTCAGTTGAAAACTTTCAGTGAAGTGGAAGATTAGATTCTCATTATCAACCATATACCCTCCATCACTATCTGGCGTCAGAAAACCTAACTGCTTACCCTCTTTATCGTATGTAAGGATTGCAGGTTTACCATCGAAGTCGTAGCCCATCGTCTTGAGATCATCTGGGGTATAGATATCCTCAAGGTTATCTATAAGCATCATGAGCACAGGTTCGCAACCTTCTTTATGGGGCGTATGTTGTGCATAGTAGACTGAGTTAGATTTTAGATTGAAATAGGTGCACCCTGGTATGATTGATACGAGAACTGCCCATGCGAATAATCCCAGCAAAGCATCTTTTATCTTCTTGAGCATGGCTATCCTTCTCTTTCTTCTCTAGTTCCATATTCTTTTAATGAGCTTGGCTATTGGTTTAGTTATGTAGTTCTTTACAAATCTTGCAGTCGGTTTGATAACGTTCTTTTTGATGAACTTCGCTGCTGGTCGGATTACCTTGTGATAAAAGGGCTTCACGGCTGGCTTTATGACCTTGTTATAGAGAGGCTTAATAACTTTTCTATATACAGGCTTTATAAGCTTGTGATGTACAAACTTTGCAGCTGGTTTGATTACTTTTTCGAAATTGGTTTTATGATTTTGTTGCTTACGAATGTGGCTATAGGCTTTACTACTTTATTTTTAATAGGCTTTATGATTTTGTTCTGAACAAATTTTGCTGCTGGCTTTACCACCTTCTGTACAACTGGTCTCAGCAGCTTTTTCTCTACAGCAGAAAGTGCTGGCTTTACTAGCTTTGTATAGGCTGGCTGGACGAGAAATTTACCAATAGGTTGAAGTATATGTTTGCCAATAGAGGTAGCTGCTGGTTTAAGTACATGGAGATATAGCGTTTTAGCAAGTGAAAATACTTTCTTTGCTCCGAAAACAGCTATATCCGAAAAAAGATTGCTCAGCACTCCTAATGCTGTACCTATAGAAGTGAGAGATATTGACGCAATCGATATGATACCTGGGCCTATATGTGCAAGGATGTTATTAATACGCTGAGCAAAATGACCTGCAAGCTTTTCAAGCTTTTCTTTTTCCCTTTTCCCCCATGCAAGCAAGATTAATGCAATGCCTCCCAGAGACAGTGTTGCGGCGAGGATGTTTGTGCGTTCTTGTGTCTCTGCTGTGACGTGTTTATCTGATTGAAGAGCAAGCACCTCTTTGTAGAGACGATCTCTTTCAACATCAAGGTTTTCTGTGTGGTAATAATTCTTGATGCATTCATCTAAAGTGAGGTTTTTGAAGTCAGGATGATAGTGAAAGATTATTGCAT
>NZ_CAMXYY010000128.1 GCF_947253395.1 uncultured Olegusella sp.
CAGCCTGTCTCGGTTATGGGTGGTGGCATGGGCATGCCTTCCGTAGGCATTTATACCTATGAGCTCTTTAACTTCTACGAGGTTGATCAGATTATTCGCATTGGTAGCGCAGGTGGTCTTGCTGAGGGCGTGCAGCTTCGTGACTTGGTGATTGGCATGGGTGCCTGCACCGATTCTAACTATGCAGCACAGTTCAATATGCCAGGCACCTACGCTCCTCTTGCGGACTACGATTTGCTCCGTCGTGCCGTTAACAAGGCTGAGGAACTGGGCGTTCCTACGCGCGTTGGTAACATACTATCCACCGATGTCTTCTACAATGCAGACCCCACGGTTAACGAGCGTTGGGCATCCATGGGCGTTTTGGCTGTTGAGATGGAAGCAGCAGCTCTCTATCTGAATGCTGCCTATGCAAAGAAGCGCGCGCTTTGCTTGCTCACGGTCTCTGACTTGCCCTTGTCTGGCGAGGCACTGTCTGCCAAGGAGAGGCAGACCAGCTTTACACAGATGATGGAAGTCGCCCTCGCTTTAGCTATTCCTGAGAACTAACGGCTTACAACAGCTGGGCTAATCGGTTAGCTGTGTTTAGACATCTGATCTGCGATGCGCAGCCAGCTTATGGCAATGTTGCCCTATGTATTGACCCTCATCGTTTTGGTTCTCTTCGTTGGTCGCTCCGCTGCTCCCAAGGCAGATGGTGTGCCCTACCTGAAGGGTAGTCGCTAAGACCACAGGGGCTTCCTGGCGCGATTCTCAGGCACGGTTGCTCTTGCTTATCCCTTTCCCGTAAGGGTAGCCGTTGCCTGGAATCAGCTGTTAGACTTGCTTAGAAATCCTTACCCGTCTCGGCCACTCAGGCGGGGCGGGTATTTGTTTGGGAGGCATCAGATGGACAAGCAGACTTTAGTGAAAGAGGCCATTGTTGCGCGTGAAAGGGCATATACGCCGTATTCACATTTTGCGGTAGGGGCAGCACTGCTGGGCGCTGATGGCAGTGTATGGCACGGCTGCAATATTGAAAATGCATCCTATACCCCTACTAACTGTGCAGAGCGTACTGCCTTTTTCAAAGCGCTCAGCGAGGGTTGCACTGCATTTTCAGCCATAGCTATTGTAGGTGGAGCAGCAGGTTTACCCATTAGCGATTGGTGTGCGCCCTGTGGTGTGTGCCGTCAGGTCATGCGTGAGTTTTGTGACCCCGAGACCTTTGAGATTGTACTTGCTCGCTCTGAGGGTGACATCAAAACGTACCTATTAAAAGAGTTGTTGCCGCTGGGTTTTGAACCTCAAGATCTCAAGGTGGCAGCGCAAAAGGGGGCGAATGCCCAATGAGAATGTACGACATCATTGAAACCAAGCGTAACGGCGGAGAGCTCACTGACGAGCAGATCAAGTTTTTTGTTCAGGGGTATGTGTCGGGCGATATCCCTGACTATCAGGCATCTGCGTTGTGTATGGCTATTTATTTTTGCGGCATGACAGCTCGTGAGACTGCAACGTTGACCATGGAAATGGTGGCTTCAGGAGATGTCGTTGACCTCTCTGATATCCCCGGTATTAAGGTGGATAAGCATTCTACCGGTGGCGTTGGTGACAAAACCTCGCTGGTCATTGCGCCTCTTGTGGCATCCCTTGGTGTTAAGACTGCCAAAATGAGTGGTCGAGGCCTGGGCCATACGGGCGGCACCTTAGACAAGTTGGAATCTATTCCTGGCCTTTCGACCTCGGTTGAGCGTGACCGCTTTGTTGAGATCGTGAGCAAAGTGGGCGTGGCCATCATTGGACAGACAGGCAATTTGGTGCCTGCGGACAAGAAACTCTATGCCCTGCGCGACGTTACCGCAACGGTTGATAGCTTGCCGCTTATCGCTTCGAGCATTATGAGCAAAAAGATTGCTGCTGGTTCTGACAAGATTTTGCTCGACGTTAAATGTGGTAGCGGCGCCTTTATGAAGACGGTCGATGATGCCATTGCGCTGGCACAGGCTATGGTCGAGATTGGCGAGCATGTGGGTCGTACCACTGTTGCCATGATTACCGATATGGGCCGGCCTTTGGGTAATTGCATCGGTAATGCTCTTGAAGTTGCCGAAGCCGCAGCAACGCTGCAGGGCAAGGGTCCCAAAGACCTTAGTGATATTTGCATCGAGCTGGCAGGCAACATGCTCTACCTTGCGGGTAAGGGCGAGATGGATGATTGTCGCGCATTGGCACGTCAGCAGATTGCCAATGGTTGTGGCTTGGCAAAGCTCAAGGATATGGTTGCAGCTCAGGGCGGCGATGCAGCGCTACTTGACAATCCCTTTGAGCAGCTCGTTGAACCCCGCGTCAAGCGTGAGGTTCTTGCTCAGGAGGCAGGCTATCTCTTTGCCATGGATACCGAGCGTTGTGGCATTGCGTCTGTTGCGTTGGGTGCAGGTCGTGCCAAGAAGGAAGACCCCATCGACTACTCCGCAGGTATTGTTTTGGGCAAGAAGAGCGGGGACGCTATCGCTCAAGGCGATGTGTTGGCAACGCTTTATGCAGCAACAGAACAGCTTTGTGATGAAGGCGAGCGCATCTTCCGCTCTGCTTTGGATATTCGCCCTGATCGTCCCAAAGCAATCCCTCTCTTCCATGCACGCGTGACCCGCGATGGTGTTGAGCGTCTGGACGCCTAGACTTTTCGAATGGAGATGCGCTGGTGCTTGTTCACGAGCGCATCTCTTGGCCCTGATTTTGCTGCATGAGCGACGCTCGGCACGCGGTCTCAAGTTGGTGGTTGCAGGGATGGTTTTGGTTGCTTTGGGCGGCATTCTTATTGGGCTGACCAAAGGCTAAGTGCTCCTAGTCATTCTTACCTTCTCGACGCTGCTACAATTACTCTTTGGCATACGCTATGTGAGAGGGGGAGCAGGATGGCTAAAGAGCGCGACATGATTGATGAAATCATCGATCTACAAGATAATTTTTTTGCTGTTCGCAACCCTTTGGGCAATGTTGCCGATCAGCTGATGGGTGATCCTGATGCGATTCCTCATTACAACCCCGCTGATTACAAGGATAAACCGCGTGTTAGCTTACCCTCTTGCCTTCGTTCGACCTCTGATGGTCAGGATGTGTGCGACCGCTGCGCTCGGGTGTGTCCTGTTGCAGCTATTACCTATGATGGCAAGAAGGTCATTGTCGAGGACAGCTGCCGCAAGTGCGGGCTTTGTATTGCTGCATGTCCCACTGAAGCATTTATTGCTCGTCGTCAGATGGCGCGTAATTTGTACGATGAAATTGCTCGGGTGGCAAGTACCTATGACGATTGTTACATAACCTGTACCCGTGCCTTGGGGCGTCTGCCCAAAGACAATGAAGTTTTGCTTCCCTGCGTGGGTGTTATGCCTTCGGAATTGTGGTTTTCTTTACTTGCGGAGTACTCCAATATCAGTGTTTATCTGCCGTTGGGTATTTGCGATCGCTGCCGTACGGTTACGGGCGAAGAGTATTATTCCGAAGCGATTGCAAAAGGCGAAGAGCATTCAATTTATAGCGTGGGACTTGAGGTTGATGAGGCCGATATGACCCATGAACAGAGTCGTGCGTTCAAGCGTCGTCAGTTTATAAGCAACATGGCTCAGGCTGGTACAACGCTCGTTACCGCTGGCAACCCTGCGGTTTCGGGAGTACAGGCGGTTGCCAATCGCATCAAGGCACACAGCAATCAGATCAATACCCTGCAGCGCACACTTGAGCAGGTCACAGGTATGAAAAATGAAGAGCTGCGCCGCCGTCAACTTACCCAAAAACGCAAGTTGGTGTTGTCAACGTTGCAATCTCATCCCAAACTTGCTGACAGGATGGTTTGGGAAGTTCCCGCGTGTGATGCATCGCGTTGTACGGTTTGCGGTGACTGCGTCAAGCTTTGCCCTGTTCGTGCGTGCAGTTTGGATGCAACGGGGC
>NZ_CAMXYY010000129.1 GCF_947253395.1 uncultured Olegusella sp.
GGCTTAATCTCCCCCAACATCTTCTGGATGCAGCCTGTGTAGCAGCATATTTGTGGGAGAAATGGGTTGCCCCATCGATAAAAAAGAAACTCTCCGAGCTATTAAGCCTTAATGAGGATGATTGTCGAGCCCTCTATATATTTCTATCGGGCGTTCACGATGTCGGGAAAGCAACCATTACTTTTGTACGCCAGATAGAAGACAGGGTTGATTATCAACACTTATTCACCACCATGTCGAAACATGGTCTTCGTTTAGAGAATTCTGCCGAGACTCTGTTTATTTCTATCCACGACCGTCTTCCACACTCTGTCGCATCGGGACGCATTGTCTCACAATGGTTGCAAGAGCGTGGGGTTAAAAAGAGGCTTGCTAATTCTCTCTCATATGTTGTAGATGCGCATCATGGTATGACGTCAAACTCTGGACTGCGTAAGGATGCAGAAAGCATTTTCTCTTCTTACCCGGAGGAATGGGCAGCCATTCATCATGAACTCATCGAGGGGATGGCTGATATAAGCGGCATTGGCCCGCTCCTGGAGACTTTTTCTTCTTCGCGGATTCGTCTGATGGCGGATAGTGAAGAGCTTTTAACTGGTCTTATTGTTATGGCTGACTGGATCGCCTCAAACCAGGACTATTTCCCTCTTCATGAAGAAGGTACTCAGTTAGAGCGTCTGCGTAGAGCAGTGAAATGTGTTGATCTCACTGGATCGTGGCAGTTACAAAAGCTTCCTACTGAAGTAGATCAACTTTTCCGTCAATCATTCGGCTGGCCAACTACTATGTGTCCTCGACCAGTACAAATAGCTGCAGTAAACATGGCCCGCAGCAGTGGGAGTCCGTTCCTTATGCTTATTGAAGCTGCCACAGGGGAAGGGAAGACGGAGGCTGGTCTTGCGGCCGCTTCTATTGCCGGTGTACAGCAGGGCTCTCAAGGTCTCTTCTTTGCGGCACCTTCAATGTTGACGGCTAATCGTCTCTTCCAACGTACTGTCGACTGGACTCGCTATTCCACTGTTAGTAACAGTGTGACATCTTTATATCTCGCACATTCTCGCAATAAATTGTCGTCTCTTTATAGAAGTTTGCGACACGGCTACACCTCTATTGGCATTGATGAGGCTGAGGGCGGCTCCGTCATCGCTTCACAATGGATGTCTGGAAATAAGAAGGGCATTCTGTCCAATATTGTTGTGGGAACCATAGATCAAGTTCTTGCTCTGTCGTTGCAGATGCGCCACTCGATGCTTCGCCATATTGGTTTAGCGGGAAAAATCATCATCATTGATGAGGTCCACTCCTATGACGCCTATATGTCGTCGTACTTAGCGACGACTGTGCAATGGCTCGCTAGGTATGGGACAAGCATCATCATGATGTCTGCTACTCTCCCGCCAGAGCAGAAGAAGGCACTGGTTGAGGCTTATGCGGAAGAGGGTTGTCGCGAGCCTTTGAGATCAGATGAATACACAATGCTGGACAACGAAGCTTATCCTCTGATCACAATAGTGAACGAGGAGGGAGTTCGCATTCAAGAGGTTCCTTCACGCCGTACTGACATGGAGGCACAGCTCACTCTCATTGATGATGCACTTGAGACCGTAGCGGATCTTCTCGAAGACTCACTTTCCGACGGGGGTATAGCGCTCGTCATTTGTAATACTATCCGCCGAGCTCAGGATCTTTTCCGTAAGCTCACTTCAGCGTTCCCGGAGGAAGTTGAGTTACATCACTCAGCATTCACCGCTACAGCTCGGTCAGCAAAAGAAGATCGACTGCGGGATATCCTTGGACCACATCAACACCGTGGTACTGGACGTCCAGATCGCCTTGTCATCGTTTCTACGCAGGTGGCAGAACAGAGCCTAGATATAGACGCTGATGTTCTCATTACTGATATTGCCCCGATGGATCTTCTTATTCAGCGTGCTGGAAGGCTTTTCCGCCATCAACGTCCTATGAGTGATCGCCCTCTGAAACTACAGTCACCCACGATATACATCCGAGGAATTAAGGAAGAGAAACCTGTACCTCTTTTTGATACCGGTACAGAAGCTGTCTATGACAAGAAGCTCCTCATGACTACCTACCTTCACATTCCGCAAGTGTTCCATCGCCCTGATGATATTTCTCCACTGGTAAGAAGTGTCTATAAAGAAGAACAGGATATGCCTGAGGAATGGCAGGAAGCATGGGAAAAATCTCGGGCTTCAAGCGATGCACAGCGAGACCGTGCGGAGTCTCGGGCGAGCACTTTTCGTATACCAAGACCACGGGAATCGTCTCACCTTCCCTCTCTATTCGGGCAGTTAATATCTCCCAACAATGCTCGACGTTCTGAAGAGGAGGGGTACGCCCAGGTAAGAGATGCTGAACCAGCTATCGAAGCTATTGCTATTCAACAGGATAGAAATGGTGGCTATGGTCCGATGGATGAGCCATGGATCGAAGAAATTTTTGATACGTCGGAGCTTTCCTTTCGGCAAGCACTACAGCTAGCTGGTGTGACTTTACGTCTGCCGGCCTGGATGACGCGACGTGATGCAGATTTTGAGGAAGTGATTACCGACTTAGAAAACATGACGCCGACTAGTTGGGCTCAGCAACCATTGTTAAAGGGCAAGGTTGCTCTACGTTTCAATGAAGAGCGTACGGCCCGCGTCGGCCAGTTTGATGTGATCTATTCTTCGGATTTGGGTCTCGAGGTTGAGAGAGTAATGAAATGAACTACTCATTGTTGAGTGAGCCTTGGGTAAAGGGAGAGGATTCTGCCGGAAACCCAGTAACATCAGGAATACGTGACATTTTCACTGGGGAAAGCACTATGGTGCGTTTGCAGGGGGATTCTCCTGCCCAAGATTATGCGATTCTTCGATTACTATTGGCTATCTTTTGGCGCGCTCATCATCCGGAAACACATGTGTCCCACGGAGATACTTTTGATTTCGGGATGTGGTTTGAAGAGACGTGGCTCCGTCTTAAAGAGGAGAAAGCGGACCGCTGTGTAGTGGAGTATCTAGCTCAATTCGAGGACCGCTTTGATCTTCTCCACCCCACTATGCCTTTCATGCAAGTGGCAGATCTGCATACTGCCAATGATGATAGTAAGCCGGTTGGTCTCCTGATGCCGGAGATTAACAGTGATTACTTCACCATGCGAGCTGGCGAACGAAAACACTACCTGACGTTAGACGAAGCAGCCCGGTGGCTCGTTTATACTCAGGCTTTTGATTTCTCTGGTATTAAATCGGGGGCTGTCGGAGATTCACGTGTTAAGGGCGGAAAAGGCTATCCCATAGGGCAAGGGTGGTCTGGCCTCACTGGAGGGACTGTTGTTGTTGGAGTGGATTTGTTTGAAACTTTCCTCTTGAACACAACAGCTAGTGCCCTCTATGGAAAGGACGATCACCCTGTATGGGAAAGAATACCGGATGGTCCTGGGGCTCGAGCTGAACACTCTCCTACACACATGTGGCCTGTATCCCCTGCAGAGCCTCAAGGACCTGCTGATTTAGCAACATGGCAAAGCCGACGCATTCGTCTCTTCTTCGAAGAAGAGGATCGTGTTTCACGTGTTCTCATCTCTAATGGGGATCGAATTCCTGATGCTGGGGCTAACATTCTCGCCGACCCTATGACGCCGTACCGTTTTTCTACCAATAAATCGAAAAAGGGTTATGACGTTTATTACCCACGCCCCTATGACTCTGAAAGAACTGTGTGGAGGTCATTAGACGCGTTGCTTATAGCAGAGGGCGACACTTTTGAGGGGAGAGGTAAACCTCCA
>NZ_CAMXYY010000130.1 GCF_947253395.1 uncultured Olegusella sp.
AACCTTCCTGTTGAGCTGCACCTGCGTGATGGAGAAAACGATAGTTTGGGTCATGATCTAGCGCTTCAACTGCTTCGTAAAGAGGGTGTGCCGCAGGCAGGATGTAATCTGCATTGCTTTACGAGTGGTCCTGAAGTAATGAAACCTTTTGTTGAATTGGGCTGTCATATTGCCTTTGGTGGCGCTGCCACTTTTAAGCGTTCTGATGATATTCGGGCAGCGTTTCTTGCCTGTCCAGACGAGCTCATACTGTCTGAGACCGATTGTCCTTATATGGCACCAACTCCTTTGCGCGGTATGGAGTGTGAGCCTGCAATGATAGCTTTGACCATCGATTTTTTGGCTGAGCAACGTGAGCTTGCGGGCGTTTCTTCTCGCGAAGAAACGTATCGCAACTTTTGGTATAACGCTCATAAGTTCTTTGAACTTACGTCTTAGTTTTTAGGTATTGATAGTCTAGGGAGTGGGTATACCCCAAGCACTGGTCTTCCTCGTGTACTGCTTGTGCGCGAGGGAGTTGCCCTGCCTTGAGTTCATATCAAGAAAATCAGCTGTACAGTCTAGAACCTCATTTTTTACGTGACCATCTCATCGAGTTGCTGTGGCCTACTCGCTGTATTGTTTGTGATGTGCCAGGCCAGCTGCTTTGTGACCATTGTCGCCAGAAGCTCAAGTGGATACAACAACGCTATGCCTGTCCCATCTGTGGTAGTCCACATGGTTGGCTCACCTGTACAAACTGCGGAGCAGAAGCCCTCCGCAAAAGACGGGTGCAAAAAAATTCTGATACTGAGGGGGATCTTGTGCCCTATCACTGGGAAGCTCGTACGACTATCTCGGCATTGGAGTTTTCAGGTAGCGCTGCTTTGCTGGTAACCACACTAAAGGATTCTCATGAGTTGCGCTTGGCTCCCATTATCGCAGCCGTGATTGCCACAGCTCTTGATGAAGCGGCAAGCTGGGCGGCAGCAGATGGTTGTGTACGTTATGACTCTCAGGAGTTAGATGGAATCTGTTTTGTACCTGCTTCACCTTCAGCTTTTGTGCGTCGTGGGTTTGACCATATGGAACTTATTTCGCAGGCGCTTGCAGCTTTGTTGGGTCTGCCTGTGTATGACGTATTGCTACGCCATGAAAGTCGCGACCAGCGTGAGCTGGATAGACAGAGTCGTCTGCGCAACTTAGAAGGTTCGGTGGAGGTAATAGATGATGTAGCTGACGCTCGTCTATTGTTGGTAGATGATGTTATTACAACAGGGGCTACCCTGCGTGAAAGTACGCGTGTCCTGCTTGAGCGCGGCGCTGAATCGGTAACCGCGTGTTCTCTTGCGCGTGCATGGTAGGTAAGGGTAAGTAGCTGGTATAATATGTATTGTCTTTCCAGGTCTGTGGTTGCGGACGCAAATGGCTATGGTCTGTGCGTCTTAGTCCATGGCAGACGAGGCCAAAAGGATCCACGTAAGTTCGGATCGCGATCCGAGCGAGCATGGCTCGTCCTAGAGGTAAGCCGCACCGCCCGTCCTACTAGAGATATTCCGTCTCGCGGGCGAGAGAGTTTGTAGTGGGGGCATCGCGTAGCCCGAAGCGAAGATTCCTGTGCGCGAGTGTGGGGTCAAATACCAGGTCAGCTGGGGAGACGGTGTGTTTTTGAGTAAGCTCATAGTGGCTTTGAGAGGGTAGTGTATGGGGCGAAGTACAAAAAAGAAGCTCATTGGCCTTGTTTGTACCGTACTTATTTCGGGTTGTTTGATAGGCTGCAAAGCTCAACTTCCTTTTAAGCTTCCCTTTGAGTTACCAGACTTGTCTCACATTATTTCCCCAACCACAAAGCAGGGAAGTATTGCTGATGGCCTTGCTTCTCTCAAACGCAATGGTTCTGATTTGGCAGAACCTACTCTTCGCCAGACTAGTGTGCTCACCGTCGGTATCAACACCAATATCACGTCAGCGCCTTTTGTGCTTTCGACGCTGGGTGACGATACGGTTAAGGGCTACGGCATCGAGTTGGGCGAGGCGCTGGCCGATGAGTTGGGCTTAGACGTGCGCTTTGTGAACGTGAGTGATATTGATTCTGCTTGTGCCAATACCGTTGATATTGTGCTGGGCGTTTCAAAAGATGATGTCAAGAAATGCAGTATTGTTGGCCAGACCAATGAAGCAGCGCCCTCTTTCTTTTATCGCGGTGATGAGCGTGTGCTCGCAAAAAAAGAGCTGATGGGTAAGAGTTGTGGTTTGGTGGCAGGCAAATCTTCTGAGGTAACTCTTAGTCGTACCGATCTCAAGATGAATAAAAAAACTTTTGGTAATCTCAACGAAGCGTTCGATGCTCTTGATGCTGGTGAAGTGGAATATGTACTTTGTGATGCCTACGCTGGTGCTTTTCTTGCCAATCAGTACAAAGATATTCACTTTGCTGGGAGTCTGATAGCTCCTGTAAACCGTGGTATTGCTGTACTTTCTTCTAACAAGAGCCTCATTACTGAAATAGGACGTGCTCTTGAGACCCTTCAATCCAATGGCGTTGATACTGTCTTGCGCACGAGATGGTTGGGTAAATTTTCAGGTCTTAGTGCTAAGACGCAGATAGAGGGCATCAAAATTGTTGAGAAGAAAGAAGATGCCCCTGAGGTTGCCACCAATGCAGGTAGCGCCACAGCGCCTAAAAATACCGGTGATTCTGGCGACTCTCTTGATTACAGCGACTACAGCAATTACAACACGTATAACAACTATAACGAAGGTGGAAATGCTGGCGTTGCTGAGACCAATACTGAAGCCACAGGCGATGAGGAGGCCAGCTATAGCACAAATGACGGTGAAAGTGGCGCAGAAACAGTCACGCCCCAAGAGTAGCCGCTGGGCGGATTGTTGGTGATGCTTTGAGTAAGAGAGGGTATCAAAGCAATAGGGCAAAGCTTTTGAGCCCTCGTTTTATTGGACTACAACAAGGAGGCGCCAATGGTGGATATTAAGATTTCGGGACGCAAGGTTAGCGTCACGGACGCCATGCGCGATGCCGTTGAGGAAAAAATTGGTAATGCTCTCAAGGTGTTTGATATTCAGCCTATGAACTGCGATGTTGTACTGCGTGTGGACAAAAATCGCTCTAACCCTGAGCGTCGTGCCTGCGAGGTTACGGTTTTTGTTCGTGATACTGTCGTACGTGTTGTTGCTGAGGCCCAGGATATGTATGCGGCAATTGATGAAGCTGCTGACAAGGTAGCTCGTCAGCTGCGTCGCTATAAGACCCGTGTGGTTGATCGCCGTCAGCATGCAGGTCATGCTATGCCTCGTCCTCTGCCCACTTCTGTAGAGGACTTGGCAGATTTGATTGAGCCAAGTGAGGATGATGATCAGCTGGTACGTGAGAAGTACGTTGATCTCAAGCCTATGACCGAAGAACAGGCATTGGTGCAGACCGATTTGCTCGGCCACGATTTCTTTGTTTTTGAAAACGCAACAACAGGGCTTATAAATGTCATTTACCACCGCAACAATGGTGGTTATGGCATTATCAAGCCAAAAATAGAGGAGTACGATGAGCGAGCCTAGTTGCGAGAACGAACAGCCCATTGATATTCAGGAGGGCTCTGCTGCGAGCAGCGGGGCCCTTCCCCCACAACATGAGGACTGTGCGCCCGTTGCGGCTCCTCATGAACTAAGGCGTATTGGCAACGCATATCACAAAAAGCGTACTACGCGCATCATGGTAGATACCACCTCTGACT
>NZ_CAMXYY010000131.1 GCF_947253395.1 uncultured Olegusella sp.
GACTATAACGCTGAAGTTTTAAAACAGCTTGGCATTGAGGTGATTCACTTTCGCTATGTGGGTCCTGATGGTGAGCGTGAAGACGATTTGTGGACCTCGCAGACGCCACATGAGTTCTATGAGTACATGCGCAAAAATCCCGACGCTCGTTTTACCACTGAGGCAGTCACGCCAGGTACTTACCTTGAGGTTTTTGAAAACGCCGCCAAGGAAGGCACGCCTACGCTCTACCTTTGCTTGTCTGAAGGCCTTTCCTCAGCTATTAACTCTGCTCGGCAGGCTGCAGAAATGATTGCCGAAAAATATCCAGATTTTGAGCTCTATGTGCTGGATAACTGCTGTAATTCTGCTGCAGCAGAGCTTTTGGCTATTGAAGTCGTACGACAAGCTTCTTTGGAGCTTACTGCTGAGGAGCTCTATGCATGGGCACAGGATGCACGCTATTTTGTGCATGGTTATTTTACGTTAGATAGTTTGCATTGGCTGGGTTTGGGCGGGCGCATTCCGCCTGCAGCAGCTCAGTTGGGCGGAAAGTTAGATATGAAGCCCGTCCTTTCTTATGATATCAATGGCTCTCTCACATTGCGCGGTGTGTGCCGTGGTCGTAAAAAAGCTCTGCGCGCCATTCTGCAAGACTTTCGTGACAATTACGCCCATGACTCTTCATTACCGCTCGGTATTGTCTCAGCTGATGCAGAAAAAGACGCGGACTGGCTTGAAGCTCAGGTTCGTAAAGAAAAGGGTTGCGAAGATATCGCAGTTATTCGCAGTTCGGTTTCTCCCGTATTAGGTTCTCATGTGGGTCCTGGTATGGTGGCACTTTGTTTTTGGGGTGTTGACCGTAGAGAGAAACTATCTTTGACTGACCGTATTGCACGTCGCGTGCGTAAGCGGGGGACTGACGAAAAGTAGAACAGCTTGGATGCCGAGCGTTTTATATGAAGAAGAATAGAAACTGTGCAAAAAGGGAATCGTAACAGGGATTTATGTCGTGTGGACAGAAAATTTTTGTCTATACAGCGCAGTATTCAATGGAGGAATAGATGCACGATCAGCATGCTCACATACACGCTCAATCTCAGCTTGCCTTTATTGGTACAGGCATCATGGGTGCGCCCATTGCAAAACACATTCTCGATGCGGGCTATGACCTTACCGTGTTTAATCGCAGTAAGGACAAGATGGCAACTCTAGTAGATGCGGGTGCTCATGAGGCAAGCTCCATTGCCAGCGCTGTTGAGAATGCTGACGTGGTCTTTACTATGTTGGGCTATCCCACCGATGTTGAGGATGCGTATCTGGCAACGGCAGGTATCCTTGCAAGTTCCAAGAAGGGTTCCTATCTTATTGACCTGACAACCAGCTCACCCGAGCTTGCGCGCGATATTCATGATGCTGCTGAAGTTTCGGGTAAGCATGCCTTTGATTGTCCCGTAACGGGTGGACAAGAAGGTGCTGAGGCGGGTACGTTAACACTTATTATTGGTGCTGATGAGCCTACGGTAGCTCCGGTACTTCCTCTTCTTCAGACTTTTTCTGCCAAGCAGTACTACTTTGGTGCTGCAGGCAAGGGCCAACTGGCAAAACTTACCAATCAAGTATCGCTTGCTTCTTGCATGATGGGTTATGCCGATGCTATGGCTTTGGCCGAGCAGGCAGATCTTGATGTTCAGCAGACCCTACAGATGATTTGCGATGGCATGGGTGGATCAGTTGCGATGACTCGCCTGTCTCCCAAGTCACTTGCGGGCAACTACAAGCCGGGCTTTTTGGCAGAGCATCTCCACAAAGATCTGAACCTTGCTTTGGCATCTGCACAGGATTTGGGTATCACGCTTCCTGGCGCGGAGACGGCATTTACGCTCTATGACCTACTTTGTCAGGTGGGTGGCTCTCGCATGGGGACCCAAGCTTTGACTCTGTTATATGCTGACCAAGAAACTGGTGAAGCAGCTGGTCTTGACTGGTCTATTTTGGAAGCAGAGCAGGATGAAGATGAGGGCTGTGATTGTGGCCATAGCCATGGTCATGATCACGATTGCGGCTGTGATCATCACCACAAGGACTAAGACTGCTGCAAACATGTAGCACATAGAATGGATTGTGTATGAGTGAGAATGAAGCACAACGCTCCATGGCGGTGCTCATTGACTATGAAAATTTGGCATTAGGCACAGGTAAACGCAAGCGTAATGGCCACCAAGAACCGGGACCTCGTCCCGATGTTAAAAAAATTCTCGAGCGTTTGGTTGAGAAGGGCCGCATTGTTTCTAAGCGCGCCTACTGTGATTGGCAGCGCTTTGGTGATGCAATTACACCCCTGCATGAGCTGGGCATCGAGCTCATTGAAATTCCTGACCGTGCTTATACGGGTAAAAATTCGGCAGATATTCGCTTGTCTGTTGACGCGGTAGAGATGTGCTTTACCAAAGATCACATCGATACTTTTGCCATTTTATCGGGCGACTCTGACTTCTCTCCGCTGGTAGCTAAGCTCAAGGAATTTGGCAAAACAGTTGTTGCGGTGGGTATGAAGGAATCTACGAGTCCACTTCTTTCCGAAAACTGCGATGAATTTATCTTTTACGAAGACATTGTCAGTGATACGGGCATCCCTGATTTTCGTAGCAAGGTTTCCAAGGACAAACACGAGTGCTATCAACTACTTTTTGAGACTATTGATGCGCTTCAGCGTGAGAATGATAGCCCTGCTCTCGCCAGTCTTATCAAGCAAACGATGCGCCGTAAGCGCCCCCAGTTTTCGGAGCGTACCTACGGTTATCATTCCTTTACCAATCTTTTGCGCGAGGCATCTAAGCTTGGCTTTCTTGAGACACATCAGGATGAAAAGAGCGGCACTGTTGTCGTAGATGGATTCAAAGAGTAATGACTGCCATAAAGGCATATGAGAGGAAGCGAACTATGACCGAGCAACAAACAACTCTGAGCGATGAAATGCTTGCCTCGTGTGTGGAAGAGCTGGGGGGCGTTCGTCGTAGGGCACGCCAAGAAGCAGCTCATGCACTCGCCGCCGTCGCACATGATACGCCAGAGCGCATCCATGGCTTCGTACCTCAGCTGGTGGAGGCTCTCTACCGTCCTGAAGCTCAGACACGCTGGGAGGTGCTCGATGCACTTTCTTGTATTGCTTCCGAGCGCGCTGACTTGGTAGCAGATGGTTGTGATGGTGCTGAGGCAGCTCTTTTTGATGAGAGTTCTTCTTCGGTGCGTGAATCTGCGTTTAGATTCCTTTCATGTTTTGGTGCAACAACCCCTGAGAGGTCCAATGCAGTCTGGCGTCTGTTGGATGAAGCTGTGCAATGCTATCACGGCGACCCCGAATATCGTGACATGTTGGCAAGCTTGCTGCTCTTTGCACAAGGTGATTTATCTGATGAGACATGTGCTGCGTTGATTGAGCGTGTGAGTTTTGATGCTGAACATGGACATGGTTATATCAAGGCTTTTTCGGGAGATATCCTTAAAGCTTTGTCTGATGCAGCAGATTCCAACGGTGAGTAGTATCATTTTTTTCGTTTTGCAGACTGTCGATATGAGATGCAATGCTGCTTATTAGCGCAAAGATGAAATTGCAGACCTTGTCGGTCAGCGCGAAATTTACACTATGACAGCATTGGTTTTGCAGGAGGTTTAGATGGCAGGAAATTCTCAGATGTTCTCTGGT
>NZ_CAMXYY010000132.1 GCF_947253395.1 uncultured Olegusella sp.
GGTGACTGCGTCAAGCTTTGCCCTGTTCGTGCGTGCAGTTTGGATGCAACGGGGCATTTCTCGGTAGAACCTACCTATTGTGTTAACTGTGGTGCATGCGTGCAGGTGTGTCCTGAGCATGCCCTAGAGATGAAACGCATTAACTCACGTGAGATGATTGTGCCAGATCCTGCTGCCGAACAAGTGGCAAAACAGCGAGCACAGATTCAAGCTGTCAAAAAGAAGAGTAAAAAGATGTTAAAGACAGGACTTTCTGCGCTTGAGACGTTTGCGGATGAGTTGAGCAAGCCAGAATAGCTTAGATTAATCGCATGGGTCTGGTAAAGACATACAAGGAGCGTGTCCGCACAGGCGGGCAAACAGACAAGGAGTACGAGCATGGCCCTATCTATCGGCATCGTGGGATTGCCCAACGTCGGTAAGTCAACTCTTTTTACTGCTTTGACCAAGAAGGGCGGCCTTGCAGCAAATTATCCCTTTGCAACCATCGACCCGAATGTCGGTGTTGTCGATGTGCCCGATGAGCGTTTACAAAAACTAGCAGATATCGTGCATCCAGCACGCATTGTGCCCGCAACCGTTGAGTTTGTTGATATTGCAGGATTGGTCAAAGGCGCAAATGCAGGTGAGGGACTGGGCAACCAGTTTCTTTCCAACATCCGCAATACCGATGCTATTTGTGAGGTCGTACGGTATTTCTCTGATCCTGATGTCGTACATGTAGACGGCCGTGTTGACCCTGCCTCTGATGCAGAAACTATTCAGACAGAGCTTATCTTGGCCGACCTGGGGACTCTTGAGCGCGCTATTCCCAAGCTTGAGAAAGAAGCAAAGCGCGATAAAGATAAGGCTTGCAACCTTGCTATTGCAAAGCGTCTGCAAGAGTGGCTTGGCGAGGGCAAACGTGCGGCCGACCTTGATATGAGCGATGAGGAGCGTGCTGCAGCGCACGACCTATTTTTGCTTTCAATGAAGCCCATGCTTTATGTGGCAAACGTCGATGAGAACAAGGTTGCTGAGACGCCTGCCCCCATCAATGGACAGACGCCCATTCCCATCTGTGCTGAGGTAGAAGCAGAGCTTGCCGAGCTTGATGAGGCAGAAGCTGCTGAATACCTGGAGTCATTGGGCTTGGAGCACAGCGGACTGGAGACGTTGGCTCAGGCAGCCTATCGTCTGTTGGGATTGCAGAGCTATTTCACTGCTGGTGAGAAGGAAGTGAAAGCGTGGACCGTACGCATCGGTGCTACGGCTCCCGAGGCTGCTGGCGTCATCCACTCTGACTTTGAGCGTGGCTTTATCAAAGCGCGCACGATTAGCTTTGACGATTATGTTGCCTTGGGCGGTGAGGCCGGTGCTCGCGAGGCAGGCCGCATGCGCATGGAAGGCAAAGATTATGTCGTCCAAGATGGTGACGTAATGGAATTCATGTTTAACGTCTAAGTGCTTGGCTCTCAACGCAGATTTTATCTGGCTTGTATGTATACAAAAAGTGCGGCACCTTGCGGTACCGCACTTTTCTTGATGGTGTCTTGCTTGTGTCTGGAGGCTAGTCGTCTTTGTCCATCTTTGCGGCAATACCTGCGGTATCGTCGTAGCTATTGCCGTCGTAGGGGCTCAGTCCCTGGTCAACACGTTCCATCATGTGTTTCCATGCTTCAACATCCAAAATCTCATACCAGATGCCCGTTGAATCATCAGAGGTGGTGGGGGTCATACCACCCATCACATTTTTGTCTACATCAAGACTGGACATTGAGGTAGCTAGGCCCAGGATAGAGTTGACATTCATATCGGTAGTAACCATATCGGCCATGCTTGAAATCGCAGCAGTCATTGTGCCTGGGTCGCTACGCAAGACTTTTTTAATTACAGCTCCAATGACCATGCGCTGGTTGGCAGCACGATAACGGTCACCGTCGCCATATTCGTCATAGGCATGACGCGCGCGACACAAAAGCGTTGCTTCCTTGCCGTTGATGTGCTGATGCCCTTTTTTAAGGTCAATGCCGGTGTACTCGGAATCTTTGACATCGACAGGCAAGTCAACGTCGATGCCCCCAACAGTGTCTACAACCTTTGCCAGGCCATCCATGTCAACTTCGGCATAGTGAGAAATCTTGACGCCCGCAAGCTTCTCTATAGTCTTGATGGAGTAGGGAGCACCACCAAAGGTAAAGGCAGCATTAATCTTTTGCTGACCATATTCATCCAAATCAACAAGAATATCGCGGTGAATCGACACCAAGGTCACTTTAATTTCTTTGGGGTCAACGCGCGCGAGCATGATGGAGTCAGAGCGATAGCTACTATCAGAGGGGCCGTATTCAGTACCATTTGCGCGGTCCTGGTCTTTGTCGATACCCAAAAGAAGGATATAGAAAGGCTCACCATCTTGTACCTCGGTAAGAGCCCGTAAGGTATCCTGGCTCACGCCGCGAGCAAGGCGGGCGTTAATACCATTGATATAAGCCCAGGCAACGCCAACAAAGGCAAAAAGCGAAACGACAAGCGTTACTGCAAGGACTGCAAAAACGTGGTGACGGGTCCTCTTGTGCCGCTTTTTCATATACTTGGCGGTGGCATCAGATCGTGAATACTCCTGCCCCGTGTCTGAGGCATCAAGCTGCTTGTGTTTGCGAGACAAAACAGCCTCCCATGTCGCTGGTCCGAGCGTCTGCGCGTAAAAAGCCGTTGATGCAGATAAACCGCGCAAAGCCTAACCACGTAATGGTATCAGCAGACGCATATCCCCTCACGATGAACATATATATTACGTTCTTGCTCCATGGCAAACAGTCTCAATAGCCCTATTATGTGCAGATGGAAATAATTGCGTCCGTGGATGACGTGTTGAAATGGAGGAAGTATGGCAAACAACAAGCCCCAGCAGTGGGTTGCGGTGCTGGACTTTGGCGCTCAGTATGGTCAGCTCATTGCACGTCGCGTGCGTGATTTGCAGGTGTATTCGGAAATTGTTCCCTGCGATATTCCCGCTGCTGAGCTTGCCGATATGAAGCCTTCGGCAATTATTTTGTCTGGTGGTCCTGCTTCTGTTTATGCTGAGGACGCACCAGATATGGACAAAGCAATTTTTGAGCTTGGGGTTCCTGTACTGGGCTTTTGTTATGGTGAGCAGATCATGGCAGTCAAGCTGGGCGGTGAAGTTGGACATGCGGCTACAGGTGAGTACGGCCCAGCGCTGTTGTTGCGAGATGGTCGCTCGGCAATTCTTGCAGATACGCCGGTTGATGGTCAGACCGTGTGGATGAGTCACCGTGATCGCGTGGTTCGTGCGCCAGAGGGCTTTGAGGTGACGGCCCACACAGATGTCTGTCCCGTGGCGATGATGGAATGTCCTGAGCGTAAGCTTTATGCCATGCAGTTTCATCCCGAGGTGCGACACACCGAGTATGGACGCCAGATGCTTGAGAATTTTCTCTTTAGCGTGTGTGGTTTAGCCGCCGATTGGACGATGAATAATATTGTCGAGCAAAAAATTGCTCAGATTCGTGCCGAGGTGGGCAAGCGAAAGGTTATCTTGGCGCTTTCCGGTGGGGTAGACTCCTCGGTAGTAGCAGCGCTGGTGCATCGTGCTATTGGAGATCAGCTGACCTGCGTTTTTGTAA
>NZ_CAMXYY010000133.1 GCF_947253395.1 uncultured Olegusella sp.
AGTAGCGGCATATTTGGAATAGTCGTAATGAATGCCACTGTAGCTTAGAAATAAAAATAGATCACCAGGCTTCCCGTTTTTCACATGTAAAGTTTGCAAACCTCCTTCATCAGCCATAGTGATATGATAGCCGAGCTTGAGAAGACCGTTGCGAAAGATACATCCCGCTAGATAGCTTTCGCCCTTGGCAAAAATGTAAATTTGCGGGGCATTTAGGGCCGCCTTGGCAATCATGCTCATCTTAGCAGTATCTAGTTCAATTTTCGTTTGGTCTATGACGCCCCTCAATAGGTTTGCGAGATTGGCTGCGATAGTTTCTATTGAGGCGGAGCTGTCGAAAGGACGATTATGATCAACGGTAGTGGCTAGGAGATAGTCTCTGCTTATCTCCTGGATGAGCTGCATAATTAGTTCTCGGTAGCCGCTAAGACCCAGTTTCTTACAAAAACGAATAATGGTTGCATTGGAAGTGTAAGTCTCTTGTGCAAGTTTTGTAATAGTGAGGGTCTTAAGGTTATCGATGTTACTGAGCAGGTAGGTGGCAATGCTTCGGTCAGTTTCATTCAAAGAAGTGCTGTTACGCAGACTGTCAAGGATCATCATTGCTCCAATCGCCTTTGCTTACTATCAATTATGCCATTAGCAAAGCGCGGAGCAGATATTTATTGCGCAGATTGGCACTTTGTGGCCCTCTTTTAACACCTTTTTTAGTGCAACAACAGAACGAAAGTCGAAGCGGTATAACTAACCGTCATGTCGAGATGTCGTGCCTGTTGACAAATAATTGTGATGTCAGCCCTTCAGCTTACTGAGGATCGCATCAACGATGCTGATATATTGGCAATACATCACGAGCGTGACCTTCGCGATGAACATGGCGATATTCTTATATCTGAACTTTCTACTGTTTCTCGGAGTGCTTGTCATTCACGATGATCTATGTGGACTCCACTTAGGTACTGCCATCAACTGAGAGCTCTAGCTTACAATGCTTCTCCAGCTACAACAGCCTTGTTGGTGGCAATGGAACCACACGGCCAAGCTCTAACACGGGATATACGTACATGAGGATTGACTGGGCTGGCTGGATACCTTACAGCGATATAGTTATTCTTTACAGGCTGGCAGCGACTAGGGCAACCATATTCCTTGCTAGGGTGAGGGGATGCTCGGGAAAGAGTTCATCGAACTCCTGCGACTCTCCCATGTTTGCGAGATAACCATGGCGGATAGACGAATCATACGGGTCGGCCGTCCAATGGCTCATATCCGTATCGACTATGCCCTTGTCCCTTAACAAGGAATATGTGGCCGCCGCTCTGATACCAGTTGTCGGTCCCTCGTCAAAGAATCCCTGTGTGTGTATTGTGTAGCCTACGGCATCGACATCAATTGTGAGCCCGTACTGCAGTCCGTGCTTCTCCATCTTTGTCTTGATGATGGAGAAGATGTACGGCTTGCCTTGGCCTGTTCTACCGTTTGCGACCTGGACGAGCCCTTGGTCCTCGTCGAGCGCCGCATGTATACCGTCAATTACGTTGCGAACGTCTTCATACGGCATGGCATACTCGGAAGACATTGGGTAGAACAGGACGAAAGCGGTTCCCATGCTCGTCTGCGTCATGACCGGGACCGATGCGGGCGGATCGTCAGGCATGGACTCAACCACCTGGTAGAAGTCGGGAATCGATATAATTGTATCCCCAATAGTGATTGCGATATTGCCCATGATGGCGCCTCTTTCTTAAACTCGTCTTGCACACATCCCTGACAGTGTTCATGCTAGCACGGTCATGAGACACGCTTGTAGCCCGAAGGTTGATATGTGGCGCGAAGTTTGTGGCTATCCTAAGGTGCACGGGGTCGCATGATTTCACAGGCAATGAGGAAAACCCCATCACTGTCCCGCTTACGGGTCAATTGCTGTCCAGAGCGTATGGGATACTACACCTCACTCGAGGGGGGTGATGAGGATGAGTCAGGTATACGATTGGTTTAACTATGACAAGATGGAAAGACTCGACTGGTGGTGGAGCGGCGGAGGAAAACTTTGGGGCAACTGCTGGAATAGATGTGAGGAGAACAACGCTCTGCTGACACTCTTAGCAGGAAGATGGAAGGGCGACCGTGTCATCAGGTTTGGATGCGAAGGACTCGAGGGGCCCGAAGATGACAGACCCTTTCTCAGGGAGATCGAAGGCGTTGACGTCGAGGACAGATACTACAACAGTCGGGATATCACTAGCCTCTTTGAGGAGACCTGCGGTCATTTCCAGGATATATACGACGAAAACGGTAACTTCGCAGGTGAGATGCCCTTCGAGGGGCCATTCGAGCTCAAGCTAAAATGGTATCGCTACATAATCAACGTCGACCGGAAGCAGTACTACAATCGCGAGAGGACTGCTGTCCAGTCCGTCTACAACGGCATGGTCAATCGTGATGACCTGTTCACCGTGCTTTGCACCCCTTACGGAAGGTATGCCATGGTGGGCGGTAAGCGTCTGAAGTCGTGGTTCGGCGAGCTGTTGGCCGCCTCGAACGATATGCCTGGTGCGGACTATGAGGATATCACTGACGTGTATTGGGAGAGAAGCCTGCCGACAGACCTCACGGATATAGAAATACTGGAGTACGTCTCGGAAGGCTCTCCAAGCTTAGAGGATGACCCGAAGGGGTGGAATGAGTATGTTTCCATTCGCTCCAAGGAGTTGCTCCGCGGCTGAACGTCCTGAGCACATACGCCCCACGACTTGTCGCCTTTCCGGGCATGAGCGCCGATGCCGAGGTGGTCAATGGCATGTTTGCTGAGTTCATGGTCAAGGACTACGTGAAGTCGGTCAAGGGATCGTCGTTTCCCGCCAGCTTCCGCGTGCCCGTGAGCCAGGAGTGCATGAATGAGATCGTTGGGGAGTTTGCTAGGCTCCGAGGAGACCTCTTCACGGCTGGTATCGTGTGCAAAGAATACGTTAACCTTGCTCACTACAGCGGCGCGACGAACGAGTGGAGGGCGTTCTACCTCGGGGGAGATCTCCTCAACGTGTGCAGGAACTCCAACCAACCATCAATCGCTGCGAAGCCACCCGAGAGGCTCGTGATAGCGTGCTCGAACCTTGGGAGCCCCTACTACACCGTGGACTTCGCGGAACGCATCGACGGAAGTTGGATTGTAGTGGAGACTGGAGACGGGCAGGTGTCGGGGCTTGCATCGGCGCAAGACCCAGACATCTATTACCAGCTGCTCGCTGACGCTTTTGAGCGTGGCGTGCTTAACGATGAGCTGTGATGCCTTTCATGTCCCGCAAGCGCTACGCCGACACATGTGGGTGGTGAGTGAAGCGCAATGCCTTTGTCGACGAGGATAGGGATATCTTCATCACGAATGCCCTCATGAACAGGGGAGAGAGAAGGGTCTTTTGGCGACGATTGTATTAACACAGAGAAGGTCGCCGAAGTTTCGATAGATGGTTCGTTTTTCGAGCTGCTTAGCGACAGATGGTTCAAGCTTCGGACTGCTTTTCAATAGATGGTTCGTTTGTCGGACTAGAGGAAAATCTGACCTGCGCTTTTATGCTCACCCACCTCGAAGCTTGAACCATCTTTTGTTTGAG
>NZ_CAMXYY010000134.1 GCF_947253395.1 uncultured Olegusella sp.
ACGCCTTATGCGCAAATGCTACCAGTACGCCAATACCTGTCGAATCAATATAGGGCACCTGTGCGAGATCAACCTCAATGGCACGTGGTGTACTTGCAAGCTGTACATCTAACTCATCACGCAAATCAGAAGCATTCGATACGTCTACTTCACCTATAACACTTATACGCACGGTATCTTCTAGGCGCATCATCTGGATATCCATTGCCATACATCTCACCCCTCTCACATGAACTCAGTCCATGTTGTCATCTAATAATATCTACTTATTAAGATCAGAAAGCAGATTGTCAACGCGAGAACTATTGTTACCAGTCGCACTCGAACTATCTGTTGTTGTGGACTGTTGTTTTTCTGCCGCCGTAAGCTGTGCGAGGCGGGTCACGGCCATGCTACGAGCGCCAAATTCATCGTTGGGATCAAGCTTTTGTGCCTGCTGATAGGCCGCTTTTGCAGAGTTTGTATCACCTTTTGCCTGATAAGCAATGCCTAGATACATATAGGCATAACCGTACTCAGATCCCGCATCCTGAGGTGCGGCATCAGTGAGCTTTTTGAGTGCGGTAATGCCATTCTCGATATTGCCTTCATACAAATCGCAAAGAGCTCTGTCAACGCGAACGGTCACCGCATCCTGTAAAGCCAAATAGCGATCAAAATAGCCTTTTGCCTGATCAAAAAGGGTGACAACCTTCTTTGCATCATCATCGGTTTTTGCCACGCTTGCTGCTTTGCCGCCCGCTTCCATATAGGTCTTGCCACACTGCAGCAACTCAACCAAGCTATTTTTGTCTTTCTCCAACGCTTTTTCGTGACGGGCAATATCGGTAGAGTACAGCTTCATGATGCCATCAACTGTCGTGGTATCTGCCGCTTCAGTTTGAGAAGCAGAACCCGCCTCAGCGTTTTGCTTCTTTTTTGCCGCCTCGGTTTGGGCTTGCTTGTCAGCCTGATTAGTATGAGAAGCAAAAATCTGAGCGAGCGAAGGCAGTGTCATCGAAAGAGCCATCAACACCGCAAAGGCAATAATAATGATGCTAGTGAGCTTTTTCTTGCCATCCTTCTCTTTAGTCTCAGGAGCTCGGCGATTGGCGCGCAACTTATCTGCGTTTTGTCTTGACATAAACGTTCATGCCTTTCATCCAGCCCTAACGGGCAGAAAAATCATCCAACTGCGTACTGACAATCAATGTAGTGACGAGGCTACGTGCCCGCACATAATGACAACACTTTTGGTGCAGAGTTCATAATATTACAAAAAAGGCTTTACCCATCGTTTTTGTATAGAGCCTACAAGCGCCTAGCAAAAGCCTCTTGACACTTAACGGCTTGTCCGAGCAAGACGCGCAGCGACAAGCTTGACAACCAAAACAAAAACATCGAGAGCACAAGCAAGCTCTTCTAGGCTAGGATAAGTCGGTGCAATACGGATGTTGGTATCGTGAGGATCGATACCACCAGGCCAAGTTGCACCAGCACCAGTCATTTTGACACCAAGCTCAGCCATCAGCGCTACAACTGCGCGTGCCGATCCTTCAGGGCCATCAAAGCTGACAAAGTAACCACCACGAGGATGACTCCAATGAGCAACATGGAGTTCAGAGAGGCCCTCGCTCAGCTTGCGTTCAACTAGCTCAAAACGCGGGCGAACAATGGCCGCATGCTTTTTCATATGAGCACAGACCCCAGCCGCATCACGCAAGAAAAGCACGTGGGCGAGCTGAGTAAGTTTTTCGGGGCCAACCTGCTCGACGGCAAGAGTTCCGCGTACTTCAACCATGTCTTGGGGATCGGCTGTAATCCATGCCAAACCAGAACCAGGGAAGGTAACCTTGGAGGTTGAAGCAAACTCATAAACGAGGTTTGAGGTACCGACTTCTCTCATTGCGTCAAAAATATTAAGCAACTGGTCGGGCTCATCGTAGAGATCGTGAACAATATACGCGTTATCCCAATAGATACGAAAATCTGGTGCTGCAGGTTTGAGCGCAGCAAAACGACGCACAACCTCATCGGAATACGTTATACCGTTGGGATTGGCATACTTGGGGACACACCAGATACCCTTGACCGAACTGTCATGGTTGACCATCTGCTCAACCAAATCCATATCAGGGCCTTGAGCATTCATTGGTATGGGGATATTTTGAATACCGTAGGTTTCGGTCACGCGGAAATGACGGTCGTAGCCGGGGCTGGGACAAAGCCACTTGACCGTGTCCTGCTTGCACCAAGGCGTCTGTCCTGCCACGCCACGCGTATAACCATGTACCACAAGGTCATGCATCAAATGCAGACTCGATGAGCCTGAAACCACTACGTTAGCAGGATCTACCCCAAGCAATTCAGCTGCCAGTTCGCGGGTCTTGGGTAGACCATCAGGAAAACCGTAGTTATCGGCAACTCCACCTGCAGCGGTAAAATCACTGCTTGAACTCAACAAATCCAGCATGGGGCGGGACAGATTGGTCTGTTCGGGGCTGGGCTTGCCACGTGCCATATCAAGTGAAAGCTTACGAGCTCGTACCTCATCAACACGACTTTCTAAAGAAGCAATTTCTGCATCAAGAGTTGGGGTGTCCATCAAATCAAAAGCGCTCTTCATAGCTGCCTCCATTGTCTGCATCATATGACAGACTCGACAACGTGTCTCACCTTTTCCTGCACGAAGTATAAACTACCTAGACCTCAGACCCTGTTAGCATGGTATATACACCACAGACTTATCTGTTAGGAGTTTTCATGATACGCCGAACCCAAGCTATGCCCTCAGGTAGCAAACCCGCCGCAGAATACGGAGAATTGCAACGCTTGGTTGACGAGCTCTATGCACAGGGGCCTTCGCAGGCGGTATCACGTATGGATGCCTTGGTACGTGCAGAAGTCGATGATCTATCCGAGGATCTCATCGAGATTATCGAGCTGCTGCCTGCAGGTTCATATCATCGCGGTAAGCTCTGCGATCAGCTCAATTCCATCATCACAGCCCACGGTTGGGCCTACGTCTACGGCACGGTAGAGTAGGCCAATTACCTACTTAGATTTTTTGCGTAAAGCGTCACTGGCATTGACGTAAAGTAAGCCTAAGGTACTCGAAGCCACTGCCGCAACTAAAATTGCGCACTTAGCAATATTGACCTCGTGCGGACCAAAAGCGAGGCCAGCAATCAGGATAGACATCGTAAAGCCGATACCACCCATGAGACCAACTGCGGTTACCTGATGCCAGTCGACATGGTGCGGAAGCTTAAAGATACCTGTCTTGACCAATAAGAAAGTCACACCAACAATTCCGATGGGCTTACCAAACACGGCACCCAAAAACACACCCTGCGCCACAGGATCAGCAAAGACTTGCCCGAGATCAACTCCCACAATACGTACTTGCGCATTCACAAAGGCAAACAGCGGCAAAATCAAAAAGTTCACCGGCACGGTCCAGTACTGTTCCATACGTTGTAGAGGTGGACGCACATGATGCATAACACGTTCGACATGCCAAGCTGCATGTGTGAAATCATGCTGACCCAAAATATGTTCTTGACTATCGTAGTCACGATCAAGCT
>NZ_CAMXYY010000135.1 GCF_947253395.1 uncultured Olegusella sp.
GGCGAACACGACAACAAAACCATCGGCTTGCTTCTCTGCAATGGTGGCGACAAGGTCGTGGCGCAATATGCTCTCTCTGGCTACGACCAGCCAATCGGTGTGAGCGACTATCAACTAACGAAGACTATCCCTGAAAATCTGAAATCAGCGTTGCCTGCTGTGGAGGAGGTGGAGGAAGAACTAGCAAAATTGTAGAGCAAGTAGATCAAGCCATTTTGCATTATGAAAAACCAAATCAAAGCACTATTATCCAAATTATCAGACTTGCATGAAGCAGAGCAAAAGAGAATAAAACAAGAAGAAGAGGAGGGGAAAAACTTTAATATTATTTCTGCTCTGCAACTTTGCTCGGATGAAGTACGCTTACATTCACGCTTACTCGCTGTGCTTCTCAATCCTAAGGCAAAGCATGGTTTAGGCGATAAGTTTCTCAAATCCTTCCTCCTTGCTGTAGGTCTACCACAAGACTATATTTTGTACTGTAAAGAACCCATGGTGGAACGCAGTGTCGGAGAAGTAACAGATACAATAGGCGGACGTATTGACATTATTCTTGAAGATAGTAACCAAAAGCATGCCGTTATCATTGAGAATAAAATCTATGCAAATGACCAGCCTAATCAATTACTTCGATATCATAACTATGGCAAAGAGCAGTTTGGGGAACATAATTTCATGTTGATATATCTTACCTTAGATGGCTGTGAACCTTCAGACTATTCATTGGGAAGAGAAAAGTTTGAACTCATCAAAGTCTCCTATGCGCGAGACATCCTCAAACTATTAGAAGATTTGGCTCAGTCCATTCCTCCCAAGCCTGTTCGTAGCACTATCGAAGATTATATCAAGATTATTAAGCAACTCACATACCAAGACGTGGAAACAGAATACAAAAACAATCTAATTAAAGAGGCTGCTGATGACATTGAGGGTGCTTCAGAACTGCTCAGCCTAGCCAAAGAGATAGGAGATACATTGGTTAACAACCATATTATTAAGCCCTTAACGAAAATTGGCTTTGAGCAGCATCATGACGACAATGGTGCTTTGTGGAAAGATTTAGACGAGTCAAATGTGATTGTCATTAAGACTGATGACAAAACATATTGGAAGAATGTTTGGATTGGTATCACGTCAAAAGCCCCAATACCACATCAAACGAAATTAGATTGTTTTACAGATGAGCCTACCCAAAGTTATCCTTATGGTTGGAGTTGGATTTCTGATGACGGAAACAACAACTGGAATAACCCAGTCGAATATCCTGCAATAAAAAAGGGTGTAGTACTTGAGTGGATAGAGAAAAAGGTTGCCGAAATAGAAACTTATTTTAATGTAAGGTCCTGCAAGCAACAATAACTTGCAGGAGTACTCTATTCGTTATTTCTCCAAATGCATCTTCAATTCTCCTTGCTCCTGTTTGATACGCTTCTGCTCCAATAACAACTCAGTTTGCCTCTGCAGAGCTTGCTCGTAATCAACTACCTTTTGTTGCATCAGCTGAATCGCTTTGGGTTGCGATGCGTGACAAAAATGCTGTCGAGATGGGCTAAGTCTTTACCTGTAGCTTCGCCTTGCATACGCAGGTAGCGGTAGCGGAGGTTGTAATCGGAGGCGGTTTGCAGTTGGTTGGCTCCCATGGCAAAGAACCAACAGCTGACCATGACCAGTCTGCAAACTAATAGGAGTAGCATGTGCTCGGCTAATTGCACACTGGCAAAGAGCGAGTAGTTTTTGTCCTCTATGGGCTTTTGTCGCTCACGGATGAGTTGTTGCAAGGCGTCAAACTTTGGGTCAAGTTTCTTGCTCGACTGCGAGAGTGTCTCCAAAACAAAAAGTTGATGCTCTTTGATTTTGGCTTGTGTCTCTTTGGAGAGATGGATCTGCACGGTCTCTTGTGTCGTGGTACGCTCTGTGCTTGTGCAAGTCGGCTGCTCTGCAAGCGTGGCGCGCAGTTCTGCTTGTGTCTTGCTGATGGCTTTACATTCTTGTGAGACTGTTGCACGTACAATTGGCTCAAACTATTGTATATCTAGCTGATTATTGGTATCTTTGTATTGTAAAGCTAGATATTTTTATTGTCGCGATGAGCCAGATTAAACAGACCAAAGTCCCTCCTTCGCGGATATCGCTGTTGTCGATAGACGGAAAAAGATGCGGAATCCCCTTTTGAGCCAAATCAATCAGCTGGTAGATTGACGCCCCATCTCCAAGCTGCTCAATAGGCGTTGCCTTAAGCAGGCAGCCGCCCCAATGGGAGCGCCTAGCTATCCCCCGTCCCTGCTCTTCAAAATACTACTCCTGGAGACCTGGTATGGGCTTTCCGACCGAGAGGTCAAGGAGCGCATCAACGACTCCATATCGTGGAGCGACTTCCTAAAGCTAGACCTCACAAACGCTTCTCCCGACCACAGCACGATATGCCGTTTTCGCCTAGAGCTGGTCGGTAAAGGGCTTGAGGATAAACGCTGATTTTAGCCGACTAGGGCTATACCTCCCAAAAGAATCGCACCGCTTTGAAGGCGCTCAAACTAGAGGATGGTACTATGGCAAGGCTACATGAGGTAAGCCCCTCGCAGCGAGCCAAAAATACTTGAACAGCCTAATCAGCGCCACGAGATGGGTTATTGAACGCACCTTTGGTAGCATCATTCGCCGGTTCCATGGGGGGACGATGTCGCTACCAGGGCCTTTGCAAGACCCATTATCAGAATCTTATCGAATCGTTGGCGTACAGCCTCAAACGTGCGCCCCAGCTGATTGTTGCGCAAGGCTCCATTTTATCCCCTCTAAGTGGTCAGATTGACCGCCTAGAGGGGATAAAATGGAGCCTGAGGGCGGTCTGACATCACCCCAAAAACACCCATGTTCATGGTTAATCCATCAATCGGGTCGCTCTGGGCTAGCGCGAGGGCATTTGCAACAGTCTCACGAGAGTATGTATATGCGCTTCCTTTATCAACAACCATTTTGACCAACGCATACTAAAAAAGCGGGGAGGCTCAAGCCTCCCCGCAATAGATTCTCTAGTCAGTACTTCTACTGCTGCTTGACAACGCGGAGCTGTTTCACTGCACCCTCGAGGTCAATCAGACGGAGGATGTAGATGCCCGACTTCCAGCTATCAGCCTGGAGAATGGCCTCACTGGCGCCATCATGCGTATGGTTGAGGACCAGCACGCCATCCACCGTGAACACCTGGATCGTCCGTAGCGACTCAACACCCGTCAGGTGGAGCGTCTCTACAAACGGATTAGGTGCTACTACAACATTGGCCAGCAATACGCTCTCCACTGCTGTTATCGGCGGTTCAGGAGTCTTAAGAGCCACGTTCACAGTCTTGTCGCCATCGGTGAGGTCAACGCTGCCCTTGGCATCGTTGTAGCCCTTCTTAGTGACAACATAGTCGTGCGCCTTGCGGTCAAGCTCTGCAATGGCTGCCTTACCGGTAGCGTCTGTAGTGGCCTTCTTGCCAGCGATGGTCACTGTAGCGCCCTCGAGAGGCTTGCCACCGGCCGTCACTGTAAAGGT
>NZ_CAMXYY010000136.1 GCF_947253395.1 uncultured Olegusella sp.
TCCTGTACACGCAGAATCTGCCAAGGATTTTCGAGGGTAGATTCAACCATGGAAATGAGGTCATAGCTATAACTCTCGCTTTCTGGGTCAAGCAGCTCAAGTGCTGCAAGCAAAAAAGGCGAGAGTGGCTGGTCAAGAGCAAAATCGTCAGGAAGTTCCACCATCGTGGAATAGTTGGTACTGCCATCAGCTTGCTTGGTGCACAATACCACCTCAGCATCAATGAGCGTTGCCATAACCTCATCAACACGATTATTAAGACGTTGTTTTTGCTCGTCTGTCTGAGCGGAATCGGCTATGAGCTTGCGCATGCGTGCCATGGCATCTCCACCTTGCATAACTTCGGCAAGCACCATGGAGTGTGTGACGCGTAGGCGCGGTGTAAGCGTTTCGGGGATAGACTCTATCAGCTGCGTAAGGGTTTGCTCGTTCCAGCTTACAAAACCCTCAGGTGGGCGCTTCTTTTTGACGCGACGACGCGCTTTGGGATCGTCACCTGCTTTTGCAAGCGCTTTGGCGTTTTCGATTTCGTGCTCGGGTGCAAGCGCAATGACGAGGCCCTCGGTATCAAAACCCGACCTGCCTGCACGACCAGCAATTTGATGAAACTCGCGGCTTTTGAGGCGGCGCATACGATTGCCATCAAACTTGGTAAGCGAAGTCATTACAACCGTATGAATGGGCACATTGATTCCTACACCGAGCGTATCCGTACCGCAGATGACCGGCAAAAGACCCCTTTGAGCAAGCTTTTCTACGAGCAAGCGATATCGTGGGAGCATTCCTGCATGATGTACGCCAACTCCTGATGAGAGTAGACGCTTGAGTGTTTTGCCAAATGCCGTGGTAAAGCGGGTATCTTTGGAAGCCTGCTTGACAGCCTCACGCTGAGCTTTGTCCGCAACACCAAAGCTTGAGAGTGCTTGTGCTGTTTTGAGAGCTGCGTCTTGGGAGCTATGGACAATATAGAGCGGTGTTTCGTTGTTTTTGATAGCAAGCTCGACAGTTGCTTCTAGAGGCGTGAGGGCATAGCGATAGTGCAAAGGAACAGGACGCTGTGCATCAAGTACCAAGTCAACACTTCTCTTTGTATGATCTTTCAGTGAGGAGGCAATCTGACTGACGTCACCCAGGGTGGCACTCATAAGCAAAAACTGAGTGTGAGTGAGCGTGAGAAGAGGTACCTGCCATGCCCAACCTCGGTCAGGGTCAGCATAGTAGTGGAACTCATCCATTGCTACAGCCGCAACATCGCTCTGCTCACCCTCGCGGAGGGCCAGATTGGCAACAATTTCTTGGGTACAACAAATAACTGGCGCATCAGAATTGATATGAGTGTCACCTGTTATCATGCCGACATTGTCGCGGCCAAGCAGGTCAACGAGGCCAAAAAACTTCTCGTTGACGAGCGCCTTTATAGGGGCGGTGTAATAGGCCACCTTGCCAGCGCAGAGTGCAAGGTAAAGCATGCCAAGGGCCACTAAGGATTTCCCTGAACCTGTAGGGGTGCCCAAAATAACATGATTACCTGCAGCAAGCCCAAGCAGAGCTTCTTCTTGATGGGGCCAAAGCTCGATATCTCGTGACTCTACCCACTTCAAAAACTCGTCAAGAGCATCTTCGGGTTCCATATCCTCGTCGTAGAGGGGGAGCTGCCCCGAAGCTGGTAAGTGACTCTCACCATCATTTGTCCATGTATGTGAGGTTTCAGAGAAAGTATCCATTGCATAAGAATTTGTGTTGTCTTCCGAATCGTTCTGAGAAAAAGGCTTTGCTGCAATGACCACTGTAAAACTCCCTGTAAATGCATATATAAATAAAGGCGCTTCTTGGCAATAGCGCTATTTGTACCCTTTCTATCCTAGCTGAGCGATGGCGCGACGTATGCAAGGTATAAAGGAAAGCTTGGATAAAACTTGGCATCCCTTGCTGAGCATACAGTCTTTTTGAAAGAGTAACAAAGAAAACTGCTGGTCAATCCCCTGTAGTTTGAGGCCAGCTGTCCGCCAGTTTAAGACAAGGCTAATTCAAATTTTGAGCTTCGATTTGCTCAGATGCCTCTAGGCTTGCTTGCATAGTTGGTACGTGTGAGGAGAGAAAATGCTTGCAACAGATGAGGGATATGTCTTTGACGATGCCTACGATATAGCTGAAGTGGGATATTTTTGGGAGCGCTGTCATCCCGAGAGTTTTCATGAGGCGCAGGAGCGTTTTGTACAAGAGGTTGATCCTTATGCCATGCATGTGATGATGCCTTGTGAGAGTGATATCCAGCTTGTACAGATGATGTTTACCGAGTGGCTCGTCTTTGACTATGTAGCGCCTGATGGACACAATCCGCTTTATCACTACATGGATGCCTGCAACGGGGCTGGACGCTGTCTGACAGCTGATCAACTTAAGCAAGTAGAACACTCACAGTTTTTCTCCCAGTTTTGGGTAATTGCGCAGGATGAGGAACATGAGACTGCCTTGCTCGCAGATAGCAAAAGCAAACAGCTTTTTCATCTGCACAATGGATTGGTAGCACGTAATGAAAACTGGGAAGATGGACTCTTAGGTCTAAGGATTGCGCATATTGATGGTGAGTGGCACATGGTGGGCGGTATTCCTCTTCATGATCGAGGTCTATGCAAAGATGAACATGTTTGCGCAGCTGAGATGAGCCAATATCACTTTGAAGGTCCTACTGCAAAGAACAACTGTGCGCAGAGTTATCTGTTATGTGCACGAGATTTGATTGGCGCGCGGGGCCGTTATCGGGGGACTGTAGAGGTGGTGGCCTATCCTGAGTCCGAATCTGCTTGTTCCACTGGTTTGCTATAGGCAGCTGAGTTGAGACGTGGTGTTATAGCTCGCAAGCGAGTATCCTCATAGTGCAATATGACTAGGACAGCAGGGGAGCAGCTCATGACTATAGATGGATCGCAGCCAAAAAAACCTACATACTGGCTGTGCGGGAAATATCAACTTGAGCTCTCACATCCTCTGATTATGGGCATTCTCAACGTCACTCCTGACTCTTTTTCCGATGGCGGACGCTTTACTTCAGCAACACAAGCAATCGAAGCAGCACAGCTCATGATTGAGCAGGGTGCAGATATTATTGATGTCGGTGGAGAGTCAACGCGTCCCGGATCGGATGAAGTGGCGCCCTCAGAGGAGCTTTCACGCGTGCTGCCCGTGGTACAAGAACTTGCACTACGAAATATCGTGGTGTCGGTTGATACTCGTCACGCCGAAGTTGCGCGCGCCTGTGTGGAAGCTGGGGCTTCTATCATCAACGATGTATCAGGTTTTCGCGATTCCGCTATGGTAGAGGTTGCCAAGGACTCGGATGCAGGTCTTGTAGTGATGCATATGTTGGGTGAGCCAAAGGGCATGCAGGTGGCTCCCCAATACGAAGATGTTGTAAGGGATATTTCACG
>NZ_CAMXYY010000137.1 GCF_947253395.1 uncultured Olegusella sp.
ATATAAAAAAAAAAAAAAAAAAGAGGAGCACATAAATAGTTTATTTAAGAAATATTTAAGAAAAGATGTAGGCATGCTTTATCCGCAAAGTGCTATTCTCACAAGTAGATTTACTATAATTTTTTAAGTTATTTATTAGGTGGTATTATGCAATTTTCTAAATGCGATTCGAAGCAAATGAAAATTCGCATGACATCCCTGCTATTTATTATGTTTACCGTTTGTATTTTTATATTTTTTCAGAGCGGATGCGCTGTACATAATGCAGAGAAGAAAGATGGCTTAGGTTCAGGTTCGGGCGGTGAAAATAATCATAGATATGAAAGCCAAGCCCTATCGATAAAACAAATGCCAGATTTTAGACTAACAGGAAGCGATACATATTATTCCCACTTGAAAAAAGGTGAAGAGAATCTCCTGTTCTTTTGGGCATCATGGTGTCCACATTGTGAAAACCTTGTCAAATCAAAACGATGGGTTAGTAATCAAGAAATTATTGAGAAGAATCTTTTCAGCATTTCAGAAGACGAGTCTCTAGAGTCATTACAAAAATCCAAACCCAAATTCCCGACCCACCTTGACTTTGAAGGGGATTGCTTTAATAAAACTGGGCTGGAACATATACCCGCTCTTATTGTTCTTGATGATAAGGGAAATCTGCTTGCTTCTGCGCAAGGAGAGGAGGATTGTGGACATCTACTAGACGAATATGTGAAGAATAACCAATAGAAAGCTCCTACGGGGATTTATTCAGCCACAACAAGTGCTGCATACACCCTATGGGTATGCTCCAAGTTGTAAGGATTAAAGCCATGGGTACAAAGATTACAAGTGAAAAGAGACCTTTTTTCTCTGGGACTACATTCATTGTTGTAGCAAGCATTATTCTCTTCGTAGTAGGACTATTGGTGTGGAGAGGCATTGTGAGTTCAAATATGTTTGGACTCGTTGCGGGAGTATTGTTTGTTGTTTCTGTTTTTGAGGATGCATGGGCAAAGAGCGCTACCGGGGATTCTAGTTCAGCAAAGCTCTTGTTCGCGTTAGGAATATTAATTCTACTTGCTGATATTTTTATCTACCTGATGTTTTCCGGTAAGTAGTTTTTGTGTCACACAGAAGATGCTTCAGATCTAAGATTACTTATGAGACCCACATCTCAACTATAGATGTGGGTCTCTTGTGTGGCGTTGGAACATCAGCACACTCTGCTCGACTACCTGTATCCATGCTGCCTACTTACCCCCACCTGCGCCGCCGATTCCAGCATCAGGTCCGCCCTTGATATCAGCAATACGACAAATCACCCGTCCTGCAATCATCTGACCCATGATAGGTGGCATAAAGGAAGCAGTGCCTAGTGGTCCTCGCTCACCTGTCGCTGTACCTTGTACACGCTTGAGCGGTAGCTCGGTGGAGAAGAGTACTTCAAGCTTTTTTACTCCGCGCTTTCGACAGAGCTTGCGGAGGTCTTTGCACAGAGGGCAGGTGTGTGTTTTGCTAATATCGGCAAATTTCAGCAGTTCAGGGCGAACTTTATGGGCAGCACCCGCTGCAGCCACCAAAGGAAAACTGCGCCCTTCACGTTCGAGTTCCTGTGCAAAGCGCGCCAGTTCAAGTTTTTGCGAAATGGTATCAATGGCATCAATCACATAATCAAGCTTGCCGAGATAGGGCGCAAAAAGTTCAGCTAAATTGTCTCGCGTGACAAAAAGATGGTGCGTCTCAATGACACAGTCAGGATTGATATCTGCCACCATCCGGCGCATAGCATCGGTTTTTGCCATGCCGATTGTGGAATGGAACGCAAGCGCTTGACGGTTAATATTGCTGGGTTCAACGATGTCGCGATCTACCAAAATAAGATGGCCAATTCCTCCGCGTGCAAGCGCTTCCACACAGCTTGAGCCCACGCCGCCGAGTCCTATGATCATTACGCAGGCGTCGCTAAGTTTTGCGAGGCCTTCTGCACCAAAGACAGGCAGCAGGCGGTCTTGTGCTGAACTCTTAGTTTGTGAGCTAAGAAGCTTGCTGGTGGGTATGGCGGTCATGTATATCCTCGATACGTTATTTGGACAGGTGCAGGCCGTCTACCATTTAAATGGGAAATACTAACCTGCTATCTATAAATATATATACTTTAGCGAAATACTCAGTATCAAACGGTATAGATTTTGCTGTCATAAAAATAGGAGAAGCAGCCACGATCCTTGTAGGGAGGTAGTAATCCAGCAATGAATCTTGATCAAGCGCGAGAGGATTTTTTGGGTTATCTCACTATCGAGCGCGGCAGTTCGTCTAATACGACCGACTCCTACGCCCGCGACCTACAGCGTTATGTCGATCATCTTGCCAAGCAAAACATCACAGCTCCGGATGCTGTTAAACGTGCAGATGTAACGACCTATATTGCGACGCTTTCAGATGAAGGCTATGCGGCGCGTTCTATCGATCGAGCGGTATCGGCCATCCGTAGCTTTCACCGCTTTATGGTGGCTGATCAGATTTGTGAAACTTTGCCGACAGCAGATCTACCTGCGCCTAAGGCCCCACTTCACCTCCCCGATGTGGTGTCGCGCGTGCGCATGGCGCATCTTTTGGATGAGCAAAACTTTAAGGTGGTACCACGCCCGGGCGAGAAGGAAGAGTCGTTGCGTTTCCGCAAACGAGTTGCCTGCGGTCTGCGTGACAAAGCAATGCTTGAGCTGCTGTATGGCTGTGGTTTGCGTGTATCTGAGCTCTGCGGACTCGACCGGCGGACCGTCTTTCTCGAAGATGAGCTGCTGCGTGTCTTTGGCAAGGGTTCAAAGGAACGCGTTGTGCCCATTATGGGAGCAGCTGCACGTGCGCTTGTGCGCTATTTGCAGGACGGACGTCCCGTGCTGGAAGCTAGTCGTAGTGGAGATGCCCTTTTTCTCTCTACAAGAGGAACACGCATTACGCGCCAGGCGGTGTTTTCGGTAGTAGCGCAGGCGGGGGAGCGCGCAGGCATTCCAACCCCCGAAGGTGCTGATGGAAAGCGCCATGGTTTACATCCGCATACCTTGCGTCACAGCTTTGCAACGCATTTATTGGAAGGTGGTGCAGACTTGCGTGTTGTGCAGGAGTTATTAGGACATGCGTCGGTTTCGACGACGCAGCTGTATACCCATATCGACCGTACTCATCTGCGTGAAGTGTATCTTGAGGCCCATCCACGAGCGCATATTCGCTAGTTTTGAGCGGTAGATATGGCGGTGTGATGTGTAGTCGAGCACAAAAGGTGAGAACGATTACCGATGCACCATAAAATCTCCACATTGAGAAAAATAAATTTTGTATTGAATTTCTTGTGGTTATAACAAGCACATTCCACTACATATAGTGGCTGTCTCTTATACACATCTCCGAGCCCACGAGACCGTTATTCTAAT
>NZ_CAMXYY010000138.1 GCF_947253395.1 uncultured Olegusella sp.
AGCTGCGCCTGCAATGAGACCGAGTGCTAAGGCAACAAGAGAGCCTGCAGCGAAGTTAGTGTCATCTCCTGTCTTGGGAAGTGCACGCTTAGTGGTCTTGGGAAGTGCACGCTTAGTGGTCTTGGGCTGAGCAGGTGTTGGCTTGACATCATAGCTGTTGGTGATGGTAAAGCCCTCTTGGGGGTTGCCCTCGATGCGATCTGTTGTATAGCCTGCAACAGGATCTTCTGTCACGCTGTAGCTAATAGGAACACCGTTGGTGTATTCAGGAAGGTCTTTAAACTCATGGTGCCAGCCAGAGGCCTTATCTAGCGTGACGCTATCAATTTCTTGCCCATCGGCAAGCAGATGTATGGTGACGCTTTTTGCAGCAGGTCCTACCCACTTCTTTTGAACAGGGATGGTGATGGTACCGGCAAGGGTATTGGTAATTGAGGCGATATCGTTTTTGACAGCTACAGGCTGGGTTGCTTGATAGTGTTCGACCTTATCTTCTGTGACCGTATAGCTAATAGCCTTGCCGGAAGCATTTACTGGCACAGAACCAAAGCTTCCCTTCCAGTTGCCATCCTTATCAGCAACAAGTGCGAGGGATTTGACCTTGCTGCCATTGGCAAGCAAATTTACGGTAATAGATGAGGGACGAAGGCCCCGTCCGTTGTTGTCGTCTATCCAGCTCTTGGTGACATTGATAGTGCGCTCGGCGGGACTGTGCGTATTGGTAACCGTAAAGCCTTTGGCCTGAGAGCCGGTGATAGAAGAGCTGTAGCCTTCAGGTACGCTAGGTTCTACCACACTGTAGGAGATAGCTTTACCGTCAACATCGTAAGTATCAAGATCTTCAAATGAGAAGGCCCAGGCATCTGCCTTGGTCAGGGTTGCACTCTTACCGGTATCTTTGCCGTTGGCACGCAGGCTCACTACTACAGAGTCAGGTCTGATGCCGTCTTGGTCGTTTGCATCATCCCAGACCTTAGAGCCTTTAATTTGAATCTTGGGGTTAATAAGGGTATTGGTAACTGAGTGTCCATCTGCTGCGTAGGTCACGGCAAAGTCCTGAGATGCCAGGCTCAACTTACCGTCTTTTTCTCCTTGCTCACGTACCGTATAGACATGAGCCTTACCTGAGTTGTCGTAAAGCTCAAGTCCAGCAAAGATAGCCTGCCAGCTTCCCGCAGCGTTGAGCGTTTGAGTGTTACCGGTCGCCACCCCATCATTGTTGCCACGAACGGCCACGTTGTGGCAGGAGTTTACATGCGGGTAGCGAAGACGCAGCCCAAACGCATGCTCACGCAGCTTGGCGGCATCCGTCATCTCGTCGGGTAGCGTGACCTCAACAATCATCATCGTAAGGCCCGAGCCCTTCCAGTTTTCCTGGAAGCGCACGGAATAGGCGTCCTTGGGAAGTCTATCTTTCCCCAAAGGCCCAGTAAACATCTACGCCTGCGAGGCATCCACCAAGGTTCCAGCGGGAAGCAGGTCATAAAACACCCCCGACGTGACCATGACAGACTTGAAGCAGCTTTGGTTCTCATTAGCCACTTCAGAAACTTCAGAATGAAGATCGATGTGGTTTCTGAAAAAGACATTGACCCAACGCGTCTGAAAGCCCGTGGCGGCATCGTCTATAAAGCATGTGCCGTCAAGCTGTGATTTTTCAAAGAACGTAATAAGGGAGAGATCTCTGAGCCGTGCAGCCGCGACACAGGCGTTCTGATAGAGCGTGTCAACGCTACTCTTCTGCTGTCCTCCCTCAGACAAGCTCAATGAGGCACTAGTGGCGAGGGATGTGGAATGGGAATAAAAGCTGATACAATAACGTATCAATATGTGACCTACAACACCCCTTGAGAATGACCTGCTCAAGGGGTGTTTTGTGTTCAAACACGAAGTGAGTCATACGAAAACGTAAAAGCATGACCCACGTAAATTTAGTCATATCGAAGCCAGTTTGCAGGTGGCTAACAAGTCGAAATACCCTATTCGACCTGCAATTTTTGTCGAATCAAGCAAACGCGGCAAAGAATAACAATTGATACGATTATGTATCATTACCTGCAAACGCGCCATCAACTGAACAGCTGCGACCCTATAGCCGCCCGCAGCTCTGAAACTAATACGATTTCGTATCAATTATTACGGGCATGTATTTTGCAGTTTGGGTCACGAACGGGTCACGGCATAAAAATAGCCTCTGACGAGGCTATCTTCGGTTCTGTTCAGGGAGTCTAGGCCTCGAAGGAGTCCTTCCACGCAACGTACTCGTCGCGCGTGAGCTCGCCGTCTTTCAGGTCCCTGTTGTTCCTATACCAATGATGGAGCGCCCTTGCCAGTGCCTCTTGGTCCTCGTTATCCATGTCTTCCGGAAGAGCCAGGACAACAGTGTCCCCAACCTTGATCGGCTCTAGGCAGAATGCCTCCTCCAGCTCGAACAGCATGTGAATCGCGTCGTTCGCGCCGCTTCCCCAATCGGACTTGAGAGACGAAGGGTTAACCTCGAGGCATCGCGCGATCTCGGTGATCATAGGCTCCTTCGGCGTTCGCTCCCCGTACTCGTACTTGCGCAATGAGACGGTAGAGATGCCGAGCATCTCGGCGAACTGCTCGGCGGTGTAGCCGCGCTCCCTTCTGATGCGATTGATCTTCTCTCCGATCTTCATCCGCCCTCCTGACCTGTAATACCAAATATGTTTTTCGGCGATTCCCGACGGAACATTCTACTGATACATAAGCGTATCAGTGATCGTGTCTGTAGTGCTGATACGTTTTTGTATCAATGGAAAGGACACATTAATGGACGGAAGACTCATTACGGCCAAAGAAGTGGCCGAGGACCTGGAATGCAGCATGCAGCACGCCTACAAGATCGTCAGGATGCTGAACGGCGAGCTAGACGAGATGGGATGCATCACGATGCGCGGGAAGACCAACCGCAGCTATTACGAAGAGAGGCTTTTCGGCAGAATCGACGAAATCGACCTGAGCGAGCTTGAGACGAGGGCCGGCCATGAGCGTTAGAAAGGACGCGAAGAGAGGCACCTGGCTCGTCAAGCTCTGCTACACGAACCGAGACGGCGAAGTCATCGACTCCACGAAACGCGGCTTCAAGACCAAGGCCGAAGCCCTGACATGGGAAAGGGACTTCCTGGCCAACGAGGCGAGGTCCACGAGCATGACATTCAAGCAGTTCGTCAAGGTCTATGCGGAGGACGTGCGTCCGAGGCTGAGGGAAACCACATGGCGCAGCAAGGAGTACATGATCAACGAGAAGCTCATCCCGTTCTTCGGCGAGATGAGGGTCGTCGACATCACGTCAAAGGAGGTCATGGACTGGCAGAACGGCCTCCTAAAGAC
>NZ_CAMXYY010000139.1 GCF_947253395.1 uncultured Olegusella sp.
ACAGACGATAAGACGATTCAGGCGACGCTTGAGACTCCTACCACCATTACCCAGGATCTTTCTGGCGATATTCGTATTGGTGAAGAGACCGAGCATGAGGCGGTATATCCCACCAAGCCCAATGCCACGCTTGATTATGCTGGCTGGCTCAACAAGCAGAGCATTCAAGAGCAGATGAGCTCTATCGAGCAGCTTTATCCGAAGGTAACGGATTACACCAAACTTACCGTTGATGTGCCTAACTGCACCTTTACGGCTACGTTCACTATTCCAGATGGTTTGACTCTACCTAGCGTAGTTAAGGCCACTGCTAAGGACTTTGGCCCGTACTTCTCTATTACTCAAACCAAGGTGAGCCCTGACGGTAAGACCGTTACGGTTACGATGAAACTCGATACCACCAACATCAAGACATATGCCGACTTGCAGAAAGCGGTTCAGCAGGCAGGGGATGTTGACGGCTGGATGAAGGTCATTATTCCTGGCGTAAAGGTCAATGGTGACGTTAAGGATGGCACTCGTCTTACGGTAGTAGGCACTGTCGCAGGCGATATGCAGGCAACGGTTACTTCTGAAAGTGGCACTACCAAAGCCTTTAAATTCCATTGGGATGGCAAGCAGTGGGCAGACGGCAAGGACGCAACGGCGCCTGCCAATGACACGAGCATCCGCTTTACGGTGGAGGTAAAGGCAGATCCCACTCAGCCAGGAAAGCCCCATACGCCCAATACACCTGGCAAATCAAATACCGGCAAGAAGGTTACCAAGAAAGTGACGAAGAAGGTCATTCGCAAGCTTTCACCTCAGACTGGTGATTTGCTTTTGCCTGTGGGTGGTATTGCGGTAGCCGGCATAGTTGTTGTTGCTGCAGCACTTATTCTGCGCAAGCGTAACGGCAATAAGGATTAGGCAACAAGCATATAAATGCGCCCCAAGCAGCTGGTAGGGAAGCAGTTCCCGCCAGCTGCTTTTCTTATGCACAAGATACATACGCTCTGGCAGGAATAACAAGGGCAGTACTCACTTGATAAGCAAACAATGTGTACACTCCACGCAGGAAAAACTTCTACTGGAAATCTCTTGCCCAAGAGGCTATCCTTACTATTTGCGTGACTATGCTCAAAGGGAGGATTGTGTCTCGATCCGCTATAGTGGCGCATAGGCTCCTGGGCGCCAGTCCAGGTGGTGCGAGGCGATCCCCGCACGTAAACCTCCATGTTCGACTTTGAAGGAGTACTACATGGCAAAGCAGAAAAAAGGCGTAGCTGTTGCAAACGCCTCCGAGACCCCGCGTCTCAAGCAGTACTATCTCGATACCGTGCGTGACGAGCTTAACAAGCAGTTCAACTACAAGAGCGTCATGCAGATTCCCAAGATTGAAAAGATTGTCGTCAACATGGGTGTTGGCGAGGCAGCTACTGATTCCAAGGCAATTGACGGTGCTGTTTCTGACCTTCGTGCAATCACGGGCCAGCAGCCCCTCGTTACCCATGCCCGCAAGTCCATTGCTACCTTCCATTTGCGTGCAGGTCAGCCCATTGGCGCCAAGGTAACGTTGCGTGGCGACCGTATGTGGGAGTTCCTCGACCGTCTCATCGCAATTGCTATCCCTCGTATCCGTGACTTCCGTGGCCTGTCCCCCAAGTCTTTTGATGGACATGGCAACTACTCCATGGGTGTCACTGAGCAGGTCATCTTCCCCGAGATTGACTTCGATAAGATTGACCACACCCGTGGCATGGATATCACCATTGTCACCACTGCACCCAACAACGAGGAAGCCAAGGCACTTCTTTCTGCTTTCCACTTCCCGTTTAAGGCTGAGTAACAACTAGGCATCGATGCCGTTATCCCCAAAGTGAGGGATAACGGTAGAATTTCGTAGAGGAGGATTTGTGGCTAAGACATCGATGATCGTCAAGGCGAACCGCACGCCGAAGTTCTCGACGCGCAAGCAGGACCGTTGCCAGCGTTGTGGGCGACCCCACTCCGTGTATCGCAAGTTCGGCCTGTGCCGTGTGTGCTTCCGCGAGCTGGCGCTCAAAGGCGAGCTTCCTGGCGTCCGCAAGGCAAGCTGGTAGGACACAGGGCACTGTCGTGGAGGCATCTTTCCCATGGGGTTAGATGAACCACACGTGCAGATTCATCACGAACAAAGGAGAAGGATCAATGAAGGTTACCGATCCCATCGCAGATATGTTGACACGTATCCGCAACGCGAGCAATGCAGGTAAGGACGAGGTGTCCATGCCTTCTAGCAAGGTGCTCGCTGAGATCGCCCGTGTTATGTGCGAGGAGGGCTACATCGAGTCATACAGCATCGAGGACACCAAGCCTCAAAAGACGCTGCATATCGTGCTCAAGTATGGCCCCAAGCGCACCCGCACGATTCGCGGTATCCGCCGCGTTTCCAAGCTTGGCTTGCGCATTTATAGCAAGGCTGCCGATCTGCCCCGCGTTTTGGGTGGTCTCGGCATTGCCGTCATCTCCACGTCCAAGGGCATGATGTGCGACCGCGACGCCCGCAAGTTGGGTCTCGGCGGCGAGGTCATCGCCTACGTCTGGTAGACCCTAGGAATCGATAGGAGGAGACAATGTCTCGTATTGGTAAGCAGCCTGTCATGATTCCTGCTGGAGTCACCGTGACAGTTGATGGTACCCACGTTAGCGTCGAGGGCCCCAAGGGCAAGCTCGAGCGCGATTTCTCTCATCTCGTCTCTATTGCACAAGTTGAGGCAAGCGACGAGATGCCGTTACACCTTGAGGTTACTCGCAATGATGAGACTCAGGCCTCCAATGCCCAGCAGGGCCTGTGCCGTACGCTTCTGCAAAATATGGTAATTGGTGTGTCCGAGGGCTTTGTAAAGAAGCTTGAACTCACCGGTGTTGGTTATCGCGTTGCTCTTAAGGGCAGCACGCTCGACCTTTCGCTTGGCTATTCTCACCCCGTGCTCTATCCTGCACCTGACAACATCAGCTTTGAGTGCATCGACAACACCCACATTCTGGTTAAGGGCATTTCCAAGGAGCAGGTCGGTCAGGTTGCGGCTGAGATTCGCGCCAAGCGTCCTCCCGAGCCTTACAAGGGTAAGGGTATTCACTACGAAGGTGAGCGTATCCGCAGGAAGCTCGGCAAGGCTGCTAAGTAAGCTTTGCTTTGCATAATAAGACCACTACCCCGTTAGGTAGTGGCGCGGAAAAGGAGAAGGAATGAACAAGCAGCAGGCCAAGCGGGCCGGACTCAAGCGCCGCGAGCGCCGTGTCCGCTCCAAGATTTTCGGTACGGCAGAGGCTCCTCGTCTCACC
>NZ_CAMXYY010000140.1 GCF_947253395.1 uncultured Olegusella sp.
TGTACGCGCCGCCTGTCGATGGTTTTAATCTGCTCCAAAAGCACCATGCCGGGAACATCCAGCCCGTGATTATGCTCTGCGTAATAGTGGGTGGGTTGTGACGTCTTCTTGCTACTTTTGGAAGTGATGGGGGCGACGATCAGTGTGGGACAGTAATAATTGCCGGCATTGTTCTGTAAAACCACCACCGGGCGAGTACCGCCCTGTTCGGAGCCTATGCATAGGGATGCTAATGCCGTGCATAGCGGCATATGCTGTCTGACTTTTCCCTGCAATGAGGCATTCATTAAAGACCGAAAGCTGATTGGGTGTCAGCACCTTGCAGAAGTCAGCTTTTATGTCCGACCAGAGAATATCCGCGTCGATATTCTGATGCATATCCTGCATCCATGTTGACTCGCCTATATCCCCACTGTCGCAGATGGCGTCAAGACTCAGGATCGTACCGTAGATCTGCTGCTTTGCGTACTCACGCCGCAACTGTTTTTCCTGACTGAGCAAAAGTCGCCCAAATTGATTTGATATTCTGTTTTGCATTTGCGGCGGTAGGCTATTTTGTGACCCATGATATCGGAGAAAGCTTTTTCACAAAAAAATCACAACATGAACAGCGAATTTCCCGGAGCATCAGAGAGGTGATCCCCATGAGAAAGGCGCTAAGCTTTCAAGATTACTCCGACGTAAGTTTGGGTTAACTGGCGATGGGTTCATCTCGGTTTACTATTCTGTCTCAGACCAAGTCACCTATAATGCGTTTAGAAAAAGTGCGGTAATGCAGAAGAGATACTGAAATATATCAGAAGAAAGCGAAGATGACCCGGTGATCTCAAAATTCTGTAGATTACAATGATATCACCGCATGATTTTTGTGCCTATCAAATAGTTGGCCATTTTTTATAAATGAGGAAAGCTTTCATTCTCGTGGGTGATCTTTTTTCTGCTGTAAGATAGATAATACAGAACAAATGAAAGTGAAGTCACTGCCCAAGATAATGGATAACAGCCTAAAATTGTGAAAAGGTCAGAACGTAACGGTACGATAAAAATTATCCAAAGGATACGTGTCACACAAGTTCCTGCCATAGTAATAAGCATAGGGCGAAGTGTTTCTCCTAAACCTCGTATCGCGCCTGCAAGAACTTCCCCAAAAACATAGAGGATGTACAACGGTGCAAGAAATCGCATAATAGATCCCGCAGCTACGGCAATATCAACATCACCAGCGTTGATAAACAGCTTGCCGATAGGAATGCTCCAGAAGAACAGAATTAGACTAATCACCGCAATCGCGCCTAATGTTATTGCAAGGCCAACCCTTATACCGTGTCTGGCTCTGAGAATGGCTTTTGCACCGTAATTTTGTGCCACAAAAGTAGCTATCGCAGCTGCCAAAGAATCTGTGATTAGCCAAATCATAAAGTCCAGTTTGCCACACAATGCCCAAGCTGCTATGTTATCTGTACCAGTGCTATTAATACTGGTCTGAACCATCATGTTGGCAACAGGGTAAAGTGCTGACTGCAATCCTATGGGAAGCCCCAGTTTGCAAATCGAGATAAGCATCTTTCGGTCGGCTTTTAGCTTACGACGCATGAGATGATAGGGCGCTTTGGTATTAAATAATGTTACCAGAACAAGTGTTGCACTGAGACCCTGTGAAAACACGGTAGCCAACGCGGCACCAGGTGCGTTCATTTTGAATATTGCCACAAAGACGAGATCCAAAATAATATTAACACAGCCAGTAGTGACTAGAATATAAAATGGGGTTTTGGAATCACCGACTGCGCGGAGAATACCCGCACCGATGTTATAGACCATAGATAGAGCGAGACCTCCGAAAATGACGCGGACATAAGAGAGTGACAAACTAAAGATTTCCTTCGGAACCGCCATTGCTTTCAGGCACAATGGGGCTATTGAAACTCCGATGATTGATAAAACCACGCCCCCCGCCAATGCGGAACAAATGCCTGTGTGAATGACCTTTGACAAAGCGTGTTCATCCTTCGCCCCAAAAAACTGAGAGATGAGGATTGTGGCACCAGTTGACAAACCCACAAAAAAGTTTACAGGCAACTTCAAGAGATTATAGATAGCATCGATAGAGGCAAGTCCTATTTTACCTGCATATTGGCCCAAGATGACCGCATCAGCCGTAGTATAAAGTTGCTGAAAGAGACTTCCAGCCAAAATAGGCAGAAAAAAGCATACAAGGCGTTTTACTACCCGGCCAGTTGTCATATCCATGTTTCGAAGATTGTTAAACATGTTAGTCCTCATATCAGCTTGAGTTAATTATCCAATGGCTGTCTTGCTTTTAGGCAAAATAGCAGCACTCAACCTGTTGGAATTGATAAGTAATTGATAAATCTCCACATGCCTGATTAACCGCTGATGAGTGCCTTTCTACACGACACGGCCAACATCACGCTTAAATATCCTTGACCTACCTAGAGGATGGCGTAACTTGCATCTGCCTAATTCTGTAATTGAACGCCCAACACCTGTAAAGAAAGGTTAAGCATTCATAGCGGCCCGTTAAATCATGACGCCTATGCTATATGTAATTCGCTGTCCAACAGGCAACGTGTAAACTTGTTTTTCGACTGAGCGGTTAACCTGTCGCTCGAAACCATATCTACAAAGATCCCATTATTCATAATCGCAACTCTTTCACAGGAATGACGAATGACCCTTACATCATGGGAAATCATAATATATGCAAAACCAATGGATTTTTGGAGATTTAACAGAAGATCTAAAATCTGCTTTTGCAGTATCATATCCAGCGCCGATATGGCTTCGTCGAAAATTAGAAGCTCTGGATCCACAACAAGGGCACGGGCTATAGCAACCCTTTGGCACTGCCCCGTGCTGAGTTGCGGGGGACAACGATGCAGGACATCTCCATTGATCCCTACACTCTTTAGATAAAGTAAAGCTTTTTCTGTGCGTTCCTTCGGTGTTCCTATTTTTAGATATTTCAAAGGTTCCTGCACAAGCTCCAGTGCAGAACGACGAGGATTAAGGCTGGCCCTCGCATCCTGAAAAACGATTTGTAATGATTTGCAAACGTGTTGTCTTTTCCTTCCGCGCAGCATAGAAATATCCTGGTTGTTATACACAATCCTCCCCTGATCAGGCAACTCCAGGCCGGTTACGCACTTTGCCAATGTCGATTTTCCACAACCACTAAATCCCAATATTCCAACAGTTTCCCCTTTGTGTACAAGCAAGTCTACTTGATTTAAGACGTTTTTGCACTTATTCCCTTTTTGAAATGC
>NZ_CAMXYY010000141.1 GCF_947253395.1 uncultured Olegusella sp.
TCCATACAAGCATGCTCAATCTTTTCTTGTTGCTTGGCCAAAGCAGACAAATGAGCCCCTAAATCGCGTGTTTGGCGAAATCCTGCCTCGCGCGCCTGAGCCTCCAACTTGACTTTGGCAATCTTTTCCAACACAAGCGCATGTTGAGATTCATTATCTTCAAGTTCCATCTGAGCATCTTTAAGTTGACCCACAATAATGGTTGTCTGGCGAGCCAATTGACGCTGTGCACGAGCAATGGTCGCAAGCTTTTGCTGCTGAGGCATGGCATCAAGCTGAGCGTGAATTCTCATCAATTTAATATCTATATCTTGTAGGCGAAGCAATGCCTCTGGTTCGGCCATATGAATCCTCAATCTCTCAAAGTTGTGCGCTATGTATTTTTGTGATAGCGACCAACAACACTAATCAGTGCAGCAGCAAAATCATACAATTCATCGTCGGAAACACGCTCATCAAAAGAAATACGCAGCGCACCCAACGCAAGGTCTCTCGGAATGCCCATGGAGAGTAATACGTGACTCGCATCAAGAGAACCCGAAGAGCAAGCAGATCCCGCAGAAACCTCAAAGCCCAATTGGTCAAGACTTAATACAAGGGTTTCAGAATCAACACCTTCAACAAGCACAGATACCAAACCAGGTAGACGGTCTTCGTCCATCAAAGCAGAAGTAGTAGGATGAATATGTGTACCTGAAGCACAAATACAATCATAGAGACGCTGCGCTCGTGCACGAACAAGCATGCGACGCTCCGCCATATGCTCAATACAATCACAGGCAGCCGCCGCAAAAGCAAGAGCTGCACGCACTGGCTGAGTACCTGGACGCTTGCCTTGCTCTTGTCCTCCCCCAAAAGTTTGTGCACGAAAAGGTGTTCGACCGCGCATAACAAGAGCACCAATACCCACAGGACCGCCAATTTTGTGTGCAGCAATACTTACCGCATCAACATCATCCAATGCTAACGGTATGCGACCAAACGCCTGCACTGCATCACAATGCATCAAAGCGCCAGCCTTATGAGCAGTCTTTGCAATTTGTGCCACTGGCTGCACAGTGCCCACTTCGTTGTTTGCTGCCATAACAGATACGAGAGCAGTATGCTCATCACAATGCTTTGCTACGGCCTCAACCGTAACCACACCATCACGATTGGGGCGTGCTAACTTGACCTCAAAACCCCGATCATGAAGTGCAGGAATAACATCAATTTCTGAATCATGCTCAAACTCAGACATCACAATAACTCTACGCTGACGATTACGGCTTCGGGCACCTTCAGCCATACCATAAAGAGCAAGATTATTTGATTCAGTGCCCCCAGAGGTAAAGATGACATCTGATGGACGAAAATGCCCTCCCAAACAACGAGCAATATCACGACGAGCACCATCAAGAGCACGAGCCGCTTTCCTCCCAAGCGTATGTAATGAATTGGGATTAGCTCCTGCAATTTCTGAAGCCTCATAAGCAACTTCGGCCTCTCTGGCAGCTTGGCTCAGAGGAGCTGAAGCGGCGTAATCTAAATAGACGTATGGTCTAGAAGACATACTATGCCCTTTTCAATTGTCCACGTTGACCCGCAGCACGAATATCAGCAATGGCCTGTGCACGATTGGCCGCACCAAATATCGCAGAACCAGCAACAAGTAAATTAGCGCCAGCAGATACTAACGCTTCAGCATTGTTTACACCAACACCACCATCAACCTCAATAAGAGGATTGACCTTGTGCTCACAGCAAAGCTGATGTAGCTCACGTAATTTACGATAGCTACCTTCAATAAAACTTTGACCACCAAAACCTGGATTTACTGACATGATGAGTACCAGATCAACATAGTCAATAATACTCTCGAGACAGCTCACGGGAGTCCCAGGATTGAGAACAACACCTGCTTTTGCGCCTGCATCCTGAATCTGTTTTACTAAGCGATGAGCATGAATTTGAGATTCCCAGTGAAAACTCACCACATCAGCGCCTGCGTGGAGGTAGTGAATAACCACTTCATCAGGATTGCTTACCATAAGGTGTACATCGACGGGAAGTTTACTTACCTTTTTTACCTGCTTTAAAATTGGCAAACCAAAGCTCAGGTTGGGGACAAAGTGTCCATCCATCACATCAAAATGAAGGTAATCGGCTGTGGAAATAGCTTCGATATCCTCACCCAACTTTATAAAGTCAGCTGAAAGAAGGGATGGAGCAATTTGAACTTCATGTGTCATAAGTGCAGCTCTCCTCATCTAGTAACTTACCTATCTAACCAATGCCATAAAACTCTTTTCGAGGCGGTCGACCCAAAAGACTGTCTATTGCAGAAGAAATATCTGCATGTTCATACAAAATGGCATGAACACTTTCGGTGATAGGACATTCAACTTTGAGCTGACGCGCAAGCTCAAGGGTGGAGCGCGCAGCACGCGCTCCCTCTACCACCATATGTGTACGGCTCTCGTAATCACTGAGACTCTCCCCTGCTACAAAGGCCTCACCAAAACTGCGGTTACGTGAATGTGGAGAGGTACAAGTAGCAACAAGGTCACCCATACCCGCAAGACCCATACAGGTCAATGGATCACCACCTGCAGCTGCGCTCATGCGTCCAATTTCAGCAAGGCCGCGGGTCATAAGTACCGCAAGAGTGTTGTCTCCTGCACCCAGACCAACAGCTACACCGCAGGCAACCGCTATAACATTTTTGATTGCAGCACACAGCTCAACGCCCTTGATATCTGTGCTGGCATATGCACGAAAACAAGGACTCATAAAGAGTGTTTGAAACAAAGCGCTAATCTGAGGATCTTCGGAGGCAACCACTGCTGCAGATACCTTACCTCGGCAGATTTCCTCAGCATGGTTGGGACCAGATAATGCTGCAACTCTTGCCTTGCCACCCAGCTCTTCTTCAACAACATCAGCCATAAGCATGCAACTGCCCTGCTCAATACCTTTGGTAAGCACACATATAGGCATATCTTTTGCAATATAAGCTGCTATCTGCCTTGTAGTGTCTCTTAAAAAAGAAGAAGGAACAGCAATAACTACCGCATCTGCCTCAGCAATACTTTGACCATCTACCGTCGCACAAACATTTGAGGGCAAAATGTAGTCACTAAGATGTCGAGGGTTGCGATGGTGTGTATTGATAGCCTTTGCAACCTCAGCACTGCGAGCTAACAGTGTTACCTCATCTGCATTTACCGCAAGTAAACCCGCTGCAGCAGTACCCCAC
>NZ_CAMXYY010000142.1 GCF_947253395.1 uncultured Olegusella sp.
TAATCGAGACGTCGTAACAAGCGTTTCCAGACATAAAGGGGCCTCCCATTTCTCGTGTCCAAGAAATGGGAGGCAGTTCACAAATCGCCTGAGGGGGCAATGATGCGAACGCACTACAGCATTACTAGATAAAACCGAATGGGTCATTTGGGATGGCAGAATGGAGCTACCTTGAATACTACAGTGACTAATCTAACGGATGATGAGAAGGAAGAACTAAAGAAGAGTCTCATTGGATTTGTTCAGTCGGTCATGGCAGACCAGATTGAACATCGAGGAGTAAGGAGTGAAGAACTTCACGCAGCGATTGACGCTACTAAGATTCTTTTTTCAAGCTTCTAATCTTCTATTTCAGCTTCCACATGAAGCTCTACGAGCTTCTTATAGAGAGTTTCGACGAACTCAGCAACTTCTTTTTGGTGAATATAGGGTGGCACATTACCACTGCCTGACTCGATAGCTGCCTTAGTAAGTTCAACCGCTTCTTTAAGCGCGATCTCCTTATTACTTGCAAACATTTTTACCTCATTTCAAAAAAAGCTAATGCCACTCCAAATGACTTATTCGGGAGTATCGCATTTCACAACTAATAAGGAGGCGAGTACATGGAAATGTGGTTCGCATTTCTCTTTTTCTTAGGGATGAGTGTAGCGATTATCCGCACGTCCTTGCATCCAAAAAAGGATGAAAGCTTTTCGGCCTGTGCGTAGGTAATGCTACTTGAGTTACTTTCAAGCTTGCGATAAGTAGGCGGAGACACATTGAATACCTGCGCAGCTTCAACTACGCTATATCGCTTTGAGTGGCTTGCACGATTCTGTCTTAGTGCTTTTAGCCCTTTCATATTCACCTCCTATATAGCTGTTAAACCGCTTTGGCCGCCTGGGTGTACGCACATATAGTCCCATCTTGCGCATGATGGTCCGCACCCTAAACTCACCTATACCGAGCGCAGCATCTCCTGAATTTATCTCTTGAAGGATACGTCTGTAACCGTATCTTCCGCAACTTTTCCTAAAAGAAGCAGCTATTGCCTCTGTTGCAGCTAAGTATTCCTTACTTTTAGGGCGTCTAGAAGCAGCTTTAGCATAGGCATAGCTGCTTTTTGCCATCTGCAGCTGCTCTAGTAAGACGCACAGGCCATATTTAGTCCTCAGCGCGTCAATGAGACAGACCTTCTCCTGGTTCGTAAGCCGTTTCGGGTCGGTGCCCCTTCCTTTTTTAGTATCTCAAGCGTCGCAAGACGAACATCTATCTCCAGCTGAACTCTCTCATTTTCTCGTTTAAGCTCTATATTTTTTCTTTTCAGGTTCTCAAACTCAGTTAAGAGTTGTTTTTCAGGGCTCTCATCCATGTAAGACTCCTCATCGCTGCTGTCATCTCTGACATTATGCGTAAGTCCTTGGCAGATATCCTCTTCAGTTTTCTTCAAACCTAAAACAGCAAGATTAACAATCCATACTTTGAGTGTTTGGATGTCTGGATACCCCAGTGCAGATATTGCTGCACGTAAAGAACGACCATGGGCAAAGTAGCATCGAACAGCCCGACATCTTTGTTGGGCATTATAAAAATGAGGGTCAGTATCCTCATCAAACTTTGAAAGAGGTATCTTTCCTTTCTCCAGAAATATCTTTGCCCAACTCACCAGTGCAGATTGTGTGGGATACCCCAAGTCTTTTACGGTTGCCTTGTAGTCCCAATCAAGCTCAATCAGTCGCTCAATTGTCCGTTTTCTCTCATCGAAGCTGTACACGTGGCTCTCCTGACCTTATGTGGTCCAGGATTTCCACCGCAGCCCCTAATTAAACAGCACAACATCACATTTGAACAAATTTCACAAAACCTAACGGACTATCTTGACCTTATGGATGACTGCTCTGCCTTCTACAAAGGCGCAAGTGATACCATCAAACGGATGATGAATCAGGCAATCTTTGAAAAAATCTATATTTCCTGCACCGACCAAATCACTATTGATGCCAACGCTAAATTCAATCCTCTCTTAAATGCCATCATAGAACCTTTCCAGAAAGAACTCGAACAGATTAATCGGTCTGTCCGAATGGGAGCAAGCGATTTGCTCATCAAAATCATAACAGCAAAAAACCGCATCATCAAAAACATGAGATGCGGTTTTTACGCATGTAATGATTACACAGATATCGAAAGTTACTCGAACTCAAATTTTTTTAATCACAGAAGTTCGAGTAACGCATTTTTGGTGGAGATAAGGGGGATCGAACACTTAAAAGAGTGTCTGTAACAAGTAGATGTTTTTGCAGATAAAAGGCTTTATTTAGACTTAAATATTAAATAGCTCATGACCCATTTTTGACCCCAAGGCATAATGAGCACAATTAAAGGCAGGTGCTCGACTCGCCTCAACCCCTCCCCACTCACCGCCAAAACGCTACCGCTTGCCGCTAAATAACTCAAATTTATTAGACCAAAGCAAAATTAGCTACAAAAAACCCTTCCGCGCAATGCGAGAGGGGTATTGCGTTATTTGTCAGAGCTTGTCAGAGCTATTCAGCCTGCGCTGCAAGGCCTTTGCGCTCTGCGGGCCGAAGTAGCCATCAGCATCTACGCCCAGCCATCTTTGCACGGCACGCGAGGTTCCTTTACCCCAGATGCCGTCTGCGGCTACGCCTGTCTTACGCTGCAATGCTTTAACGCACAGTGAACCCTTTGCGCTATATGACCACTCCCAGCTCGATGTCGAAGAAGGCACGTACCGCTTATTTGGCGCGTACTGTGATGAGATAACGCCGTCTGCGGGTGTACCGAGATAGCGCTGCAAGGCCTTGATAGTAGCAGGGCCGAAGTAGCCGTCTATATCGAGCTTTGCATGCTTCGCCTTTGTTGTGGGCTTTGCTTTCGGCTTTGTCTGCGTCTGAGCAGTGGGCTTTCCGCCTGTGATGAGCTTATGTAGCGCTGCCCACTTAGCGCCTGTAGGGTCTTCGCCAGTTGGCACATATGGATATGGGCACGCCTTGCGCGAGGCATCGTAGTGGCGCACAACGCGCGATGCAGGAACACCAAACTTGCCCATAAGTTGTTGCACAAGTGCCGTGAGGTAGCCGACCTCTGTCTCTGTGTAAGGCCCGCCGTTATTGCAGACCTCGATGCCGATGCTGTTTTGATTGGTGATTCCGTAGCGCCCTCGACCGTCTCCCACGTGCCACGTGGCAAACTTTGAGGGGTCGGCATACTCCC
>NZ_CAMXYY010000143.1 GCF_947253395.1 uncultured Olegusella sp.
TGCGGTGCAAAACGCCAATGATTACGTTCCGATGAAGATTCGTACCGCAATTGTGCCTGTGGTCAATTTCACACAACAAGCTTGGGTTTTTCTTTTTATGTTTGGTCTTATTACGGGCATGTTTGGTCTTGCCAAGATAGCTGTTCTGCTTTTTGCCTTCTCAGTTGTATTCCAGCTGGTAACCTTACCCGTTGAGATTGATGCTTCAAGGCGTGCAATTGCGTATCTGGGGCAGAGCGGTTCTGCTCTTGATGAGCGCGGTGCTCGCAAAGTGCTTACTGCAGCAGCGCTCACCTATGTAGCCGCTGCATTAATCTCGATTCTGCAATTTTTATATTATGCGAGTCGCGTAAGGGAGCGTTAAGGTGGGCTGGAATTGGGAATGCGGAGAAGAACCCAGAGTTGTGCCTGAGCAGACCGTTGCAGAAGAAAAATCTAGCTATTCAGTTGCCGAAGCGGTGAGCCTTGCGAAGTTAAAAATATCCGAGCTTCCCCGCCTGACTGTTTTGGGCGAGGTGACGGGTTTTCATGGCCCTAATGCTCGCAGTGGCCACTGTTATTTTCAGCTCAAAGATAAATCCTCTGCAATGGATGTCACTATGTGGCGTGGAAGCTTTCAGAGACTTTCCTTTGATTTGCGAGATGGTCTGCAGGTAGAGGCTACAGGTAGTTTTCAAGTCTATGACAAGAAAGGTAGTCTTTCCTTCAATATCAGCTCGATGAAGCTGGCTGGTGAGGGTGCTTTGCGTCAACAGGTAGCCGAGCTTGCCCGCAAACTGCAGCATGAGGGACTGATGGATCCTGCTCGCAAACGCAAAATTCCCCTGTTTTGCGAACGGGTCTGTGTCGTGACTTCGCTTTCTGGTGCAGTTATTGATGATGTAAAGCGCACACTTGCCCGTCGCAATCCCTTGGTGACAATTCAGGCTGCGGGCTGTACCGTGCAAGGTCCGGGTGCCGCTTCAACTATTATTGATGCCTTAGAGCTTGCGGCAGCGGCACATCCTGATGCGATTTTATTGGTGCGCGGCGGCGGTTCTTTTGAAGATCTGATGACCTTCAACGATGAGGCACTGGCGCGTGCGGTGGCTGCCTGCCCCGTGCCTGTGATTACGGGTATTGGCCATGAGCCAGATACCTCTATTTGCGACATGGTTTCTGATCGTCGCTGTTCTACCCCCACTGCTGCCGCTGAGTCTGTTGCACCTGCAATGAATGAGTTGGAAACTACTCTTAATGGCAGACAGATTCGTCTTGGACAGTCTCTGTCAAGCATGCTGATAAAGAGCAAGCAGTATATTTTGATGCTTGGTGACTCTTCCAAGCTTTTGATTGAACGCGAACTGAGCAAAAAAGCGCAAGAAATTGAGGCTCTTGCTGCTCATCGCTGTCTACACGATCCCCTCGCTATTGTTCGTGAACCCATGGAGAGTCTTGAGCTGAGTGCCGAGCGCCTGCACGACGCTATGCCGCGCATGATGCTTGCGCTGCAGGGCAAAACAAATGATCATAAGACTCGCCTTGATGCTATAGGGCAGCGGCTTTTGCGTCCTTATCAGCAGCAGCTAACGCATGCGGCAGCAACGCTTGATGCGCTTTCACCCTTGCGGGTGTTAGGACGTGGCTATTCGCTTGTTCAGACTTGCGAGGGACATGTGGTAACTGATGCAGCCCAACTCAAGCAGGGAGATCGTGTCACCTTGCGTTTGCGCAAAGGTTCTGCTTGCGCTCAAATTAGCAACGTGAGCAATGAGTCGAATCTTGCTTTTAATACGAAAGGAAAGTAGCCATGGCAGAAGACAAAAAAATAGAAGAATTGAGTTTTAAGGAAGCCTCCATTGAGCTTGAACAAATTGTCCGTGCGCTTGAGGCGGGCGATTTGGAATTGGAAGATGCCCTGGCTCGCTATAGTCGTGGTGTTGAGCTGTTGGCCGATTTAAGAAAGCGTCTTGCTCATGCTGAGCAACGTGTAGAGGTATTGCTTTCTTCTGACCAGACAACTACTACCGATACCACAGCTGCTCCTGCGACTGCATTTTTGAATGAAGACTAACCTGCCGTCTATATTTTGTGAGGAAAGGGGAGTGCTGTGGACGATTGTATCTTTTGTAAAATTGCCAATCACGAAATTGAGGGCAGCTATGTGTATGAGGATGATTTAGTCTGCGCCTTTAACGACCTTAACCCTCAGGCGCCCGTACACGTATTAATTGTTCCCAAGGCTCACTATGACAATCTCATTGACCATGTGCCTGCCGAGCTTATCGTTGCGCTTAATCATGCCATAGAAGAGGTTGCACGTATTACGGGTGTGGACAAGACGGGCTTTAGAGTGCTTGCCAATACAGGGGCTGCTGCGGGTCAGACAGTAATGCACTTACATTTGCATCTGTTGGGCGGCAGGTCACTAGGTGAAGGATTGCTTCCTGAGGTATAAGGGTTTGCAAAGAAGCTCTTGTCGTTGGCAAGAGCTTCTTTCTATTGGCGTATGATAAATGAGGCTTATCTGCACCGCGAGAGGAGATTCATGAACGTCCTGGTCATTAATGCTGGTAGCTCATCTTTGAAATATCAGCTGCTCGATGTTGATACCCGCAAGGTGTATGCAAAGGGTAACTGCGAGCGTATTGGTATTGACGGCTCTTTCATCGGGCATGAGGAGATGGGCAGCGACAAGCAAAAGCTCGTCGTTGAACTTCCCGACCACAAGACCGCTATGAAGTATGTCAACGAAATTTTGAGCAAGCTCGGCAAAACCGTAGATGGTATTGGCCATCGTGTTGTTCAGGGTGGCTGGTATTTCCCCGAATCCAAGGTTGTTACCGATGAGACGCTGGCTTGGGTCCGCGAGGTTGCTCCTTTGGCTCCGCTTCATAACTATGCTGAGGCGGATGTTATCGAGATGTGCCGCGACCTTTATCCCGGTATTGGTAATGTTATCGTCGCAGATTCTGCTTTCCACTATTCCATCCCTGAGCGTGCTCATCGCTATGCTCTGCCCCGTGATGTGGTTGATAAGCTGCATATCCGTAAGTACGGTGCCCATGGTACCAGCCATCGTTTTATCTGGCGTACCGTTGATGAGTTCACCAATCATACAACTCACAAGTTGGTAAGCTGCCACTTGGGTTCAGGCGCTTCCCTTTGTGCTATTGAAGATGGCAAGGATATGGACACTACAATGGGTCTAACGCCACTTGATGGCCTCATC
>NZ_CAMXYY010000144.1 GCF_947253395.1 uncultured Olegusella sp.
TTGGTTATGGCCTATCTTAGCGGTGTACCAGGCAAGTTCCTTGTTATGCTTGCGGGCGCTCTCCTTGTAGCTTTCTTTGCATATTCCATGAAAGATGCTTATTCGCGTCAGCGTATTCTTACGGTCTTGAATCCCTGGTCCGATCCTCTGAATACGGGATATCAGATTATCCAAGGTTTTTATGCCTTTGCGGCTGGCGGTATTATTGGCGTCGGCATTGGAGCAAGTAGACAAAAATACTCCTATCTTCCCTTTGCTCACAACGACTTTATTTTTGCTGTAGTAGGAGAAGAATGTGGTCTTGTAGGCACCTTGGGTGTGGTTGCAGGGTTTGCGGTCATCTTTTGGGCAGGTATGCGCATATCTCGCAATGCGCCTGACCTTGCTGGCAGGCTTATTGCTGCAGGTAGCGTATCGATGATGGTCATTCAGCTCTTTGTTAATATCTGTGGCGTCTTAGCAATTATGCCCATGACAGGCAAGCCCGTGCCTTTTTTGTCTTACGGTGGATCTTCAATTATTTCAACATTGATGACCGTAGGTGTGGTTAGCTCAGTAGCTCTGCATTCACGCTTAGAAGAGACAGAGTCTGACCGTCGTCGTGAAGATTTCTCGCTTGCCTCTCGTGGTCGCGCAGCTTACAGCTATGGAGATAGTGGCATGGTTGGAGAAGCACAACCGCGTTCGGCTCGTCAGTTAAGTACACCGCTCACACAAAGTACGCCGCTCACGTCCAGCTCTGCTCGTCCACGTTTTCAAGTATACGAAGGTGGAAGTAGTAATTCAGCTACTCAGCCACGCGCTAATCGTACAGATTTGCTAAATCGTGCTCGCATGAGCGAAGATGCCTATGGACGCAGAAGAATAGACTTGGGACCAGATGCGGCAGATCGCCTCCGTCCCAAACGTAACAATTCGACTCGTGAGAGAAGGAGTGATCGACGTGGGAGATAAGCTCAAGATTGCTATTGCTGCGGGCGGTACTGCAGGTCACATCAATCCTGCACTAGCGCTTGCTGATGAACTTGCTTCTCGCGGTCATGAGGTGCTTTTCTTTGGACAATCAACTCGTCTGGAGGCCCAGCTGGTACCAGCTGCAGGTTTTGATTTTGTGCCCATTCGTGTAACGGGTTTTAATCGCAGTCGTCCTTGGACTGCCTTGAGTGCAGTTTGGCATATGCATAAGGCTCAGGGCGCAGTAGGCAAGATTATGGCTGACAAAGGTATGCCTGATGTTGCTGTTGGCTTTGGTGCTTACGTTGAAATGCCCTTGCTGCGTTGGTGCGCATCACGGGGCGTGCCATATGTGCTTCACGAGCAAATTCTGTGCCAGGGCTCGCCAATAAACTCTGTGCCAAACACGCGTCTTGTCTTTGCTTGTCATTTTCTGCAGCGCGCTCTGCCTTTACGGGTAAAACAGGCGAGCAGACCCAAGTGGTACTGACGGGAAATCCTGTGCGTCGCGCCGTGGTGCAGGCGAGTAGAGCTGCAGGCCGTGCTACGTTTGGCGTCCCTGAGGATGCCACCGTGCTTTTAGTCTTTGGCGGTAGTCTTGGTGCTCGCCATCTCAATCATCGTATTGTCGAGCTTAAAAAACAGCTACTGACACAGGATAAGCTCTACATCATCCACTCGACAGGCGCTAAGGACTTTGACGAGACACTTGCTGCTTTGGATTTGACAGCAGAGGAGAAGGCGCGCTGGCAACTGTTGCCGTACATAGAAGATATGGGAGGGGCACTAGCAGCTGCCGATCTTGTGGTATCGCGCGCAGGTGCTTCATCTATTGCAGAAATTGCAGCGCTTGCAGTGCCTTCGGTATTAGTCCCTTATCCTTTTGCAACAGAAAATCATCAGGAGACCAACGCGCATTTGTTGGTGGATGCGGGGGCAGCTCGTATGTATACCGACGAAGCTATTGATGAGCAGAGCTTTGCTGATGAGCTCATAGGTTTACTTGCGGATGCCGATGCCCGCGCTTCGATGCGCAGCGCTGCTCAAGGCCTTGGCGGTGCCACTGCTGCTGCAGCTTTGGCAGATCAAGTGGAAGCTATAGCTCGTCGTTAACAGAGCAGCACGTATGCGAGACCTGTCTTTGCTTTTGAAAGGCGGGTCTTTTCATGGCAACTGTTCGCTGCAGGCGTCCGAATACTTCTCTATCCGTTAAAGTATCTAAAAATGTATTTGCAAGAGAAGAGGCTTACATGACTCAAACTACCCAGGCTCCTAAGTTCTCGAGTGCACATTTTATTGGTATCGGTGGCGCAGGCATGAGTGGTATTGCGCTTGTTCTTTTTCAGCGGGGTTGCAAGGTCACAGGTTCTGATCTTAAGAACTCGAGTTACGTGCGTGACCTAGAGCATGCGGGCATTGATGTCCGCATTGGTCATCAAGCAGCAACTATTGACGAGCTCAAGCCCGATGTGGTTGTTATTTCTACCGCAATTCCCGAGACTAACCCCGAGCTTGTTCGTGCGCGTGAGCTGGGTATTACCGTCTGGCGTCGTGCTCAGATGCTTTCTGCGCTGGGAGAAGGTGCAAAGACGATTGCCGTTGCTGGCACCCATGGAAAAACTACGACAAGCTCTCTGGTGGCCACCATGCTTGACCATCTAGGTTGTGACCCTTCTTTCCTCATTGGTGGCATCGTTGAGGAATATGGCACCAATGGTCGCAATGGTTCTGGTGGCTACTTTGTCTGCGAAGCAGATGAGTCTGATGGCTCTTTTCTCTTTCTCAATCCCAATGTGGTTGTCGTAACCAATATTGAGGCCGATCACCTCGACCACTACGGTACGCTTGAGAATATCGAGAAAACCTTTTGTCAGTTCATGGAGTTGGTAGGCAAAGAGGGCACCATTGTTATCTTTGGTGATAATCCCCACTATGTTGAACTTGCCAAGTCTACAGGTTGCAAGGTCGTAACCTATGGTTTTGGTGAAAATGTTGATTATTGCTGTGTGCCTAGTGAGACGCAGCGGGGTCTGCAGAGTTACTTTGATGTGGTCTGCCCCTGTGGTGTGACGGTGCATTCTGGTTTACACGCCAATCCAGGTGAGCACAATATGGCAAATGCAACGGCGGCTCTTGCGGTAGCAGGTGTTTTGAATCTTGACCTTGAAAAGGCAGCAGCAGCTGTAGCCGAGTTCAAGGGTGCCCACCGTCGTTTTACGCATGTCGGTGATG
>NZ_CAMXYY010000145.1 GCF_947253395.1 uncultured Olegusella sp.
ACCCATAAGGTTTCGTCGGCAGCGTCAGATGTGTATAAGAGACAGACGTTATAGACTTTATTGAACTCAACCACGCTTAGCAGCCTTTCTCCTGGGCTTGTTGGCATACTTTCTAAAGATGAGAATGTATTGATGATGGATGTTCTCAACGTATGCGAAGGGATATCCGTAAGGAAGAAGGGATTTGTGGTTCTGCAAGAGCACTTTTACTCCCTGCAGTTTCAGGGTGCCCCCACCTTTGATGGTTCGACTGTTCATGCGTTGGATCAAGTCACTGTGGAAGCTGACGAATTCGGACTTGTTCCTGAAATCTGAAACGACGATGCACATGTACCCCTTATCACGGAGCACTCTTGCGCATTGGAGAAAAACGCGGTCAACTAACGTGTCAAGGAACTCTTCGTAATCAGCTATATTAGCAAGGTCGTTAGGATCGTTATCAGAGTAATTTGTCGCCAGATTCTCCTTAAGTCGGCTCTCCCTGACTTTATAATCGGCCTTCTTATTGAGAATCGTCCAATAAGGTGGACTGGTAACCATAAAGTCGAATGCCCCTGTCTCCATCTGAGAGAGGGCATGTATGCAATCATCGTTGATGAATACGTGCCTCGCAGAAGCACCCTTCTCAACCTCGGTTTCAAGCCGCGCAATAGCTAGGTCATGCCATCTCTTGGAGAGCTCAATCGATGTGCAGATACGATCGTTAAGGTCACATGCCTTTGCGGTTGAACCAACACCTCCGAATGGATCAAGGACGTGCATGCCGCTCTTAGTGAAGAAGGTCACAAGATCCTCAATATCTTGGTACGAATAAGGCGCTGGATGCTGCCTCTCAATCTGAGTATGCGGGTGTTTTGCTCCTAACCCTTTCTGGTAGAAGAAGGACTTGGTCTCGGGAAGCCATTCTGATCCGGTCAAATCGTTGAGAGTATTTCTCGGATCAACGCCTTTCGGTTCTGATTCTTCGTCGAGTTGTGCTTGCTCAACAACGTCATGACCGGATGCTGGCTGCGATGGATTCTGCGTCGATTCAATTCCGGCACTATTGGCAAGATAGTCGTCAAGTTGAGCGACATCAAATCGCCTGTGGCCCCCTTGCGTTTTGGATGGAGTGAGTATACCGTTGTCTACCATCCGATATATGGTCGAGATGCTCACGCCAATATGCTCGGCCGCAGCTTTTGTTGACACGAGCGTCTTGTTTGACAATTCGACCTCCTTAATCCTATTCAAACCTATTCAACACATATCAATTCTATCACACAATAAAATACGCCAATACATGTTAAGAGCAGAACGGGACAGAAAAAGCGGTTGATTATCAACCTCAACCGAACGTCGGGATTAATCTTCCAAGCTCAACAAAACACTTTCGAACAACTCTGAAAATCCATAGTATGGGGTGAAAAAGGTCGCCTCGTGGATGTAAAGGAGTTACTTATGGTCAAGATGAGCCCAAGAGGCAACCCAAAAAAATTTTAGACCTACTAAAGCAGATAGGAATGCGATAGAAAAGGCTTTAGACAAAATTTCTTCTAAATCATGCAGACACATTACAGAAGAGCTTGGGGGGTCTTATTCTACCATCTTATATGAACTTAAGACCAACAGAGTAGTAAGACGCAGCCCTGGCAAAGGAGACAAAGTCACACAGATTCCTGACGACGCATGTCTAAGACTCATGAGCTGATCCTATGTGTGTAATGGATGCAAAAGACGCAGATATCACTGTTCGAGAGCATGGCAGACTGAATATAGCTCAGCTAAAGCACAGAGGCTTTCAGATAGAGTGCGTTCTTGTACAAGACAGGGCATAGATAAAAACTAACAGGACTTTGAGCTTATCGTGGCTTATCTTAAAGAAAGGCCCTTACGTGGTCTTTCCCCTGAGCAGTTCATAGCCTTCTATGTACTTAAATGTCAGTGTTGCTAGTGCCTATTGCTGGATTGAGAAGGGAAATGCAGATACGGCCAATCTTAATCTCAGACGCAAGGTCAAATACAAGTCCAGAAAGAAGATAGCGGCACCGAAGAGCACTTCCCATGGTCTTGCTCGCTCATTTCCTACCTTCATGGAGCTTTCTTGGGGAGGAGCACGTAGCTGCTTCAGAGATGGATACGGTAGTTGGGAAGGTTTACGACAGCCAGTGTTTGCTTACGCTCTACTTAAGACCTTTTAGGTTTCAACTTGCATTCCTTTTGGATAACAAGGGAGCCTGTGAGGTAAAAGATACTCTCAATGGGCTAGAGCGCAGCTTGGGATCTGAGGGCTACCAAACACTTTTCGCTCTTATGATTACCGACAACGAAGTTGATTTCTCAGATCACACAGCACTTGAGCGTTTTTGTGTATGTGAAGGTGAACGAAGATCACGCCTTTTCTACCGCGATGTACGTCAATCACGGCAAAAGCCAGGATGTGAGAGAAATCACGTTGAGATAAGAAAGATCCTTCCCAAAGATAAAAATATGAGCTTCGATGCTCTTAGCGCTGAGAACTGCTCACTTCTGATGAGTCATGTGAACTCAGAGCCAAGACCCTCTTTAGAATCTTTAAGCCCCATCCGGATGCTTAAGGCCTCACATAAAGATCTTGCAGACAGACTACTTAGCTATCCAGGAGTTAAAGTGATTCCGATAGATGAACTTGACCTGACAGTTCACCTTATCAATGAAGCCCACCTCAAGAGAGGAGATGAGCCCTTGGTGAGGTAGAAAAGATGCCCTCAACAAGTGCAGGAACCACCCGTTCGGCTAACCTTGAGAAGTAGCTCTGAGGGGTTATTGAACTATGCCTCCAAACTCATCGAAACATCAAAGGAATCTATCTCAAGCAGGTAAAACATCAAAACGCCTTCCAGAGACAGCCACTAGAGTGTTGCGTTTACCATGAGAAACGCCCGACTGAAGTCGAGCGTTCGAATAACTATTAAAACCAACCAATTTGATATGTGCGTGAGTTCTTGCCGGCCGCATGGAGGCCAAGGTCCCTAGCGCTAAGCGCGTGTGCTACGACATCACGTCCAAGCTGCCGGCAATGAAAGAGTGGGAATAAAAAATTCGGAAAAATTGACGTTAGCGTCAAAAATACCGTATTACCTCGTAAGTAAAGATCCTGCCGCAGTGCGCATAGGTGAATGGCCAGTCACCGCTGTATTCT
>NZ_CAMXYY010000146.1 GCF_947253395.1 uncultured Olegusella sp.
ACCTTCAGCGGTTGGACCGATCCGAATAACGGCACCATGGGTGACAAGAACGCAAGCATTACAGGTTCTTGGACCTTCACCGAAGAACCGGCCAAACCGGAGCATCCAATGAACCCAGGAACAGCACAGCCAGGTTCTATAAATGGAAATACAGGAAATACAGGAAATACAGGAAATACAGGAAATAAAGGGACAAATTCTTCTGCACATGTTATACTAAAAACTGGCGAAGCAACGAGCGTACCATTCTATGTAGGTGTCATGGCACTGATTGGATCTGCTCTTTCAGCACTAGCACTGGGGCTTAAGAAAAATAACAACCAATAGGTTAGGCAGTGCAACATAGGGAGTTTGTAATCCCGAACATTACGGTATAGTCGTGAAATATGGCTATACCGTTTTTTCGTCTTTCTGTTTCTGGGGTGGCATAAGATCATCGATGCAGCCCCATACGATATGCATCCTCTGCATCCTTTGGGCGCCCAAAATACTTTGTGAAGGCCAGCCTCAAGCATCGAAAGGTCGTTTGCTTTGAAGCTCCCGCCTTCATCGTCATATTTGGCAATTTCACCGTTTGACCTTGTAATCATTCCAGCACTTTTGCTCGTGGCTCCCCTGCCGCAGTCGTCACAAACCACAAAGTATAGATCCAAAGCTGATTTATACCTGCTAGATGATGTGTTTTGTAATAATTCTTTTGACGTTGTCTGAGCATAGGGCTCAATGTCTTTGCAAAGTGGTCCTTTGATTTGCCAGACCAATTTGCATGCCTGAAGTTAAGGAAATCTTTCGAATTTTGCTTCTGGTTCCTTAAAGGGCGGTCAGAAGACAATGCGCTTAAGTAATACAACCCTGTCATGAAATGCCGCAAGTCAGGAAAGGAGGGCGCATGGAAGTTATCTGCGAAGGGCCTGCGTCTCATAATGATGTTGTCTATAGGGGCGGCGTAACTCGCTATAGCCGTAGTGCTTCAACACTTCGGTCGTATCAGCGCCGAGCGCATCGCCAACATCGTCATCGCGGCTGGTTCAAGCGCATTATCATTCTTTTTTCTTACGCTTACGTCCCTTGGGGCTATCTGTTTTCAACAGGGCTTGCTGTCATGGCAACGCCCTTCCAAGATCACTCCTACCGAGCTTGTCAGTCTCTTTGAACGCAATCCCGAAGCACGCCAGTTTGTTTTGGATTTTGACAAGCGTCACAACGATCATCCAACTATTGATCTTTCTGAATACGCTCACAGTCCCATGGTTCCGCTCTTCTTGCTGTGGGATGAGCGCTGGGGCTATACCAACTATGCGGGTCAGTACTTTGCGCCTTCTGGTTGTGGTCCGAGCTGTTTATCGATGGCCTATATTTATCTTACGGTGGACGCATCGATGTCGCCTCTTGCGATGGGCGAGTTTGCAACAGCTCAGGGTTATGCAGTCGATGGAGAGGGTAGTGCCTGGGCGCTCATATCTTAGGGCGGTCGAAAATTAGGTTTAGATGCGACCGAGATTCCCCTGCAAGAGAAACGTGTTAAGACAGACCTCGAAGCAGGCAATCCCATTATTTGCATCATGGGTCAGGGTATTTTACCAAGACTGGTCATTTTATTGTTCTCGCTGGTCTTAGGGAAGAGGATATCGTTGTGCGTGATCTCAATAGCAGAGGACGCTCCAATAAGATTTTGACCTACTATGAGCTTGAGGGCCAGATTTAAAATCTCTGGGTCCTACGCAAAAGTCAAGTCTAGTAAGCAGAACTTGCCGTCTGCCACCTCATATATCCTCGTGAGAAAATGCTCTGGTTCGTATGCCACCTGCCCTGACGAAACATTGTATTGAAATGCAAGGGTCTATGTGAGAAAGAGTTCAAATGTATCGCATTCTTCTAGTAGATGACGACCGTGATATTGTTGGTGCACTCAAGATTTATCTGCAAAATCCCGACTATGAGCTGCTTTGTGCCTATGATGGCACGCGTACGCAGTGCGCTGCGCCGATATAAGCGGCTCGGTGCCGCCAATCCTCAGGACGAGGAGACTGCCGGAACACTTGTGCTTGGTGGTATCAAACTCGATGATGCCGCAAAAAAAGTTACCGTAGATGGCGAAGCGGTTGCGCTTGCGACCAAAGAATATGACACCTGCCATTTTCTCATGAAGCATCCTGGACGTGTCTACAGCCTAGTTGCAATCTACGAGCCAGTCTGGGGTGCGCCTTCGTATGGCTGTGAAAATACTGCTGCTGTTCACGTACGTCATCTGCTGCCTAAAATAAGGTTTCAGAGTACAATGTTAAAGTTTCAGAGTTCAAAGCAATAGTTTCAGAGTTCAAAGGCAAGGTTTCATTGTATCCAACACGTGATGAAACTAGAGATAACTTTACAGAAAATGATACCAAGCCTATTAGCTGTTGCTTAAAAGAACACTGTAAATAAAGGTTTATTGTAGGCTGACTAAGCAGAAGAACGTGAATGAAAGTCTGGTGTGAATTGACGCTAGACTTTTTTGCTTTTAGGGGTGTGTGCTATTTAGACAAGGGGGTGTTCTTTTAGCCCTTAGGGTGTTTATCAATACTGGACTTATTACGGAGTCTGAGTGATGTATAGGCTACAAGGAGGATGAGTCAATGCGAGAAGTAAAGAAAATACTGCAAGACGAGATGGATTATAGCCTTTGTAAACTACTTTTAGACTATCTGCATTTCAAAGGCCTGGTTGACTATCTAACCGTGCGTCACGATGGAAAGGTTGAGTTTATCTTCCTTGATGGGATCGTAATGAAAATAGACAAGTAAATAACGGATATACAATATATAAAGGCTAGTCAATATAGACTTTTTCTTATATAATTAGCACAAGAAAAATTAGCATACAAGGTTGACAAGCCATGAAAAAACTAACAAAATCCATGACAGATAGACAGACAGCATAGATCTGTCCATTTTCACGTAGAATTTTTTAATTGGCAGAAATATATACCTGATGGATAGGTATGTATTCCTACCTATTTTTATGCAATTTTTAAAAACAATAAAAGGAACATTATTAGATTGATAAGGAGGAGAATATGAAAGCATTATTGAAAAAGACAATGGGTCTATTGATGGCA
>NZ_CAMXYY010000147.1 GCF_947253395.1 uncultured Olegusella sp.
ACTGAAATTTCTCGACTCGGTTTGGTAGTTGATGAGTAGTTATGGCAGGTAGACGCACCAAACGTACTCGAGCCCTGGTACTAGACACCACCAAGCTAGGGGAGCAGGATCTCATTCTTACTCTTCTTGGAGAAACTGGTGTGCAGCTGCGTGCAGTAGCCAAGGGGGCACGCAAGCCAGGGGGACGTCTAGCTGCGCGTTCTGAGCTGTTTTGTGAGTCTGATTTTTTGATTACAGAAGGACGCAGTCTGGGCATTGTGTCTGAAGCAACTACTGTTGATGCACATGCGGGCCTGCGCGGTGATTTAGCTCGAGTGAGCGCTGCTTCTGCAGTCAGTGAGCTTAGTTTGCACAACTGCTATGAAGATGCACCCGACCCTTATTTATATCCCATATGTTCGCGTGCATTGCGGGCCTGTGAGGAGGCAGAGGATAGAGCACATCTGTTATTGGTGGTTGCAGCTTTTAGCATTAAGTTGCTCTCACACTGCGGCTGGCGTCCTGAGCTTGATAGTTGTGTTGCCTGCGGGGATTTTGCGGTGAGCAGATTTTCTGCTGCGACAGGTGGGGTGCTGTGTTCTAGTTGTGCGCAAAGTATTGCAGGTGCAGAAGAATTCAGTAAAGAAGAAATTTCATGGCTGCGCTCTCTTATCAGCTTGACGTTTGATCAGTTGTTAACGGCATCTATGACCGATACTTTGGCGTTGCGTCTTGCGCTACTTGCACATAGCTGGGCAAGTTCTCAGCTGGAATGTCGCCTGCGGGCAGGAGAGTTTTTCCTCGGTCTGTAAATCGTTCGTGGAAAAACTGAGAGTATACTAAGAAAATCCTCTCTTAAGCTGCATAAAACAAATTCAGTGCTATCCTTAATCGGTCCGTACCTCTAACTTAGAAGCCCGTCTTTCCCGGACGGCTATCTCAGTTTGAGGCGAATTTTTTAGAAGAAGGGAACGTCGTATGGCTACAAGCAAGGAGCGCAAGGCTGAGATTATTGCTCAGTACGGCAAGGACGAGAAGGACTCTGGTTCGGCTGAGGTTCAGGTTGCTCTGCTTACTGAGCGTATCAAGAGCCTGACCGAGCACATGAAATCCCATAAAAAGGACTATCACACGCGTCGTGGTCTTTTGATGCTCGTTGGTAAGCGTCGTCGTCTGCTGGGTTATATCAAGGCTGGCGATATTGAGAAGTATCGTGAGCTTATTAAGAGCCTTGGTATTCGCGACAATATTCAGTAGCTCATAGTTCGGCAATCGTGAGAGCGCCTGCGGGCGCTCTCTTGCTGTTATGAAGGGTCGCAGGATGCGGTCCTGTAGGTTGAACGAAAAGGTTTCTTCCTACAAAGCGGCCCGTCTACAAGGGGTAGGCGGAGACAAGGGAAAAGAATGACAAAGGTTACACACGAGTTTGACCTCTACGGCAAGCACTATTGTTTCGAGACGGGCGAGCTCGCCAAGCAGGCAACAGGGCAGTGTCTCGTACGTTGCGGAAATTCCATCGTTAATGTGACGGTGGTCGTTTCGAAGGAGCGTAAAGACTACGACTTCTTCCCTCTGACTGTTGATTTTATTGAAAAGATGTATGCAGTAGGTCGTATTCCTGGTGGCTATCTCAAGCGTGAGGCTCGTCCTAGTGAGAGGGCTACTCTGACTGCACGTATGATTGACCGCCCTTTGCGTCCATCTTTCCCTGATGGTTTCCGCAATGAAGTTCAGGTTGTTGCAATGCCTTTGGTGGCCGATCAAGTTCACGGCGTTGACACCATCTCTATCATGGGTGCTAGTGCTGCCTTAACTGTTGGCGGTGTACCTTTTGAGGGTCCTCTGGCAGGTGTTCGTATCGGTCGCAATCGTGATACGGGTGAATTTATCGTCAACCCAACATTTGAGGAGCAGGACAATTCTGACCTCGACCTTGAGCTTGCTGGTTCTGCCACCTATATTTCCATGTTGGAGGCTGGTGCCGACGAGATTTCTGAGGAGGACATGCTTGCTGCAATGACCTTTGGTCAGCAGGCTATTGCTGCTTTCTGTGAAGAGCAGCACAAGTTTTTTGCTAAATGTGTTGAACTTAATGGTGAGTTCCCTGTTCGTGAGTATGTGCTTGATGAACCTATTCCTGAGGTCCAAGAGCGTATTAGCGCGCATATGGATGAAATGAAGATTGCCCTTAAGAGTTCAGATAAGGAAATTCGCGAGGCTCAGGTCAATGAGCTCAAGGAGCAAATCAAGGACGAGTTTAGTCCTGAGGAGCAAAGCGAGTGGAGTCGAGCCATCACCAGTGAGCTCAAGCAGCTCGAAAAACACGCCATGCGTCAGATGGTTGTTGAGACTGGTGAGCGTGTTGATGGCCGTGTTTGCGACGAGGTTCGTCCTCTATTTATACAAGGCAACTATCTGCCTTTGGTGCATGGCTCAGGTCTTTTCCAGCGTGGCCAGACCCAGGTGCTTTCTATCTGCACCTTAGGCATGCTCAATGAGTGGCAGCGCCTTGATACCATTGATCCTCTTGAGGGCAAGCGCTATATGCACCACTACAACTTCCCACCCTTCTGCACGGGTGAGACTGGTCGTATGGGTTCGCCCAAGCGTCGTGAGATTGGTCATGGTGCTCTGGCAGAGCGTGCTTTGCGTCCCGTTATTCCTTCTGAGGATGATTTCCCCTATGCCATCCGTGTGGTTTCTGAGGTTATGGAGTCCAATGGTTCTTCTTCCATGGCTTCTACCTGCGGTTCCACTTTGGCTTTGATGGACGCCGGTGTACCTATCAAGCGTCCTGTTTCTGGTGTTGCAATGGGACTTATTCAAGAAGAGGGCAAGACCGTTGTCCTAACTGACATCCAAGGTGTTGAGGATTTCCTCGGTGATATGGACTTTAAGGTCTGTGGTACCACCAAGGGCATCACGGCTATGCAGATGGACAATAAGGCAACTGGCCTTACTCCTGAGATTTTCCGTCAGGCATTTAAGCAGTCTCATGAGGGCCGTATGCATATCCTTGATGCTATGCTCGACGCTGTTCCCGCTGTTCGTGAGGAAACCAAAGAATCTGCGCCTAAGATTATTAGCATGCAGATTCCCACTGACAAGATTC
>NZ_CAMXYY010000148.1 GCF_947253395.1 uncultured Olegusella sp.
GCGCGCCACATACGTCCTGTCGTTTGCAACATAAAATTCGTAATCATTGCAATGCCAGTAATCGGTAAAGTTACCGCTTGAAAACGCAAAGCTACCGTTGCAATTACAACTACCTCAGGATCGTTACGCATGGCAGCTGCAATTTGTGGTGCAAAAACAAACACCACTGCACTCACCGCAGCAACTGCAATCATGCAGGCACGCACCGCAAAGAAATAGCCTTTGCGCACACGGTCTCCTCTACCTGCCCCATAGTTGTAACCACATAGCGACTGAAAACCTTGGCCAATACCAATCTGCACATAATTGCCCACACTCGAAACGCGTGACACAATAGCCATCGCCGCAATAGCCGCATCGCCAAAAGGTTTCGCAGCATGATTGAGCGCAACTGTTGCCACGCCTGATACCATCTGGCGCGCAAGTGAAGGCAAACCTCCATTATTAATTTCTCGCAGTAAATCGCCATCAATTTTCAGCAGTCTAAAGTCATACGGTGCTACACCCAATTTTTGTGACGAAATCACAATCATCAAAAAGCTAATCAATTCACAGATAATCGTCGCCAAGGCTGCACCAGCGATATCCATATGCAACACAAAAATAAAAATCGGATCAAGCAAAAAATCCAATACAGCTCCCGTAACTAAGGCCACCATCGACCAGAAGGACTCGCCTTCCATACGCAGCTGGAAGTTTGCTGTCAGCGAGGCTGCCATCCATGGTGCGCCAATCAATATGAGGGACATATAAGCTTTTGCATGCGGCAATATGGTCTCAGTCGCCCCTGCTAGACGACATATTGGTTCAAGTAAAATCGTCCCAACCACAGCTAGAATCACGCCAAAACCAAATGACAACGCAAGCCCCGCTGTCGCCATACGCTGCGCCTGTTTGCGTTCATCTTTGCCAAGGTAGCGCCCCAATGCGTTGCCCGTACCCTGACCAAAATAAAACCCAATACCTTGGATAAGGGTCATAACAAAAAATGCCACGCCCACAGCGCCCTCTGCGGCAGTCGAAATCTGTCCGATAAAAAATGAATCTGCAAGGTTATAAATGGTTGTTACGATGTTAGCAATCACTGATGGTGCACCCAGGCGCAAGATAAGGGGACCTATGGGCTGCGTGAGCATCTCTTCTCGCTTGCGCTGTGTTGCTTCCCCGTCCGCCTGTAATGTTGGACTGCTTACCGTCACACCAGCCATCTCCGTTCATCTTTTTGTCTTTATACCGTTGTACCTCAGCTCTGTGCAAGTTATAAAAAAATCGACAAAATATTTAGTTCAAAAATCTGGAGAAATCTTAAAGGCATGCAGGGTATATCAAATAGGTACTCAGTAATGCACCCATCATAAGGAAAGGATTGCTATGGCACTCGATGCAAAGGTTGCCGAGAAACTCAATTATCAAATCAACAGGGAGCTGTGGTCGGCGTATTACTACCTGACTTTCGCGGATTATTATGAGATGCGCGGTCTTAAGGGTTTTGCCAACTGGTACATGATTCAGGTTCAAGAAGAAGTTGCTCATGCCAAGATTTTGCGCCGTTACCTCCTTGATAACGGTGTGAATGTCAAGATGTCTGCTCTTGAGGAGCCCACCAAGACATTTAAGAACGATCTTGAGCCGCTGGAAGAGGGCCTCAAACACGAGGAATATGTCACCTCACTTGTCAATGACTGCTATGCCACTGCCAAAGAGGTCAATGACTTCCGCACGATGCAGATGCTTGATTGGTTTATCAAAGAGCAGGGTGAAGAAGAGGCTCATGCTGCCGAGGTGATTTCTAACATGAAGCTCTTTGGCACCACGCCACAAGGTCTCTTTGCACTGGATCGCGAGTATCAAACGAGAACTTTTGTCGCTCCTACCCTGCCAATGTAAGTTTTACTTGCATGCGATGACCTGCGGTATACGCGATTGGCTTATTCACAAGCAAAGTCTAGGACGTCACATCGACTCCTAGGCTTTTTTTCTATACAACCAAGCAGAGCTACGTACTCACAGTATCTGTAGCGCACAGTGCCGAAGTGTTAATTCGGCTCATAACTACTAATCTTGCAGCAGCACAGTTCAAAGACCGAGAGTTACCAGCAAGCATCTAAAAACAGTAAGACAACCAAACCCCTTCAGAGGATGTACTTAAGCATCAGTTTGTACTTAAGCATCAGTTTTTTACAGATCCCTCTTGTACCACTCGCGGTAATTAAGAAGAACTTAAGCAACTATAAAAAAATGCATGCTACTACTTAACTTGGTAGTTGTTTTATTCGGCAACGCAAGGAGTTTTAAAATGAACAGAATAAAAATTCGTCCCTGACAGGCAGGCCCTCTTGCCATCGTGGATGCTCTTCTTTCGTCTTAGTATTCTCATTCGTTTAAGAATGTGAGGATCACATAATGAAAAATATGGGCGAACTCCTTAAGCGGCGTTGGCGCGAGATAATTATTGTGCTGCTCCTTGTTGTCGTAGGCATACTTGCAGGACTTATGGCCAAAGCACAAAAAGAAGCCCAAGCCTACGTTATCGCTTCAAAAGAGGGTTTCAAGCTAACGGGAACATATCAAAGCCACGGCACTCCTACAAAATATCCTGGCGCCTTTGAAGGCGATACACAAACATCTGTAAGCTTTTCTCATCCTGATGAAAAAACGGGCACAATCACCTGGCAGGCAAATCCCCAAGATGAAAAGCAGATTAACGGCACGGTAGAAGCCACCCAAGATCCCAACATATTTATTCTTCATCGTGATGATGGAGGCGCGGACGGCAAAGCACATCTTGCCTACTCCTTTGATATGGGCATGCCAAATAACCAAAGTGCAGGTCTGATATATATCGATTTTGGTGATGGTAAGTTGCGCTCTATCGACAAGATAGCAAATATTCCTATGACCATCTCAAGCGACTCAGAGACAGAAGGCAGTGCCAGCTAACTCATCAGCCATTTGACCGTAACTTAATCGGATACTCAGTCATGTTCAAATTGAGCATATAAGCAAAACGCCTGTCTGATTCCATTGCCTATATGAGGTGGAAACGGTAACAAAGCTTCATCGCAACAGATGGTTC
>NZ_CAMXYY010000149.1 GCF_947253395.1 uncultured Olegusella sp.
GAAACGTGGCTTTTGGCTAAAAAAGTGAAGTAGAACGTGGCTTTTGGTACATGGCATGAAACGCAACGTGGCGTTTGGCATCTGGCCAGGAGTGCTGTGAAATAACGTGTGGCTTCTGGCTGCATGTATACGCAAAGCAGGTACTCAGAAGGTTTACCGCACCAGTTAACCCAACTCCAGATCGGAACATAATGAGATATGGATAAGACATATACGTAGCCACATATCTTTTCTTATATGCTTATAAGACAACAAAGGAGGCTTAAGGGCCTGCCTGTGTCTGATGTTTCCTCAACATGCCAAGCTCTTTTTGCCTTAAGACAGGAGTAGATAAAAGATGCCCAAACCACCCACCGCAAATCCTTCTTTAGCGTTGAATAACGGGCAAGATGGCCCTCATATGCATCGCGCGTTGGATGGTGCTGATAGGTGCAGCGTACGTTGGGCTTTGACGAGAGATGTTACGCCTCCGACAGGCGTGGCACAATTTGACGCAGCGCAGCTTGCTGAATTTCGTATAAAGGTGCTTGCTAAAGGACGTGAGCTTTACCGCGACCTGCCCTGGCGGCGCACACGTGACCCCTATGCAACCTGGCTCAGTGAGGTGATGCTGCAGCAGACACAGGTGGTACGCGTAGATGGTCGCTGGCAAAAGTGGCTTGAGCGCTTTCCTAACGTAGAAGCTCTTGCAGTGGCATCTGTTGCCGATGTGCTTGAGGAATGGCAAGGGATGGGCTACAACCGTCGGGCACTTTCGCTACAAAAAGCCGCGCAGATGATTGTGCATCAAGGTGGAAAGTTTCCTTATGATCTTAAAGGTTTGCTTGCCTTGCCAGGTGTGGGACCTGCTACGGCGGCAGGTATTCGAGCTTTTGCATGGGGACTTCCTGGCATATATCTTGAAACAAACGTGAGGACAGTATTTCTTCACGAACTCTTTCCTCATGAGCTTGATGTGCCCGACAAGAAAATTGCTCCTCTTGTTGAGCAGACCTGTCCTCCTGAAAGCACTGATGAGGCTGATAACCCTCGTAGCTGGTATTATGCCTTGCTTGATTACGGTGCATTTCTTAAAGCAAATCTTCCTAATCCTTCTCGTAGGTCACGTTCGCATGTCAAGCAATCTCGTTTTGAAGGCTCGCATCGTCAGAAAAGAGCGGCTCTCATAAGGCTACTTTTGAAGGCACGTGGCGGAAATGATGCGGATGTTACGTTACTTACCAAAGAACTCTCGAAACTTGAGGAGAAAGCGGGTAGACTCTCCTTAGATGTGACCGAGGTCACGAGTCTGTTGCAAGAGCTTGAAGGGGAGGGCTTTTGCTATCTAGACGAGGGGCGTTGGCATGTCTAACAGTTGAATTGTTTCATGAGAGGAGAGGCCCTTATGGCAGTCGATTTTGAGAATTCCCAGACTAAGAAGAACCTTGAGGCGGCTTTTGCAGGTGAGTCCCAGGCCCACACCAAGTATGAGTACTATGCCAGCAAGGCAAAGAAGGAAGGTTACGTTCAGATCTCCAATATCTTTGCTGAGACTTCTGTTAACGAGAAGGAGCATGCAAAGCTCTGGTTTAAGTATCTTCATGATGGTGATGTGCCTGATACCCTGACCAACCTTAATGATGCAGCTAATGGCGAGAACTATGAGTGGACCGACATGTATGTTGGTTTTGCTGCTACTGCCAAGGAAGAGGGCTTTGCTGAAATTGCAGCAAAGTTTGCTTTGGTTGGTGCGGTTGAGAAGGCTCACGAGGAGCGTTACCGCAAGCTCGCTGAGCACGTTGAGAAGGGCGATGTCTTCACTCGTCCTGGTGTCAAGGTTTGGAAGTGTCTCAACTGTGGCCACCTGCATGTCGGTGCTGAGGCCCCCGCGATCTGCCCCGTCTGCAATCACCCACAGGCATACTTCGAGGAGCAGGTTGTCAACTACTAAGCAGTAGGAAACAGTAGACTCTGCTCTGCTTGACACCGTGGCACTCGAGCTAATAAGCCCACTTCTTTTGGAAGTGGGCTTTTGCATGCAAAGAGCATTTATTACATAGGGATGCGCTGTATTTTTGGCAAGCGACTGAGCAAGAGCTAGTAAAAGTATTTTCTACTGCCACTCATAAAATTTATAAGTATTGGTCATTTATAAATGGGTTTTCAAAAACATCCATTGCAATCTTTAAAATAGTTCATAACGCTGAGCAGAATTTAGTATTTATACAAAAATCGATATACCATTAGCCGACTCTGCTTACTCATTCTTAAGTCCATTTCTCATTATTAAGCTCGTTTGAGCTTAAGTTATTGTCCCTAGGAGGAGAAATGAATCAAAGAAGAATGCTCGCCATTCTTGATGCACGCGCTGCACATAGCGCGTGGTCAAAGCGCAAGATGCTCTTTGGCATCGTTGCGACTCTAGTCACCGCTATGTTGGCTCATCCTGTTGCGGCACATGCCACCGAGCTTCAGCCTCTCAAGGAGCCCGAAGCCATTGTTGTTGCGGTGGCCAGTGATGCTCATGAGACGAGTGTCAAGGAAGACGATCCAGCCACCGTGACTGTGGAGACGCCTGTCGTAGCCAACGATATAACTGTTGCGCCGAGCGAAACTTCTGAGCTTCCTGCCGAAGAAGCCCCCAAAGTTGAAGAGCAGGCTAGTGAAAGTGAAAAGTCACCAGAGGCTGAGGTGAGCAATGCTGCTGCGGCAGATTCCAAGCTTAATGCTGAAGCCAAGCAGCCCGAGACTCTTAAAAAGCAGCCCCAAGCTCCCACTGAACCCACAAAACCTGAATCTGTAATCGACAAGGCTTCCAAGCATGTTGCCGACAAGCTTGGCACCAAGATCATCTTTGACTTTAATGGCGATGGTAAGACGGACGCTGAAGACTGGAAGGCCTATCTCAAGTGGATGAGCGAATTCAAGCCTTTTGACTTTGACCTTGAGACAGGAGATCTGGGTGATGCTCATAACGGTGGTATTCAGATTACCGGTGCTACTCAGATTATTGCGAATGGTTCCAATACATCTCGTACACTGAGCTCTATCGACACCAACCTAGACGTTACCAAGATT
>NZ_CAMXYY010000150.1 GCF_947253395.1 uncultured Olegusella sp.
CCTGGAGCGATAGACAATCCATCGCCTGTAGCAGAAGCTGCGCTTCGTTTCATACCAGCTGCCAAAAGTCACACCCTGTTTCATTCCGGATATCAAAAGCCACGTTTCATTTCACGTCCCTCCCGCACTGATATCAAAAGCCACGTTCTATTTCACACCAGATGTCAAAAGCCACGTTGCGTTTCATGCTGAGTGCCAAACGCCACGTTCTATTTCATTTTTTTAGCCAAAAGCCACGTTTCATTTCACGCGAAAAAAATCTACCTGGGCAAACGTCAGACCCTTTGAAACGGAATGTGGCGTTTGACATTTTTTCTGAAACGGAACGTGGCGTTTGGCAAGCAGGACCGTGCTGCTTGAAATGATCCGTGGCGTTTGGCAAGCAGGACCGTGCTGCTTGAAACGATCTGTGGCGTTTGGCAAGCAGAACAATGCCGCTTGTAGCAGAGCGAAAATCAATCTCAGTCAAAACCTTACTATCAGCTGTGTCTGGCGATTTTTTGTGGTCAAGAAGTGCATGTTGTCTAGAGCCGTACGCACATTGTTCAAGTGCGCTACCATCGCAAAGAAACTTTAGATTCAAAGAAAAGATGTGCATGACTCGTTTTAACCATAACAATCGCCGCGATGGCATCTCGGCTGAGACAGACCGACTTTCGTCTGAGCTTTTTGGAGATGCGCTAGACCTTCTTGCCACAGGTACGCAAATGGGCGTCCTGCTTGTCATAGAAGATGACCAAGGCAATACTGCGAGCTTTGAACTTAGCGATGATGGCTCGGAAGCTTTGATTAATGAGGCTTATACGCGCATTAAAGAAATCAATCACCATAAAGGAGACAAAGAAGCTGGGCTTGGGATGCCTGTTCGTTATGCTATCGCCTATGAGGGCGCAATCGCTGCTGCTGATGACAGCTATCAAGATGCGTTGCTTCTAGAATTTGGTGAAAAAGGTTATAAAAGCTATTCAGCTTATAGCTATGTAAAAGGGCGGGGAAAAGGCAAAAAGTTTCAGTGGACCGAGCCTGCTGCTGCTGGTGAAGTTGAGCCCTTACTGTAGTTTTTATTTGGGCGTCTGCCCGACATTCCAAAGCTATGTGCCGTTTTGCGGCCGTCTTGATAGATGGGATAAGTATGCTTCAAGAATCCATCCGAAATATTGCAATTATTGCCCACGTTGACCACGGTAAGACTACCTTGGTTGATCAGCTACTCAAAGCAAGCGGCGCATTTCGCGAAAACCAACAGGTAGAAGAGAGGGTTCTTGACTCCAACGATCAGGAGCGCGAACGCGGTATCACTATCTTGGCCAAAAATATTTCTATTGATTACAAAGATGTCAAAATCAATGTTATTGATACTCCAGGACATGCTGACTTTGGTGGTGAAGTAGAGCGTGTACTTAAGATGGCAGACGGAGCTCTCCTGCTTGTTGATGCCGCAGAAGGTCCTATGCCACAGACACGTTTTGTACTGCGCCACGCCATTGATGCAGGCCTTGCTGTGATGGTTGTTATCAACAAAATAGACCGTGATGGAGCAGATCCTGAGAACGCCTTGAATGCATGCCTCGATTTAATGATGGATTTAGGTGCAAGCGACGATCAGCTTGAATTTGCAATGGAACACGTGGTGTACTGCTCGGCAGTAAATGGCTTTGCTCGTCTCGATCCTGATGACGGCAATGATGATATGCTGCCGCTGCTGGATATGATTGTTGATTCTCTACCTGCACCCGACGTCGATCCTGCTGGTTCACTTGCGATGCAATGCGTCACTATCGATCACTCTGAGTATGTCGGTCGTATTGGCATTGGCCGTGTGTATGCTGGAACCATTCACAATGGGGACAAGATACTTGTCGTTAAAAATGATGGCTCGCGCACTATGGCTCAAATCAAGCAGCTGTTTACCTTTGACTATCTTGGCCGTAAAGAGTGTAAAGAAGTTGTTGCAGGCGATATCGCTGCTGTCGTGGGTATCGATTCGACTGATATTGGCGATGTGTACACCGATCCTGAAAATCCTGTTGAACTTGATCCCATTGAAATTGACCCCCCTACGCTTTCCATTGTGTTTGAAGCATCTACCTCACCTTTAGTGGGTCGCGATGGTGATATTGTTGGTGGTCGTCAGCTTAAAGAACGTTTGATGGCAGAAGCTGAAAATAATGTCACGATGCGTATTGAGGAGTTATCCGACAAAACTGGTGTTGAGGTCGCGGGGCGCGGTATCCTTCACCTTTCGGTGCTCATGGAGTCAATGCGTCGTGAGGGTTTTGAGTTTCAGGTGGGTCGCCCGCGTGTTTTGTTCAAAAAAGCCGCTGATGGGGAGCGCCTCGAGCCTATTGAGCAGGCGGTTGTTGAATGTCCCGGCGAGTTTTCCGGCAAGGTCATTGAGGTGTTTGGTAACAGTGGCGGTGCGATGACCAGTATGGAGACGGGTACTACCCAGACGCATCTAGAGTTCACCATTCCTACGCGCGGCATTATGGGTCTTAAGAATAAAATCATGAATGTCACTCATGGTGATGCGGTCTTTTATCATACCTTCCTCGAATACGGACCCTTTGTGGGTAACATTGGTAGCCGCGATAATGGCGCCATGATCTCAATGTCGACCGAAAAGGCTGTGGCTTATGCTTTGGGCACCTTGCAAGAACGCGGCAGTCTTTTTGTTGAACCGGGTACCGAGTGTTATGAAGGCATGCTGGTGGGGGAGCGCAGTCGTCCAGGTGATATGGTTGTCAATATTGCGCGCACCAAAAACCTTGGCAACCAACGCTCTTCGACAGCAGATATTTCCGTGCAGCTCACTCCTCCCAAAACCTTCTCTTTGGAAGAAGCGCTGGAGTACATCATGGATGACGAACTCGTTGAGGTGACGCCCAAGCATATTCGTATGCGCAAACGCATTCTCAACGATACCGATCGCCGTAAATGGGCTGTTCGTCACGGCATGGTCAAGAAGTAAGGCCAATAAAAAAATTCATGTGAGAAATAACTATGGTACTGACAAAATTTTTCTTAGTACCATGGT
>NZ_CAMXYY010000151.1 GCF_947253395.1 uncultured Olegusella sp.
TCGGGATTCGAGGGTGGACAGCAGCCACTGGCTATGCGCCTTCCTAAGCTTCCTGGATTCAAAAACATCAACCGCGTTGAATATGCCCCTGTCAACGTTTCTCGTCTGAATGGTCTTTTTAATGACGGCGACGTTGTCGATGGCGCTGCTCTTCTCGAGAAGGGCGTCATTAAGAGTGAGTTTATTCCCGTTAAGATTCTCGGCGACGGTGAGCTCACCAAGAAGCTTACGGTCAAGGTGGACAAGGTTTCCGCTTCTGCTCAAGCTAAAATTGAAGCGGCTGGAGGAAAGGTTGATCTCCCGTGCTAAAGGGAATCGCCAATGCATTCCGTATTAAGGAATTGCGTAACAAAATTTTATTGACGCTTGGTATTTTGCTCCTGTACAGGCTTGGTGCACACCTGCCTGTACCGGGCATTCCTGTCGCGGGAATGCTCGCGGCATACAAGTCTGCGTCAGCAAACGCGAACTTTATTTCGGTATTAGACCTCTTCTCGGGCGGTGCGCTTTCGCGTGTCTCGCTCTTTAGCTTGGGTATTATGCCCTACATCACTGCCGAAATTATCATGCAGATGATGCAGACAGTCGTTCCCTCTTTGGCCGAATTAGTGAAGGAAGGCGAGTCGGGTCAGCGCAAGATTACCCAGTACAACCGCTACATTACGATTGTGCTCGCGTTTATCAGCGCTATTGGCTATTTATTCTTGTACAAGAGCCCCGCCTTTGGCATTAGCTTTGCCAATACTGGCGCGCCAGAGCTGCTCATGGATGCTGTTGTAGTAGTAACCATGGTCACTGGTGCCATCATGATCATGTGGCTTGGTGAGGTTATTACGCAGCGCGGTATTGGTAATGGCATGTCGTTGATTATCTTTACCAACATCATGAGTGGTTTTCCCACGGCTATCCAGAGCACCATTCGCTCTGGCAACATGGGTCTTCTGTACGCAGCAGGAACATTGCTGATCATCGCTATTGTCGTACCCTTCATTGTGTACATCGAGCGTGGTCAGCGCAGGATCCCTATCCAGTATGCTAAGCGCGTTATCGGGCGTCGTATCATGGGTGGTCAGTCAACTTATTTGCCCATTAAGGTCAATACGGCTGGCGTCGTCCCCATCATCTTTGCGTCTACCATTTTGTATTTCCCCGCCCAGATTGCCGTCTTCTTCCCAGGCGTTGCCTGGATCAGCGGCTTTGCGAATGCAATCTCGACTGGCTGGGTGAACTGGATTTTGTCGGTCATGTTCATCGTCTTCTTCGCGTATTTCTATACGTCGATGGTCTTCAATCCAGACGATACTGCCGATAACCTCCGTAAGCAGGGTGGCTTTATTCCAGGCGTTCGTCCTGGTTCTGCAACAGCGGCGTACATTAAGAGCACGCTTGATCACATTACCTTGCCAGGAGCAATCTTCATGGCATTGATCGCTGTTGTGCCATCCATTGTTTTTACCTTTACCTCCAATGCGCTCATTCGAACCTTTGGTGGTACCTCCATTTTGATTATGGTAGGCGTTGGCTTAGACACCATTTCGCAGCTTGAGGCACAACTCAAGATGCACAATTATGAGGGCTTCTTCAAATAAGCCTTGCCGAAAAGATCACGCGCTCGCGTGTGCTCGCATGCGTTCGTGCGCGATTGTAAGCAGATGTAGCCTTCATGTAAGCGTTAGGAAAGAGTGAGACACATGAACATCGTATTATTAGGCGCTCCTGGCGCTGGCAAAGGAACCCAAGCTCAAAGGCTTGTGGATGAGTTTGGCGTTGTTCATATCTCGACTGGAGATTTGCTTCGTGCGGCTGTTAAAGCACAGAGCCCTCTGGGTATTCAGGCTCAGTCGTTTATGAAGACGGGCGCACTCGTTCCCGATGAGCTGGTTATCGGCCTTGTGAAGGAGCGCTTAAGTGCCCCCGACGCCGCCGCTGGCTTTATTTTGGATGGTTTTCCTCGCAATGTTGCACAAGCGCAAGCGCTTGACGCAGAGCTTGAGACCTTGGGCAAAAGTATCACGGATGCTCTTCTCGTCGACGTCAAAAACGACGTCATTATCGAGCGCTTGAGCTCGCGTCGTACCTGCCGTGACTGCGGGTACATGACCAACGCCCAAGCAGCAAGTGAGCGCAACAACGTATGTCCCAAGTGCTCGGGCGAACTGTATCAGCGCGAAGATGACAAACCACAAACGATTGCACATCGTTTGGATGTGTATCAGCAACAAACCTTCCCCTTGATTTCGTATTACGAGAAGCGCGGTCTTCTCGTCAAGGTCGATGGGGACAGGCCTGTTGATGAGGTATATACAACAGTAAAGGATCGGCTCGGTCTATGATTATTATCAAAACACCGCAGCAGATTGAAGAACTCAAAGCTTCAGGTGCCGTGTCAAAACTGGCATTACGTCGCGTTGGCGCTGCTATTAGGCCTGGCGTTAGTACCTTAGAGCTTGATCAAATTGCGGAGAGCGTCATTCGTATGCATGGCGCTATCCCGACATTTAAGGGGTATCAAGGTTTTCCAGGTTCGATTTGCGCAAGCGTAAACGATGAAGTTGTGCATGGTATTCCATCTGCTGACGTTCGCCTTTCCGAGGGCGACATTGTTTCGATTGATACGGGAGCTACCGTCAACGGTTGGGCAGGCGACAACGCGTGGACCTTCTACGTTGGCGAGCCTTCCGATGAGGCCAAGGCGCTGTGCGAAGTGACGCGCGACTGCCTTAAGGCTTCGATTGCGCAGGCAGTTCCTGGAAACCACATCGGTGACATTGGTTACGCATGCCAAAGCCTTGCCGAGAAGCACGGCTATGGCGTGTTGCGCGACTACGTGGGTCATGGCGTTGGCCGCGACATGCACGAGGATCCCAACGTTCCCAATTATGGAAAGCGGGGTCGCGGGGTTCGTCTACAGGTCGGCATGGTGTTGGCCATTGAGCCCATGATTACCTTGGGCAGCCCCGAGGTCTACACTGCCGAGAATGGCTGGACGGTTTCGACCGCTGACGGCTTGTTGTCGGCGCATTTC
>NZ_CAMXYY010000152.1 GCF_947253395.1 uncultured Olegusella sp.
CAATAAGGTTGTAGAGCTTCCACGCGGCTGGCTGGAGCTTATGAGGATCCGCCGCCGCAGTAGGGTAAATAGGCGGATGGTCGGTAGTTTCCTGCTTTCCACGGGTGGTAGTCAGCTTTGATTTGCCAAGCAGCTCTGTGCACGTCGGACGGTAGTTAGGCACAGCCGAAAGAGTCTTTACAACATCGCGCAAATCAAGAGAGCGCGGATAGACCGTATTATCAACACGAGGGTAGGAAATCAGACCATCCATGTAGAGTGACTCTGCCAAACGCATAGTACGCGAAGGAGAAAGACCTTCAGACGCTGCCGCTGCCTGCAGTGAGGTTGTATTAAAAGGCGCTGGTGGACGCACGGTACGTGTCTTTTTGCTCACAGCACTAATCGTTGCTTCCTTAGCATCACAGACACGCGCAAAAATCTCAGCTGCAAGCTCTGCTTCCCAAAAGCGACCTTCCTTGGTGCCAGAATGAGAAATACGAAAAGCACTCTCAACATCATCTTGCTGGCGATGCGCCATACCCCAAATGACCCAATAATCCTTGGGAACAAACGCCTGACGTTCGCGCTCACGCTCAACTACCAGCGCAAGGGTAGGTGTCTGCACGCGACCAGCCGAGCGCACATTTCCAAAGCCACCAAAGTGTGCCATCGTGAGGTAACGAGTCAACACAGCGCCCCAGATAAGATCAATATATTGGCGGCTCTCACCCGCATCTGCGAGATCGTGGTCAAGCGGTACCAAATTGGCAAAGGCGTGGTCAATCTCCGATTTGGTAAAGGCTGAATAGCGTGCACGAGACACGGGAACTTCAGGAGCAACCTGCTGCATCTGCCGCAAGGCATCTGATCCAATAAGCTCACCTTCGCGGTCAAAGTCTGTGCCAATAATAATGGCATCAGACTTCTTCGCAAGATTTTTGAGCGCACGGATGATTTCTTTTTCAGCAGGCTGTTTTTCGATAGGAGCCCAAACTAAATACGGGAGGCTGGGGACCTTCCAGCCTTTGATATCGATACCATCAGCGAGGTAAGGTTTACGCTTGCTCGTGTAGGGTGGACGATCCAAGCCATCGGGCAAATCCGCAGCTAAATGCTCGCCTGAAAGAGTTTCTGCATACCAACCTTCACGCTGATTAAACCTCAATGCCGGCGGAAAGTCGGGGGCCATAATATGCCCACGTAGACCAATTGTTACGCAGTCATGCCCATCATGACTAAAACGGTAGATGGGCGTGTTGTAAACCTTATCTGGCTTTGGCTTGCCAATGTCACAGAGCAATCGTGCAATCTGTTGGGCAGCATCATTTTTCTCGGTGACAATTAGTATCAAGCTTCTGAGCCTTTCTTGATAATGTCCTATACAAAGCTGGACTTAGGACTTTTTCTTTGCAAGAGCTTTTTGTTGCTCAGCTTCCTGCCGGGCGAGTTTGCGAGCTTCGAGCTCGTCTTGATGTTCCTCGTAATCTTCGCGACTCCACTTAAGCGCTGCTTTGCCATCGCGCACCGTAATAACTTGTCGAGCAACTGCAAGAGCAATCTCGTACAAAAGTACCATGGGGAAATACATCAGCAGCATGGTCATAGGTGATGCATCAGGGGTAAAGCAGGCGGTCAATACCAACAGGCCTACATAGACATAGCGCCAATTTTCACGGAAAGCCTTGTAGGGAATAACATGCAAAATCGACAGGTAAAAAACGAAGAGCGGCAACTGAAAGGTCACGCCAAACGCAACTTCAAGCAGCATCATCAAATTAAGGTAGTCGGTGGCCTCTGCCACGACATTAGCGTTCATCTCGATTGTTTGCTCAACCAACCAGCCAAACGCCGCCTGCAAAATCACCGCATAGCAAAAAGCCATACCCAAGAAGAAAAGAAAAACCATAATCATAAAGGTAGGAACTACCCATCGACGTTCTTTTTCCTTAAGAGCTGGCAGCACAAAACCAAAAATCTCCCAAACGATGATAGGCGTGCAGACAATCACGCCAAAAAAGAGTGCCACTTTAAAGCGGATAGTAAAGCCACCTAAGGCGGTAAGTACGGTGAGCTCTGTACCCTTGGGCAGAGCCTGACGGATAGCATCCATCATCATCGCGATAAGCGTTGGGGTAGCCACATATACGACCACAGTCGTAATAAGTACCGAAACGATAATAATGGTCATCCTCCGGCGAAGCTCGCCAAGGTGATCCAACAAGGGCATACGCGCAGGACCAATAGGCATATCTATACGGGAACGCTACTCTTGCGCGTCCCCTCCCTCCTTCCTGGGGGTGAGGGCATACAGCGCAGCAGCACTCGTATCAGGCTTTACAGGAGCGGCAACAGGCGCTGCAGGAGCATCACTGTCCGCATCAAGATCAGCATCCAAGTCAGCATCTTCTACCGAAGTTGTGCCCTCAGAAGAACTCTTCTGAGCTTCGGCGGCTTCTTTTGCAGCAGCTTCAGCAGCGGCACGCTCAGCCTTGAGACGCTCACGGCGCTCGGCAAAGGTCTCCTTGTGAGCAATTGCTGCCATGTCCTCATCAAGGTCCGCATCCTCTGCAGCAGCTGCAGCCATCGCATCACGCTTGGCCTTTGCCTCAGCTGGATCGTTAAGCGCATCAGAAAGCGGGTCGACCACCTCAGCCTGCACAACCTGCGTAAAACCCTCCTGTGCATCACGGAACTGACGCAGCATACGGCCAATCGTCCTGCCCATACCCGGCAATTTATCCGGGCCAAAGAGCAAAAAACCAAAGATCAAGATGATGACCATCTCTGTTGTGCCGATACCAAACACCTTGGCTCCTCTTCTTTAGAACTCAGTAATTAGGACGCCCTAGTCGCTTTCACGCACGCCAAGCTTATCGGCCACATCAAGCAGCGTGAAAACGCGCGCAACATTGCGTTGTGGATTGGTGACATGAAATGCTATGCCAGCCTCAAACGCCTTATGCGCAAATGCTACCAGTACGCCAATACCTGTCGAATCAATATAGGG
>NZ_CAMXYY010000153.1 GCF_947253395.1 uncultured Olegusella sp.
GTGGTAACTCGCGTAGTTAATATGACAGTTGTTGGCATGGGTGCATGCGTACTTCTTATTCTCGCGTTCATATTACTTGTGAAATCAGTGCATGAGTTGCAGAGACAAAAGGACTCCCCCGTTGTTGTATCGATGCCAAAAGAAAAATCTGATATTGTACGCATAGCGTGTATAGAGGCTGGTCTTAGCGAGCGCGAAATTTCAGCAATTGAACTGATGTTGGCAGGAAAAACTTCCTCTGAGTCCGCCGAAGTGCTTGGTATTAGTGCACCTACGGTGCGCACATATCTCAGACGATCCTATAAAAAGCTTCATGTTGCCGATGCCCAAGAATTGGAATCACGTTTTCAGGACAACAAAGAGACTAATTTTGACTCGGTATCAGAAACAATAGCGAAGACCTGCATAGAGCAAAGCGAAAAAATTATAGATAGTGTACAAGCAAACAAAATTCAACAATTATTGCGTTTGCCGATTTATGTTTGGTTGTGCGGCCCGTTATCGCTAGCTTATTTGCTGCTCTTCCCAATCGGAGCTGCTATGCATCCGTGGGGTTTAGGGCGTCATATAACGCTGGGCGTTGCCTGTGCCTGTATTTTATTTGGTGCTAATAAACGATATCTTTTTACTCGTCGTTTTGACGAAGCATCAGAAGTTCTTAACGAGACGAGTACAAAGCGATATTGGATACTCTTTAGCTTGTGTCTTCTATGGGCAGTTGGTATCTGTGTGGTATATCACCTGAATCATGTCCAGACAGAAGACTGGCCTAGGGACTCAATAACATCCTTGTGGTATTTAATTGCATTTGCAATCCTTATGGTTTGCTTACTGATGTGTGTACGTATTGCCATTCGAACGATACGTATTGCTAATCTTGTATACGCCATTCCAAGCGCGTCATGTCTCGTAGCATTTTCTTCGTTTGGTACTGTTTGCTGGGTAATTGCAGTTGGTATTGCCGCAGTCCTCTCGATGGCATTTATCCGATTGTCTGGGAAGATGACAGAAAATGTGGGAGCTCTTCAAGCGGCGAGTGAGCAGCCATCATTTTTTTGCGAAGCTTCTCCTGCGAACTTTGCAATGTTTGTTGTTGCGTTTGGGATTGGCGTCACATTTGAGGAAACGTGGCGCATCTCTACTGGGCTTTGTATGTTGCCCCTGCTTGTTCCGTTTATTACGACTTTAACTTTATTTTCAGGAATGATGTCCGTAAAACACAGAGGTGATAAGCAACGTATACCTTTAATTATTGTATCCATAGCTAGTTTAGTGTTGGTGTTGCAACAGGGAATCTGGAGCATATGTCCACTCGCTCTTTTTATCTGGTGTGCGTTGATGCTTGCGCAGTTTTTGGCAGCGTATAGCGAAGGTAATCGCTCAGTAACTAGACTAACGTCGTTGTCAAGATACCTTATCTTCTTTGGTTTGGGTATCGTTGCAATGTTGGTTGCAGTTGATAAATACGCACAGCTGCTCTCAGCGCATCCAAGCTATCTTTTGTGGTTGGGCGGACCAGCTGTGTTACAACAGGTCTTTTTGTTTTTCGCCGGTATAGCATCAGTGTCTTTGAGTGCTGCTACAGTTGTTTGCGGTATGCATCTCTATAACAGAATTGCGAGTAACGAGCTTTTGGAGAAACTGCCTCTTTCTACCGATGAGCGGATACTTCACTATCTGGAATCCCGCGGCTTGGACGAGATTCAGTCTCGCGTATCGTTGGGCATCGTGCGCGGTTTTAGTATAAAAGAAATTGCTATCCGTATGGGCTACTCTCCTTCCGCAATAGGTGCCGCTCGAACCAGTGCCTATAAGGTACTTGATGTTCATGAGCGCAAAGGTCTAGTGAACTGCATATTACGAGGTATAGGCATGTAATCAGCCATCCTTCCTAACTCTAGTGCCCTGATGACTAGTAAAGAGTGAGCAGCTAACCAATCATTGACCTCACTAAGGGCGCTCGAGAAATTACAAAAGGAAGGATGAGATTATGTTGCACAAAAAGCCCTTCGCTTTAACGATTGCTGTAGCGCTGGCAATGCTTCTCTCATGCATGCCTAGTTTTTCATGCTAGAAGGAGCTGCTGGTGAATATTAAAAAAAGCGAAATGCGAACCATAAGATTGCTTGCAGTGCTTATTGGTGTTGTGGTCGTTGCATATGGTGGGTGGCTTAGCTATCAATATGTCTTATCTAGACAGTCTGATCAACTAATAAGGGAGTTTAAAAATAATAAAAGATTTAAGGGAAGCATGCATAAAACCCTAACGCTAGATTCCAAGGACGATGTGGTGGATACCCAAGAGGGATATTTGAGAGGAGTATATTATGATTGGTCTGGCGTAATGCAAGTGACCGTAGATTCGTACAGGGTGTTTGATAGTCCCAAGGAAGCGGGGCTTAAGGTTGGCGAAGATGGCGTTGCACCAACAAATGATGAGAAAAGTAAATTTGCTCTTGTAACGTTTACCCTTAAGAACGTGAGTGCTGTGCCTAATGGAACCACAGGTGATACCGATGGGTATAACGCATCAGTATTTCAGCTCAATTTAGCAAGTGACATAGACTACTTTAATCATGCGACCCACACACATTCTGAGCACGAGTATTTAAACTACACACTAAACATTGGTGAAGAAAAGCAAATGGAGCTAGGATTTTATCTTGGCCCAGACTCTGATGTGAACTCTCCAGAGTTTATTATTGGTATAGACGGTTCTGATGTGCAATATCACATTCCGCTTGTTGAAGAAGTGGAAGGTGATAAGAAATGAGCCAACTTCTCAAAATTGAATTCTCTCGTGCATTTCGAAACAGAAAATATTATGTCGCTCTCATTATTGGTGTTTTGTTAGCGCTAGTGAGTGCTGTTTACGGAATCCAAAACCATGAAATGTTTCTTCCAGCAGAGATGTCCTCTACCAGATGGGGACCAACATCTATGGATAGCTGTTATACCTATTGGATGTCGCTACATAATACAGTAC
>NZ_CAMXYY010000154.1 GCF_947253395.1 uncultured Olegusella sp.
GGGTAAGAAAAAATCGTTGCGACTTGAGGTTGCAACAGGTAGGTATGGTAGCAAGGTGGCAGATCCCTGTTGGGGGATGAGCAAATCGTTGCAACCTGAGGTTGCAACACAAGCAATCTACCTGCATATTCTTGAAAACTCCCAGGTAGATGGGGTAAGAAAAAATCGTTGCAACCTGAGGTTGCAACGATTGGGATGGTTTTGCTTACAGATTTGTACGCCAAAATTACAAGAAATCGACTAGCATATTATAGTTAGTCTTATCTAACTATAAGGAGTTTAGTATGAATCAAAAGACTTGGGATCGGTTTGCACCGATTTATAACTTGGCATTGAGGTCTGAAAAACATCTTTTCGAGACAATATATACGCGCATTGCTCAACTGGTTGAGAACAAAGATGTATTAGAAATCGCCTGTGGTCCAGGACAGCTCGCAAAGCACATTGCACCATCAGCCCACAAGGTTGTAGCAACAGATTATTCTTCAGGCATGATTCATGAAGCACAAAAAGGTACGATACCTGCAAATCTCAGTTTTATGGTTGCAAACGCCGTGGATCTGCCATTTGAAGATAATACGTTTGATGTTGTTGTTATAGCAAATGCACTGCATATAATCCCTGCCCCCGAGAGGGTACTTGCGGAAATAGATCGTGTACTCAAAACTGGCGGCTTACTTGTAGCGCCTAACTTTGTTGCGCGTGAGGGCAAGCAGAAAGCTAGGTTGTGGACACGTATTCTCGAAATTGCTGGCGTTACATTTGAGCAGCAGTGGACTGCAGCAGACTACATGACATTTCTTGCAGATAATGGCTGGCAGATACAGCACTTTACGACGCTATATGCTCGGATACCTCTTCTCTATTGCGAATGTATCTCATCAAGCTCTTCTGCGCGTATGCCCCAAAGCTAAGCTTTCAGCCTCAGTCCACTCAAAAATACTTCCTCAATATATATGAGCGATTGATCTGCTGGCAAACCTTGTTAATCAGATAAACGCTTTTGCGACGGCTGAGTCCGCAGCAGCGGAGTCACATTATGAGTCGCAACCGCAAGTGTCGAGGCATTATGTAGAAAGGCAGCAGTAGTAATGGTAATAAACTGCGCCACACCAAGTGCGATGAGCGCAGAGTTGAACATGACAATAAAGTGATACTTACGGTGGATGCGTTGCATAAGTCGCTGCGAGAGTACTCGCAACTCAACAAGAGACTCAAGGGAAGAGCCGTGCACTGAGACATCCGCTACGGCACGCGCAATATCACTTGCATCAGCAAGAGCTACCGATACATTTGCCGCCGCCAGTGCAGGTGAGTCATTAATACCATCACCAACCATTACCACGACATGGCCTTCATCGCGTAGCTGCTGTACAAAATCGCTCTTATCCTCGGGAAGTACCTGAGCATAATAGTGGTCAATACCAAGTTCTGCGGCAACCGTAGCAGCACAGTACTTGGAATCCCCTGTAAGCATCACAACATCCTTGATACCTAAGAGCCGCAACTGGCGAATAACCTCAGTTGCTTCGAGGCGCAAGGGATCAGAAACACAGATGGCACCCAGCAAACGACCAGCCATTGACACATAAATGTGAGAGCTGTCTGGCTCCTCGCAAATAATCCGTTTGAGCAAATCTTCGTTGCGTGGCACTCCTTCATCTTCGAATATAAAATGGGCTGACCCAATCAATGTGTCCTGACCATCTATCGTTGTTGAGATGCCATGCGCTATCACATAACGCACCTCAGCGTGCAGTTCTCGTTCATGATGTAGCCCGCGTAGCTTTGCTTCGCGCACAATAGCGCGTGCTACGCTGTGGGGGTAATGTTCCTCAACGCAAGCGGCATAGCGCAGCAGAGTATCTTCATCTACATCTGCGCATGTCAACACCCGCTTGACACGTGGTTCTGCCACGGTAAGCGTGCCTGTCTTATCAAAAACAATTACATCAGCAGCCGCAAGTGCTTCAAGGTATTTGCCACCCTTAACAATCACATTACGGTCAGCTGCCTCTTTCATCGCACTCATCACCGCAATAGGCGTGGAAATTTTAATTGCACAGGAGTAGTCCACCATGAGCACAGACATAGCCCGTACGAAATTGCGCGTGTATGCCAAAACACCAAAAAATGCAGCAAAGCTCCAGGGTACAAGTGCATCAGCAAGTCGTTCTGCACGACTTTGGCTTGCAGCTTTCAGCTCTGATGAGCTTTCTACCATCGAGACAAGCTGGTCAATACGCGCACGTCCTGGAGGTGCTGTTACTTGTACCTGCAGGTCACCATCCTCAAGCGCTGTGCCGGCATAAACGGTAATACCCCTATCCTTATGTACAGGACGAGACTCGCCAGTCATACTTGCCTCGTTAAGCTCACCTTCTCCTGCCACAATAAAGCCGTCAACAGGCAAGACCTGACCGCTACGAATATGCAAAATATGACCCTCGCGCACATCTGCAAGCGAGACTTCAACGTCAATACCATCTATAATTCGCCACACGGTCTCAGCACGGGTGAAAAGTCCATCTGCCAAAGCAATGCGAGCGCGTCTCTGTATATGTTCCTGCAGGATATCAGAGAGGCCAAGTAGAAAAATAACAGTGGAAGCATCAGCGAATGCACCGCGCAAAAGCGACACAGTAATTGCTGTTGCATCAAGAACCTCAACAGTCAACTCACCTTTTGCCAGTCGCCTCAGACCCTCCCAAATGCGAGGTATAGCGCGAAGCGCAATCATCGCATATCCGATGGGTCGTGGGAGAAATAGCCTGCATAGTAGGCGATGCACAACAAGATTGCCCGTTTGCAGGGCAAAATCGTTGTCCGCCACTGCCATGGACAGCTCACCCTCATCTGCCTTCCGAGGCAAACTGAGCGTATTGAGATCATCAACTGTCGCCAATACGGCATCACGAGCAGCAGGACTACCCGTAACCAATATC
>NZ_CAMXYY010000155.1 GCF_947253395.1 uncultured Olegusella sp.
GTCGCGGGGTCCATAGCAAACATAAAGTCACGGCCTGGCTCAAAACCAGCCTCTTTGACCGCACGCATGAGGTATTCAAAGGGTTCAGCATTAGTCTTGAGGTTAGGAGCAAAGCCACCCTCATCGCCAACACCGGTATTAAGGCCAGCCTCTTTGAGAACATTCTTGAGGGTGTGATAGACCTCAGCACACCAACGCAGAGCCTCCTTAAAGGTCGGAGCACCTACGGGCATAATCATGAATTCCTGGAAGTCAACGTTGTTATCGGCATGTACGCCGCCATTAAGAACATTCATCATCGGAGTTGGCAGAGTATGCGCACCAGCACCGCCTAAATACTCATGCAGAGGCAGACCAGCAGAGATAGCAGCGGCACGAGCAACAGCAAGTGAGCAGCCCAAAATAGCATTTGCACCAAGCTTTCCTTTGTTAGGTGTGCCATCAGCAGCAATCAAAGCATGATCAACAGCGCGCTGATTGTGGGCATCCATGCCCACAATGACTTGGCACTCATCGTTAACATGGGCCACCGCCTGCGAAACACCTTTACCAAGGTAATGGTTTTTATCACCATCGCGCAACTCTACAGCCTCAAACTCACCAGTAGACGCGCCAGACGGAACGATAGCGCGAGCAAAGCTGCCATCCTCAAGAGTTACCTCAACTTCAACCGTGGGATTACCACGGGAATCCAAAACTTCGCGACCATATACTTTTGCGATTTTGCTCATACAATCCCCTTTCACGCAGTGGAATATTTCCTACTTATCAAGTAGGTTATCCATTAGTTAGCTATATCATACATTTAAACTGCAAAATCCATGATAAAAGTCAGATTAAGGAAACTTTTCATTTTTGAATCAATAACGACCTCGCGTGAAATCAGCACAAGGTATATCAACGAGCCGTAGTAAAACGGCATCAAAACACGCAGATTAGTCAACTTGGCGCAAGATACTAAAGCAGAATGCTACATACTCAATTTGAGAGCTAAACTCTCAAGACACTTTGACGCTGCTTTTAGTTGTAAGTTATTTCGCCTCAGACTCGCGCGAAACGCCCGAGGCTTTTAGTATGTCAAAAAGCTCTTCCCGCTCGCTATCAACCAGCAGTCGTTGGTCAAGTAGCACTATGCCACCGTCAAAACGCCGAATATATACATAGGAGTGATAGATTCCCCAAACCTCAAATGCTTCCCAGTTGTTTTGAGCCTTACCCACCTGAGAAGTAGAAGTGATACCTTGTGAATCAAGTTCATAGTGACGTTTGTTTGACACAAAACGTTCGTCCATCGAACGCTGCATTTTCTTAAAACTCCTGCCGTATACCCACTTGTAACCTATTGCGGCATACCAAGCAAAAAATATGGTTGCAGCTGCCATTAATACTCGAAACCAAAATCCGTAGTCTAACAGTACAAAAACAAATGATGCTACTGCGGCTACTGCAACAAAAATACGAACCTTAGATATGCGACTTTTGTATAGTGGAAAACGCAAGGACAACTCAAGCAGTACATCTTTTTCTTCTTGGCCAATTGTCATATCAATACTAAACATAAGATTCCCCCGTTTTGGCATATACAAATTATGCAAAGAGTTGCTTGTTGTAGTTTAGCCAATCTTGCATCGTGCTACGATATGCAATCGTTCTCAAATCCAGTGGTTTAACCGCAAAAATTCGTCGTGGGCTAGCTAGAAAGTTGAAAGCAAATATGACAAGACAGCGTTACAAAACCAAACAACGTGAAGCAATTCTTTCTGCACTCCGAAAGAATGCTGGCAATCATATCACTGCCCAGACTCTTGCCCAAGCTGTTGCTGAGGACGGCTATGCGAGCAGTATCGCAACGGTATATCGCACACTTATGCAGCTTGAGAGTGAGGGAAAGGTACATAAAATGCCTGATGCTCGTGGTCATGCTGCCTGCTATGAATACGTGGGTGATCAGGGCAATCACGACGAGCCAGCCTGTTTTCACTGTCTTTGTCGCGAATGTGGCAAGCTCATTCACCTGCACTGTGATGAGTTATCTGGAATTCGCGAACACATCGAAAAAGAGCACGGATTTAGGATTGATCCGTGGCAGACCGTATTTTATGGCACCTGCGAGGAATGCCTGGCCAAGCACAAGGATTAGGCAAAACCGCACACCAAACAATATGCCTACGCTCAGTACTGCAACCATGACAGAAACTTTTACCAAAATGGCAGGGGTGACATAAGCACCCCTGCCATTTTGATCGGTAGGATATGTTTTCTTATCTCAGCGTTAAACAGCACTTAGGCAGAAAGCTTTGCACCCAGATTCTTCAAAGCCTCAATTGCATCATCATCGGGTTCGAGGTTGGCAATAACCGTATCAATCACCTGGACACCAGCCTCCTCGGCATGGGACTTCCAAGTCTCCATCCATTCGCCAGTACCCCAGTCATAAGATCCAAACAGACCAACGGGCTTGTCACCAAACTCAGGACAGCACTCATCCCAAACAGGCTCAAATTCGTCAGTATCAAGCTCCTCCGCGCCCATCGCAGGACAACCAAAAGCAAAGGCGTCATAGTCTGCAACTCTATCAGCACTAAAGTCGGCTACCGCGATAACATCTGCATCGGTTGCACCATCAGCTACGGCCTGGGCCATAGCTTCGGTATTGCCAGTCATTGTCCAGTACACAACTGCCAGTTTGCTCATTTGTTTCTCCAATCAAAAGACTCTCGATATGTACCATCGCATATGCGAGTTGATACCAAATAACCTGTTCGATGCGGTCATTACAAGACAGACTGTGGAATGTGCATAGCACTTGGCTGAGCAAGCAATTCTGCAAAGGACTCACCTGCAGCAAAGCGCTCACGACAATGACGTTCGCAGGCGGCAATAC
>NZ_CAMXYY010000156.1 GCF_947253395.1 uncultured Olegusella sp.
TGTTGCAACGACACCACGATACGCATCAAAGTAGGAATCCAAGACAAGCGCTCGTAAAGGCGCCGCTTCATCTCCTGAAGGAGGCTTTACCAAATAGACAATAGACTCAAGTAAATCGTGAATACCCTCGCCTGTCTTGCCTGAAACAAGCACAGCATCATCAGCAGGGATGGCAAGGGCATCCTCGATTTCGGCTTTTACTTCCTCGGGATGTGCAGAAGGTAAATCAATCTTGTTGATAGCAGGCACAATATCAAGATTGGCATTCATTGCAAGATTGGCATTGGAAACCGTCTGCGCCTCTACACCCTGGGTAGCATCTACTACTAGTACTGCTCCCTCGCAGGCCGCAAGACTGCGACTGACCTCATAGGTAAAGTCCACATGCCCGGGAGTATCAATAAGATTGAAGGTATAGGTTTCGCCGTCGTCAGCATCATAGAGCACGCGCACAGCGTTCGACTTGATGGTGATGCCACGCTCTTGCTCAATATCCATACTATCAAGCATCTGAGAAGTTAAATCTCTCTGCTCAACGGTATGGGTAAGCTCAAGAATGCGATCAGAGATCGTCGATTTACCGTGGTCGATATGAGCCACGATGCTGAAATTACGGATGTGTGATGTGTCTGTAGTATTCATGGGAAAGATAATACCTCAGTTAGCCCTCTGAGTGCTATACTTCACAGGTTGACCTCCCGTCTGGTTGTGCCCCCACGCTTCCAGACGTCGCTTGTCTCAGCATAGAGGCCTCGTTGATGATTGGTTGAAAGGAAAAGCACGTGGCAAACATCAAGTCGCAGAAGAAGCGTATTCTCACCGCTGAGAAGGCTCGTCAGCGTAACAAGGCAGTACGCTCTGAGCTCAAGACCTATGTAAAGAAGGTCGTCGCTGCTGTTGAGGCTGGCGACAAAGACGCAGCACAGCTTGCTGCAAACGCTGCTGGTCGTAAATTTGACAAGGCTGCAGCAAAGGGCATCATTCACAAAAACCAAGCAGCTGAGCGCAAGTCTGGCGTTCAGAACATGGTTAATAAGATGGCCTAATTTTTTGCAATAACCTTTGTAACTACATTGCATGTATGGACCCCGTAGTAAAAACTGCGGGGTCTTTTTTAACCCTCACCAAAGCAAAGACATACTACTGAACAGCACCACAGATTTGCAAGATAAGCTGGGTAAATCTTATGTCAGGATCGGCGCCTGATTTGAGATCTCGGTCGCAGTCAGCACAAGCTTGTAAAAATCGACTGAGCTCCCCTGGAGCAAAGTTTCTTACCCACCGCTTATACCTGTCTATCTGAAAATCGCGCTTGCGAAGCGTAGAAGCTAGAACATATTCCTGCCCTCGCGCCATCAAACTCTGAGTACATATCAACTCACGCAAACGACCAACTAACATGGCGAGAAGAGCGATTTGTGAAGGTTGTACCATCAAGTGATATTGGGTGAGCGCTGCAACCGCATTGCGCTGGCAGATAGGATCAAGAAAATCCCACGGTTTTATTTCTGCTGTTTGTGAAATGTTGTTGACGACATCGTTATAACTAATATGTTCTTGTGTACGACAAAGCGTACAAAGCTGAATAACTTGTTTTTCTAGCAGTTTTCCAGACTCTCCTGAGCGCTTAATGAGCTCATAGATTGCGGAATCATCCATATACATTCCTCGTGCCTGAGCAAACATCTTTACTTCCGCAACAAGCGAACGGTTCTTTTTTGGTGCACAGTCAATAATTGCTTGAGGGCCCACAGAAGCTATAGCCTCGTATAAAGGAGTTTTCTTGGGCAACGAGTCAAAAAGTAAGCAAAGTGTACAGGCGCTGTTGGGATTTGAAAGGTAATCCACCAACATATCTTTGACCGTCATATCCAGACGATCGGCAGCGTTTACGATGACAAAGCGCTTCTCTGCCCCAAAAGGAAGAGTGTTAAGCGAGCCTAATAGTGTCGCTGCATCAAGTTCAGCTGTAGCAGTTATCTCATCTAAATTGAAGGCTTCCATACCTGCATCTAAATGCCTTTTGAGTCTATTCACAACAGACTTTTTTTTGCGCTCATCACTACCAATTGCCGCATAAGCCACAAGCATTGCGCTCTTTTTTGTCTCTAGCATCAACTCCCCCTCGCATGTTGTATGCCTTCAATAATAGCTTTAGTCTACAAAACTCTTTTGACATACGATGGTAGGTCCCCCTTCAGCAGGACATACGCAGATATCACCACAATCAATCGTACAGAGAAAACATGATCCTATGTTTTTTACTATCTCAATACATTCACCTGATGGATGCCCATACTTATTTTTTTCACCCGCGCTGGCAAGACAAAGCTCAGGCAAAAGTTCTTGCGCCTGCTTTGCCGTCAAAGAAATTTTTGAACCATGATGTCCTAGCTTCAAAACATCAATATCGCCGATATCGCCCGCTGCAATTAGTTCTGCTAGTTCCTTTTTTTCTGCATCCCCGGTAAGCAGAGCTCGAAATCTTTGCTTGTCGTCTTGATAAAGCACATCAAACTGTATTGAATCCTTATTTTCAAGGCCACTTACAGGCATGCGAGGCCAAATCATCCTTAAGACAAATTGCCCCACATGCAAGGTATCCCCATAGGACAGCTCTTCGAGCTGGGTTCCCACCAATGCCTTACAGGCAGACTCAAGTTCAGGTGAAAGTTCGGATGTAACGCCTTCGGCAAAAAATATCTGTTCACAAGGCATTTTGTACGCAAGGTCAGCTACACCACCTACATGATCTGCGTGCTGATG
>NZ_CAMXYY010000157.1 GCF_947253395.1 uncultured Olegusella sp.
TGGAACGCATTGCTATGGAGCAGGTCTATGCATTGCGAGATGAGCTACGAGCCAGGCACCCAGGCAAAGAATAGTTCGTAAGACTTCTGCAGTCTTGTGGCGAGCTTGAAAGGAGCTCTCTAGATGCCAGAAATTCGTATTGCTCGCGAGGCAGGTGCTTGCTATGGCGTGGGCCGTGCACTTGATATGGTGCGCAAGGCAGCACAAGCAGCTCCTGGTCATGTGCGTACGCTGGGTCCCCTTATTCACAATCCAACAGTTGTAGCTGATTTGGAAGCTTCTGGTGTTGAAGTGGTTGAGCAGCCTTGCGATGCTGAAGGCAATACTTTGGTACTACGGACGCATGGCGTGACGCCAGAGGTTGAATCTGCTGCTCGGAAGGCCTGCGCAGAGGTTATTGATGCCACTTGTCCTTTTGTAAAACGGGCACACAATGCAGCTGAACTTCTGAGCCGCGAAGGCTATCAGCTTATCGTCGTGGGTGAGGTGGGGCATCCCGAAGTAGAGGGTACCGTAGGGCACGCTCCTGAAGCTTTGGTTGTAGGAGATGCCTCAGAGCTTAAAGATGTAAAAATCTCCCGTCGTGTGGGTATGGTGGTTCAGACCACCATGACGCAAGATCGCGTGCAAGGAATTATGGATGCTCTGCTTCCTTTAACCGATGAGTTGCGCGTAGTGAATACCATTTGTGAGGCCACCTCATCGCGTCAACGTGCAGCAGCTGAGCTAGCAACTGAGGCAGATGTCATGATTGTTATCGGTGGGCATAATTCTGCCAATACCACCCATTTAGCTGAAATTTGTGCTAACCATTGCAAAACGACACACCATATTGAGGGACCTAGTGAGCTTGAAGCTGATTGGTTTGCCGATGCAGAACTGGTGGGTATTACAGCAGGCGCTTCAACACCGACCGATCAGATTGATGCGGTACAAAATCATATTGCCACTCTCTGTGCGGCAACTCAAAAATAAAAATCGACATATCTATGCGCTACATGATTGCGAGCGTTTTCTGAAGGATATACAGCGCTTGTAGCACTAGATCCTCGGTTGCTGGGGTAGACTCTTAGAGTAAGTACTTACCAGCAAGGAGTGTTATGTCCAAGTCAATTGTTGCTGTTGTTGGTCGTCCCAACGTTGGCAAATCTACGCTTGTAAATCGTCTCGCCCAATCTCGCGATGCCATTGTTCATGAGTCTCGCGGTGTTACCCGTGATCGTAGCTATCATGAGTGCGACTGGAATGGGCGTGAATTTACCCTTATAGACACAGGTGGTATTGAGTCAATTAAGTCTCGTGATACTTTTGCTCCGCGCATTCGAGAACAAGCATTATTTGCCTGTGATGAAGCACAGGTCATTGTCATGGTTGTTGACGGTAGCGTTGGTGTGACCGATGAGGACGAAGAGGTCGCCCGCGTAGTGCGCCGTGCAAAAAAACCAACTTTGCTCGTTGTTAACAAGCAGGATAATCCTCAAGATGAGCTTGCTGCTTGGCAATATTATTCGCTTGGCGTGGGTGAACCTCGCCCCATATCTGCAGGTCATGGCTATGGGACAGGCGATCTGCTTGATGAAATTGTCAATCTTTTGCCCGAGGAAAGCGATGAAGAAGAAGTCGATGATGAGGTTTTATCCATCGCTATTATTGGTCGTCCCAATGTTGGTAAATCCAGTCTTGCTAATAGGCTTTCCAATAAGAGTCGCTCCATCGTTTCTGACATTGCGGGCACCACTCGTGATGCTATTGACACAATGATTGAGTGGCAAGGTCGCCCTATTCGCCTTGTTGATACTGCAGGTATGCGCAAAAAGAGCCAGGTACATGAGGATATTGAGTACTATAGCTTGGTGCGTGGTCTTGCGGCGATTGACCGTGCTGACGTGTGCTTGCTTGTGGTTGACTCCAGTGTAGGGGTAACCGAGCAAGATCAAAAGCTGGCTTCTGCTGCTATTGACCGAGGTTGTGGACTAGTTGTAGTTCTTAATAAGTGGGATCTTGTTGATACTGATGCGATGCGCGATTCATTGGTAGCAGGTCTTGAGCGTCGTCTTGTCTTTGCGCCCTGGGCAACCTCTATCAATGTGTCAGCTTTGACAGGTCGTTCTTGTGACAAGATTTTATCCCTTGCTATCCAGGCTGCCGAAGCACGCGCGCAGCAGCTTAAGACCTCCGAAATCAACAGAGTGCTCGAATCTATCCGTGCTACCGGTCATACCGTGAGCGACCGGGGTCGTCGTCTCAAGATTAATTATGCAACGCAGACGGGGAGTAAGCCACCGGTACTATCGTTTTTCTGTAATGCACCCGATTTGGTAGATGACAACTTTGAGCATTTTCTTGAGAATCGTATTCGCGAGGCATTCAATCTAGAGGGAACTCCTCTTAGGTTGAAATTCCGCAGGAAGGATGCATAGGCATGACGCCTCTCATGACTGCTCTGTTAGCGGGGATGATCCTGTGTTATTTAGTCTGTGGTATCCCCTTTGGATTGGTGATCGCCAAGATGCACGGCATCGATGTGCGCAGTGTTGGTTCACACAACATCGGAGCTACAAATGTTGGGCGTTCGGTAGGTGCAAAGGCAGCGCTTGCGACGTTGATTGCAGACGCTGCAAAAGCTTTGCTTTGCATGGTCTTGGCACGACAGTTGGTTGCACACATTGCTTTTGGTGGAGACTATGCCATGACTAATCCCCAAACTTCATTTGGTTGGGTGTCGAGTCTTTTTTATCTTGCCTGTATTTGTGG
>NZ_CAMXYY010000158.1 GCF_947253395.1 uncultured Olegusella sp.
AACTTCTTCCGTCTCAAACCGATATCAAGAATACAAATTATTCTTGACACTATAGTCCTGCTCGTCCAAATCGCAGTCTTAAAGCACGTAATTACACTTCAGCACTTCTATACAAGACTCCACTGAGCGCTTAAGCAGCGCTTGTTCCAAAAATCACCGTAGCTACCATTCTGCGCAAGCAGTTCCTCATGAGTACCAACCTCTGCCAACTCTCCATCCGCATTCATTACCACAATCTGATCTGCCATTTTGATAGTTTCAAGCTTATGGGCCACCACAATCAGAGTCGAATGCTGTCTCAACTCCTCCATGGAGCGCACGATATTCGCCTCGTTTTCTGCATCGAGTGCAGAGGTTGCTTCATCAAACAGCACAATAGGCGCCTGCTTGAGCAGAGCACGTGCAATCGAAACACGCTGACGTTCACCACCAGATAAACTACGTCCACCCTCACCACAAGGCGTTTCCCAGCCTTCGGGCAAACGTTCGATAATCTCTGTCATTCCTGCTAGCTCAGCAACGCGCGTAAGTTCTGCTTCTCCAGCATTGGGGCGAGCAATCAATACATTATTGCGGAGTGTATCGTTAAAGAGATATACATCCTGAAAAACAAAAGACACTTGCTCAAAGAGATGCTGCGTAGAAAGATTCCGTATGTCTGTCCCGCCGATGGTAATTTGCCCTACATCGGCATCATAAAAACGAGCAATAAGTTTAATGAGTGTGGTTTTGCCACAACCAGATGGGCCTACGATAGCAATCATTTTTGATGCGGGTGCCATCACGCTGACATTGTGAATAACGGGCTGACCTTCTATGTAGCTAAAAGCAATGTTTTTTAGCTCGACGGAATTATCACTAGGCAGCTCTGCGCTTTGCTCACATGCAGGCATCTCGGGCGTGTCCATTACCTCGTCAATGCCATTAAGCATCATACGGCGCTCTTCAAGACCAAAAAGTAAGCCCGCCACCTCGGTGAGAAGTGCCGAAAAACGCAAAATGACGCCAATCATAATGAGTGTTTCAAGAGGGCTCATGGTTCCTGTAAGCCCCATCTGGCAAACAACCACGATGCCTAACACAGTAAGCATCTGCACACCCATACCCGAGAGGAAATTTCCTGCAACACCCCACCACAGGCCATGAGTTAGACAAGCTTTGCTCTTTGAAAAACTATCCTTCAACTCTGGATAGCTACTGCTCGCGTTGCAAGCGCGAAGTGCTCCTTGACACTGGGCAAACTCAACAATGCGCGCTGCAATTAGCTCTTCTCCCTTGTTCTCTAAACGAGACATGCGAAAAATACAGGCTTGCCCCACATGCATCAACAAAAATACAATAGGCACACCCACACTAAGCAACAGTCCCAGCTGCCAATTCCATATCCAGCAACCAAGACAAAAGATAATGCAAGCAGACGCATTGTGCAGAAAGCTACCAATGAAATATGCAGCCACTTGCCCCGTTGACATCATTTCATTGGTGACCATACGACTCAGGCGGCCCGCGCTTTGAGAGTCAAACCAACCCAACGGCAAACGCGAAACTTTATTTCCAATCATAATCTGCAGATTGCGCATGTACCCTAAACCCGATATATAGCTCAGCTTGGTTCCCTCAACCGAAGCCACAGCTCCGCACAAAGCAAGCATGGCGAGAAAAACTATCCATGCCTTATAGCTCAATCCCCACTGTGGCGTCCCAGATTGCAAAGCAGCAACTGTTGGCATAATTGCAGTTAAACTCACACCGCTAATAACACCTGATACAAGCTTATAAAAGGAGCCTTTCTGATGAATTGCTTTATCGGCTTGGGGCATAAAACGATAGAGACGTGGAAGAATCAACTTGTCTTTAAACATAAATGTCACTCTCCTTTGCGGAAAGGAAATTTTCAAAGCCACTCTGCTGAAGAAGGGCTTGGTAATGACCGTTATTAAGCAATTCCTGATGGGTGCCTAGCGCAACAATATGTCCACGTTCCATTACTGCAATTTGGTCGGCACCGAGAATCGAGTTGAGACGGTGAGCAATAACAAGCACGGTACGCCCTTGGATTAAATTTCTGAGAGCACGCTGAATTTCAACCTCAGAATCAGGATCGGCAAAGGCAGTTGCCTCATCCATAATCAAAATTGGCGCATCAGTTAAAATCGCACGAGCAATAGCTACACGCTGACCTTCACCGCCTGATAGCTGACAATCAGAACCCAACACGCTGTCATAGCCCTTGGGTAGCGACATAATATAGTCATCTATCTGCGCAATCTGTGCAGCTCTCCGCACTTCTTCCAAGCTAGCATCAGGACACGCCAAGGAGATATTCCGGCGAATGCTGGTATTAAGCAACATCGAATCTTGCAGAACAAAAGACACATAACGATACAATTCGTTTGTATCAATCTGCCGCAAATCAATCCCACCTAGACGAATTACTCCCTCGTCAGGATCGTCAAAACGTGCAATAAGCGTAGCGAGCGTTGATTTACCCGAGCCCGAAGGACCAATCAGTGCTGTCACCGTATTGGGTTTAAGCGTCAATGAAAGCTGTGATAAAGCGTTTGTCTCCCCATAGGAATAAGAGACACCATCAACCTCGATATCCAAATCACCTTCAGGTAGTTGAGGACAATCTGCTTGCGGCAAAGTATCAACTTCCATGAGTTCGCAAAGACGTATCGCGGCTGCACCTGCAGTCTGATATGACCAGACGATATTCGAAACTGCAGTCATTGCATTTGGCAATACAACG
>NZ_CAMXYY010000159.1 GCF_947253395.1 uncultured Olegusella sp.
CCATCTTCTGAGGAAGCCTCATCATGTTCCACAGATGGTTCGTTTGTCGAGCTGTTTACCGAAAGATGGTTCGTTTGTCGAACTGTTTACCGAAAGATGGTTCGTTTGTCGAACTAGAGGAAAATGTGACCTGCGGTTTTATGCTTGCCACGTCCGAAACTTGAACCATCTGTGGTTTTTGCACTCGAAACTCGAACCATCTGCGATTCGTGTATTTGGATGCATCTCGTGTGTTAGCTTAAACATGTCCGCAGGAAACTGTGTCGCATAGAGTCTCTGCAAAGTAGCAGCAGGCTAGAAAAACACATGTTCTTCTTGTGTGTTATAAAAAGCTGAGCTATAGTACAAAAGGTTACAAACGCAAAGCGGGATTTCCTGCGGGATATCCCCACCTGAGTGGCGCGAGAGCTGCTGTCGGGTCAGACGAAAAACATGCCAGTCATGTTGTTCCGCTAGGCGTAGCGGAAACGTCTCCCGGATGCTTTGCGACGGGAGTTTTTTTGTTGGAGGGGAAGTGACTCTCCTAAGAAGGGAAGGTGGAGACGCTGGCAAAGAAGGACGACCTTCGGGTCAACGGTGAAATTACGTCTCGTAGCTGCCGACTTATTGGAGTTGACGGCTCGCAGCTTGGTCTGTTTGACGTGAGAGATGCTATACGCATTGCGCACGAGCAGCACCTCGACCTCGTGGAGATTGCACCTGGTGCAGAGCCTCCTGTTTGTCGAGTGATGGACTATAGCAAGTATAAGTACGAGCAGGACCGCAAGGCCAAGGCTGCACGCAAGAAGCAGGTCAAGGTCGAAGTCAAGGAAATGAAGTTCCGCCCCAAAATTGATGTGGGCGACTTTGAGACCAAAAAGAAGCATATCATTCGCTTCCTCAAGTCTGGAGCTCGCGTAAAGATTACCATCATGTTCCGTGGCCGTGAGATGGCTCATCCGGAGCAGGGCTTGCGTGTTCTTGAGCGTCTTGCAGAGGATCTCAAGTCCGTTGCAACGGTCGACCAGCAGCCCAAGATGGAGGGCCGCAACATGCATATGCTCGTTTCGCCTATTAAGGGTGCATTTGACGCGAAGCCCGATGAGGCAGAGCTAGAAGAGAAGGAGTAACAAGATGCCCAAGATGAAGACGCACAAGGGGTCGGCAAAGCGTTTCCGCCGCACCGGCACTGGCAAAATTATGCGCGCAAAGGCTTTCAAAAGCCACATCCTGACCAAGAAGTCCCAGAAGCGTATTCGTAACTTCCGTAAAGAAGTAGTGCTTTCTGCTGCTGACGCTCAGGTTGTTTCCCAGCGTATGGGCAAGTAAGCGCAACCGCGTACAAACGATAGCGACAATGTTGTCGCAGCTAGGAGTTGATTAATATGGCACGTGTCAAGCGCGCGGTTGCAGGCCGCAAGAAGCGTCAGACGCTCGTCGAGCGCAGCAAGGGTTACTACGGTGTTGGCTCTCGTACCTTCCGTGGTATGAAAGAGCAGGTTCAGCACTCTGGTCAGTATGCATACCGCGATCGTCGCAACAAGAAGCGCGATATCCGTGGTCTGTGGATTCAGCGCATCAATGCTGCTGCCCGTTTGAATGATCTTTCCTACAGCAAGTTCATGCATGGTCTGAAGCTTGCTGGTGTCGAGCTGGACCGCAAGGTTCTTGCTCAGGTTGCCTATGAGGACGAGGCTGCGTTTGCTTCTCTTGCTGAGGTCGCCAAGAAGGCACTCGCTGACGCTGAGTAGCAGATTCTGTACAAGTAGTTTTTCTTCACATATATTTGTATATTTGCCCTAGGCTGCTTTGTTGGCCTAGGGTTTTTTATTACTCAGGCGGATTAGTTCAAGCAAGAGGTGATCGGGGAGTCTTTCTTGCTTGAATAGATGCTTCAAACTTCGACGCGCCAAACGAAAGATGGTTCGTTTGTCGAGCTGCTTACCGAAAGATGGTTCGTTTGTCGAACTAGAGGAAAATCTGACCTGCGGTTTTATGGCTCGCGAATTCGAAACTCGAACCATCTTCTGAGGAAGCCTCACCATGTCACACAGATGGTTCGTTTGTCGAGCTGCTTACCGAAAGATGATTCGTTTATCGAACGAGAGGAAAATGTGACCTGTGGTTTTATGCTTGCCACGTCCGAAACTCGAACCATCTGTGGCATGTGCCACTGGCCACCGGTCATCCTTGGTGTGTTTTACCTGCGCTCCAGTGGATGCGGGCATGCATATGCGCTTGTCACGATTTCCCCCATGCCAAAAAGGGAGCAGGGACAAAAAATCGCCTCCCTGCGGCTACGTTGTGAACCCACCCATAATAGGTGGGTGCTCTCAGCGCCTTTTCCAGCTTCCTCAACAACGGAGGATTCCTGTACTGGAAACGCTATGCGAGCTCCCTCAAAAACGCTTGTCGGTTCACCCATTCTGTGCCACAGGGGGACGACACCTTTATTATCGTTGACCGCTGGAATAATTCCAGTCTTGACTTGCGCTGAGAGAGCGGGAAAATTGAGAGTGCATTGCGTAAGTGCCTTGGGACATTTTGCTGCAATGACAAAGCAACATCCTCGGATAAAAACCCGCCATAAAGCAAAACCATCGTGTAGCTGTCACAGCTTGCGGTCATGTAGTATGCCGTCGAGTTTCTTTTTTTGATTTGCTTTCCTGCTTCCCATTTTTATGATTGTGCAGCTTTCAGTTACA
>NZ_CAMXYY010000160.1 GCF_947253395.1 uncultured Olegusella sp.
GATTAGAATAACGGTCTCGTGGGCTCGGAGATGTGTATAAGAGACAGGCTCAAGAGAGGCATCAAACGAAAGTCCTGCAGAAAGCCCTAAAGTCAAAATATCCAGCATTTCAGGAAGGCTCCGCAAACCTTCTGAGCGTCGCAGCGCCAAGCGCGATTGACGACGCACGTCCGCAATGAATGGCAAACGCTTTTCCACACGCTGACTCAACTGATTGAAAAAACGCTGAGACGGCAGCTCCCGAGCATCCTTTTGGGGCGAGCCTAATACCCAAACTCCCGCTAAATTGCTTATGCCCGTTGCACCAATAAGCGCAAGTGTGGCTACATCCATATCAAATCACCCCTTTCATCAAGCGCCGTACAATAAAGAGCGCCAATCCGTCCATAAGCAATGCAACAATCACGCTTCCTGCGCCTGCTGGGGTGCCAAGTCCTGCTTGAAAATCTGGAGAGAGTAAAGAGAGCAAGGCCACCATGGTGAGTGGAAGGAGACAAACAATCCTCACCGAGAGTCGAACTTGTGCCGTTTTAACTGCCAAAAGCCGTTCAAGTTCACCTTGCTTTTCTGCAAGTTCTGCAGATGTTTGCAAGAGACTACGCAAGGGGCTACCCGTGCGTTGAGATACGAGCAAAGCAGTAATTACGAGACCCATACGAGGAACTACGAGCTCGTCTTCTAGCAGGCAGAGCGCTTCTTGTACTGAATCACCGCAGCGCAGACGCATGGCAACATGCGAAAAAGCTTCAGCTGTGGGGCCCTGTCCATGAGATCCCACGTAATCAATTGCCTGCGCAAGCGTCTCGCCAGATGACAAAGCCAACGCGAGAGCGCGCAGGGCATCAGGCATTTCTTTAGCAAGATGTATCTCACGCTTGCGCCTAGAGGCTGCATCCCAAATTGGTAGCGCTGCTGCTAGAGCAAATACCGGAACACTCATACCAACAAGTGAGCGAGAAAATAACAGACATATAAAAGCTGCAGCGCCATCTGCCAACAGCAATGCAGCGCAGGCTTGTTCTCTACTAAGTAAGGGCTTTAGCTGTGAGAGCCGACGGGCAAGCACATCAGAAGCCGCTTGCCATGCTTGCAACTTAAGGAGTACAGGTACAAGTCCTGCTTGAGAACATATGTCGCAGACATGAACAAAGTGGCGCCAAACAACTCGCAAGCGAATGCTTGCAGGAGCGAGGAGCTGCGCATTGCCACGATCTATGAGTACAAAGCTAGCAGCCCAGGTAAGAATGCCGCAGCTTGCGCAAAGAGCTAAGCCAGCATATGTCGCCATCGTGTTACCTCCTCTATGTCAATCACACCCTCTTCCATACCTTGTGCAATAAAGTCTGGCTCTCGCTTGAAAGTCCATGTATCAGATGCCATGTCATAGGAAACGCACTCATCCAACCGAACGCCTCCCGTAGAGCCGCGGCCAACTTCAGACATCGCCGTAATGCGGCGCTGACCTGAGGGCAAACGCCTGCCCATCACAATAAAATCGAGGGCACTGGTGATTTGTTCTTCAATGATGTCAGCAGGCAAATCCATGCCAAACCGTGCCATCAATACCAAGCGCAGTACCGCTTCCTCAGCTGTACCTGCGTGTAGCGTGGTGAGTGAACCATCATGGCCAGTATTCATTGCCTGCAACATATCAATTGCTTCACCACCACGGACCTCACCAACAACAATCCGATCTGGTCGCATACGCAAGGAGTTCTTGACTAAATCTCGAATGGTAATAGCGCCAGAGCCTTCAATGGATGCATCACGTGCCTCCAAGCGCACTACATCTGGATGCGCCTCAAATCTCAACTCGGCAGAGTCCTCAATAGTCACAATTCGCTCACCGATACCAATCTCACAAGAAAGCGCATTGAGTAGCGTAGTCTTGCCCGAGCCGGTACCCCCTGCCACAGCGATATCTTGTCGTAGGCGTACCGCCCAACTCAGCAACTTGGCATACCATTTGGGCAATGAGCCAAGACGCACCAGCTCTGCCAAAGAAGTGATGCGATTAGAAAACTTTCTAATCGTCATAGAGGGGCCGTCAATTGCAATAGGGGCAGCCACGGCATTAACACGATCACCATTGGCAAGTCGGGCATTAACTATGGGGCTCGCACGATCGAGGCGGCGACCTAAAGGCGCCAATATTCGATCAATTACCACCATGACCTGCTCTGCCGAATCAAAAGCCAGCTCAGAGGGATAGATTTGCCCTTCTTTTTCAAAGAAAAGCGCTTTGGGACCGTTAACCATTACTTCGGTGACGCGCTCATCATCAAGCAGGCTTTGCAGGGGACCCAACCCGCAAATCTCATCAAGAACCTGCGTAATGAGCAGCTCGTGTTCCTCAGCAGAAAGCCCCAGATAAAACTGACCATGTAGAAGGCTTTGACAACATACGCGCAACTCGGATCGAGCCAAAGCCACGTCAGTGCCACCCACAAGCTGAGACATAGTCTCAAGCCCTAAACGATCGACCATATCCCGTTTGAGTTGCCAACGCAGCTTGCCGAGGCGTTCTCGTCGTGCTTTGTCCTCTGCCGTCTCGCCTTGTTGACTATCACTAAGTTTTTCTTGTTCCAAAACTCTCTCAAGGACGCTCATGAGCACACCTTCTTTCGAAAGAGTCTGAAAGGTCGGCGAGAAGCTTGTGGATCAATAACAGCCTCCTGAGCTG
>NZ_CAMXYY010000161.1 GCF_947253395.1 uncultured Olegusella sp.
GAAGTGCTCAGTGGAGGCGTTTTTGGTAGGATTCCGATCAAAAACGCCTCCTCGGGGCTAAAACTTTTAACTACTTTGGTGGACTGGGTGAGAAAATCGCCTAAAGTGCCTCCTCGGGGCTAAATCTTCTACCTATCACCACGGCTGGGCGAGAAGAATTGTCCGCAATAAGCCAGCCAAGCGACACCTTTTTTGTGTTGTTAAGCAGAAAAGATCTGCTTGCCTCCGAGATAGGTGGCAAGGCAGTGGGCTCGCTGGATGTCTTCTGGCTCACAGGTGAGAAAGTTTGTATCCCATATAGCTACATCAGCAAGCATGCCAGGCGCGAGCAATCCTAGCTCATGCGTACGACCCACTGCCGCTGCGCTACCATAGGTATATGCGCGCAAAGCATCTGCGCGACTGATGCAGTGTTCGGGGTGCCAACCACCTTGGGGTAGGTGAGTTGTGGGCATTTGGCGTGCAATGGCGCAATACAGCACATCTTGGCTGGTAGGGGGTATCACAGGTGAATCTGTACCAAATGCAAGAGTAGCGCCTGCCTGTAAAAACGTCTCAAACGGCCACATGCGCGCAGCGCGTTTAGATCCTAAGTCACGGTCGGGTTGAGACAGGTCGATGACCACGTGAGGTGGTTGCACAGAGGCGATAACATGCATCTTTGCAAGACGGTCAATGTCTGCGGGCTGAATATCTTCAATATGTTCAAGTGTGTGGACGCCTTGTTTTGGTTGACCATAAAGACGAGTTGCTTCCTCAAAAATATTGAGAGCTTCATGGACGGCTTGGTCGCCAATGGTATGAATGCGCACGGCATGGCCGTGGCTGGCTGCTGAAAGTACGAGCGAACGCATGCGCTCGGGCGCGACGGTAGGACGGCCGACATCGCCTGAAAAATATGCATTGGTATAGGGTTCGCTGCACCAGGCGGTGTGTGCCGAGCTGACTCCATCAAAGAATTGCTTGAAGCCTGGGGCTTGGATCATGGTACCTGTGAGTTCGACCTGCATGGCTTCAAGGTTGGATTCGTTTTCAGTGAGGGTGGGGAAGAGATGCGCGCGAAGTGTGAGTTCATTTGCATTGAGAAGATGCTGGTAGATGTCAGGGCGAATGGAGTCTGCACCAGGGATAAGCGAAAGCGCCATATCACAAACCGAGGTGATACCCATGCTGGATAGGCAGTGGAAATAGCTGCGGTATACCTGCATGAGCGCCTCATCAGAAAGCAGATCAACAAGGCGAGCGACATAGGCCATTCCAGCTGCTTCGCGGAGAACACCCGTGAGATTTCCCTGAGCGTCACGATCAAAACTTCCGCCCGCGGGCGGCTGAGTTGCATCGCTTATACCGAGCTCAGCCATACCATACGAATTGAGCCAGAGAGTGTGAGCGTCCCCTGAGTAAAGCGCGACAGGGCGATTGGGAAAGGCGACATCAAGGGAATGGCGCGTCGGTGCAGCAGTGGAGTCTGTCCAAAAGGATTGACGCCAACCATGTGTGAGCACCCAATCTTGTGTATCAGGTAGAGTCGCTGCAAAATTGACAAGATGCGCCACCTCGTCTGCTTCGCTCGTTCCGACATATTGATCAGCAAGTGCGGAGGGAAAAAGAGCAGAGTGCAGTACGTGTTGATGCGCGTCATGAAAGCCTGGACAGACAAAATTTTCGCCGTAGTCAATAAGCTGAGTTTGAAAATCACAGAGCTCATCAGCGCGCTCATAGGGAAGCACTGCTGCGATGATTCCCTGCACAATGCCCAAAGCAAGTGCTTGTGTAGTATTGCTTTTGCCTGTAAAGACACTTTTTGAGCGAATAACCAGTTCGACTGCCATGTGACCTTCTTTGAGCGAAGCAGATGTTTGAATGTTTAGGTGTGGATTTAAATTCCAAACGACACTTTAACCATCGTGACCAGCAATAGGGTGATTAGCTGTTGTCGTAGAGGTGGATGGCATAAAAAAACGGTCTCTGGCAAATGCCAGAGACCGTTGGGGCCACTAACTTATGGGACTTAAGAATTAGTTCTCGTTGCGCTTGCGCAAAACAGTTGCAGCTGCGGCAAGCAGACCACCAGCGAGAGCGAGTACTGCTGCAGGAAGAGCAGTAGCGGCTACATCAGAGGTCTGGGGGAGAGCAGAGCGCTTCTTTACAATCTTGGTTTGGGTAATGTGCTTGGGCTGGGGCTTAGCCTCGGGCTTGGGTTGGGGCTTGGTATCAGGTTTGGTATCAGGCTTGGGATTGGGCTTGGGATCAGCCTTTTGAACCAAAACGGTTGCCTGGATAGCCTCGGGATCGGTGGCTTCAGAATCTTTTCCACTCGCATCCTGGACAGCGGTCCAAGTAAAAGAAGGATGGAAAGTACGGGTATGCAAAGTGGCAATGGCGCTCATCTGGCCTTTGACCGTGCCCTTAATGACAGACTTTTTACCCGGCTCTGCAGTTTCAGATACCTTAATGCCAGAAACCGTCGCATTCATACCAGAAGTGCGAGCTGCAACCTCACTTCTCAAATCCCAATAGTTTTTGATGGTATCGGCATTGAGTTTTACCTTGATAGTGAGCTTATTGCCCGCAAAAATGGGGTCACCAACAATTTCGAACTTACCAAAATTGCCCAGCTTAATAGCGGCAAGGTCAGTCTGAGTAAAGCTCAGGCCCTCGCCCAGCTCCAAGG
>NZ_CAMXYY010000162.1 GCF_947253395.1 uncultured Olegusella sp.
CAGAAGAACCCGCAGGTACAAACTCTGAGTCTTTAGAAATTGATTTATTTGGCACAGTGGCAGCGCTGCAACCACATGAGTACAGGGAGATAACGAGACAGAAAAATGCAAGTAGCAACCTCATATCTATCCCATTCAGACTAAAAAGACAGGATCGGATTTGAGTCATTCTACAACGAATAAGCACTTTATAGAACCAAGCTGTATGAACGTATCCATGCACTCTTCCAACTTCACCTTCCCTCACAGGCGGTTCAAAATGCATCTTTTCGTCTCCAGCGGGTTCAATAAGTACCCGCACAAAAATGAGCTTTTATTTCAGACAGGAGAGCATTTGAGCAAGCGTCTATTCAACGGGCACTTATACCGTACAGCAGCGAGTATGAAGTTCTGGCACAATAAGAGCAGTCGGCTGGAGGGGTGTGCATGTCTATTAATTATCAACAGGTTCACTTTGCGGCTGCCTATGGCACTGCTGCGCAACTACCCAAATCTACGCGCCCCGAAGTCTCTTTTGCAGGACGCTCCAACGTGGGCAAGTCATCGCTCATGAATAGACTTTTTAATCGTCGTAGTTTGGTCAAAGTTTCATCTAAACCAGGAAAGACAAGCACTATCAACTTCTTTCCCACCGATATGGTCGATTTTGTCGATTTGCCTGGTTATGGCTTTGCAAAAGTCAGTGCGAGCGAGCGAGTGCGCTGGAGCGACCTGATGAATGGGTATTTTGAACAGCCTCGCCAACATGCTTTGGTAGTATGTCTTATCGATATCCGTCATGATGCAAGTCCTCTTGACACTCAAATGGTTAACTACCTTGCCGACCATCAGCTTCCCATGGCAATTGTCTTGACCAAAGCAGACAAGCTGAGCAAACAAAAGCAAGTCAAGCAAACGCGCACACTTTGTGCCCAGCTCAAAGCTCCTGGAGATACTCCTGTATTGATTTGCTCGTCAGAAACCGGGCAAGGCATTGAAGATTTGCGTACGCTTATCGGCGAGTTTGTATCTCCTTGGGCATAGCCATGCGTGACTGTGATGTCTTGGTCATAGGCGCCGGTATTGCAGGCACGACCGCTGCTCTTGCTGCGGCCAATACTGGTGTACGTGTCATACTCGCAAGCACCGCTCACATCTTTTCTGGCTCAAGCTTTTTTGGTGGCACGTGGGGTCTGGGACTCATCGGCCCCCAAGACACCTCAGATGAAGCAGAACTTACGCAGACGATACTTTCTGTTGGACGCGGAATGGCAGTACCCACCCTGGTTACACAGCTCGTCAAAGGTATCGAACCCGCAATCCAACGACTTGAATCACGCGGTGTTCATCTGCGACATGCTCAAGCGGCCGAACAACAAGAATTCATTCCCTGTTTTGATCACAAGCAACGCAGTTGGCAGGGTCTTGGTCGCAGCGCCTATCGAAAAGCGATTGCAGATGCCCTTGAAATTCAACAGCTCACGACGCTTCCCTACCATGAGCTCATCGACCTAGTGGAAGACGACTGTGGCATATGTGGAGCTCTGCTTTATGACTCAACTCAGAGCGAGTTGAGACAAATCAAAGCAGGCGCAGTCGTACTTGCCACAGGTGGTTTTGGCGGACTGTTTGAGCACACTTTAACTATGCCCGATGTACTGGGCACTGCTCAGGCCATTGCTCTCAAACATGGAGCTGCACTTATCAACGCTGAATTCATCCAGATAATGCCAGGGCTTTTGAGCCCAAAAAAGGGAATCGTTTTTAATGAGAAAAGCTTCCGTTTTGCTCGTCTCGAGGGATTTGAGGAGCAAAACTTCCCTCATCTTATGACAGCTCGCGCAGATCATGGGCCCTTCTCGGCAAGCCTACCTGACCATCTTGTAGATCTTGCTATCGCCCGCAAGCCCGGTGGAGCAAAACTAAACTATAGCTTACCTGACGTACTACCCGAATTTATGCAGACCTATGCCGACTGGTTTTACCATTGCTTTCACTGCAGCCCCTTTGAAAACGTACGCATTACCCCTTATGCTCATGCCGCAAACGGTGGCATTTATATTGACAGCTCAGCCTCCTGTGGCATACCTGGACTTTTTGCCTGCGGAGAAGCCACCGGCGGCATGCATGGAGCAGACCGAATAGGAGGTCTTTCCAGCGCTAACTGCCTCGTCTTTGGCAAAATTGCGGGTCAGGCCGCAGCAGCATATGCGCAAAGTCACACGACAAAAATGCACAGCATCGTTTTGCCCACAAAGGCTGCCAGCATTACCGACTGCCAATACGCACTCAAACACATTCGCCACATCATGGATACAAACTGTTTGCTAGGACGGGAGAGTAGGACACTTACCCAGGCTCAACAGCAGCTATCTCATATCCAGGCTCAGCTTTCTCAGCGTTTTACGCCAAGCTCAGATCCTCAAAGCATCGCTCTTACGGCACGCGTTAGCTACGCCTGTCTCAGCGCACGGGCTCTTGTTGCCGCAATGCTTGCTCGTCCTGAAAGCCGCGGGTCGCATTTCCGACATGACTTTCCCACGACAAATTCTGCATGTGCTCAAGCTCATACGCTCACCCTACGCCGTGAAGAATTTGACATTACTCCTATTGTTTTTTAGGACTTTTTGTTTGTTGCTCGTCACATACCTATGGATTCCCACCG
>NZ_CAMXYY010000163.1 GCF_947253395.1 uncultured Olegusella sp.
TGGGACATGTCACTGATGTTTCAAGGAGCTGGGAAAGTGAGCTTGATCATGAGAAACATCCATCCATTTGTTGACAAGGATGGAGACGGACTGGGTATAGCCCAATATATCGTAGACAACCACTGGTCAGAGGCCAACAACAACGCCAATGCGGCCTATCCACGCCTAACCCAATCATTTGTGAACAACAACGTGGTGCCCAGTACATTCTACCTGCGTGATGGCAGCTATCTGCGACTCAAAACGATGGAAGTGGGATTCACGCCTACTAAGTGGATGCGAGTTTATGTAGCTGGAACCAACCTTCTCACCTTCTCACCGTTCAAGACGTGGGATCCGGAAATGGGAAGTGGCAGCGGTTTGAGCTACCCATTGCAGCGAACATTCAAGATTGGCGTACAATTTCATTATTAATTGAAAAAATACAGAACGATGAAAACTAAATCATATATTAAAATAATGCTCGCCACCATTCTGGCGGGAACGCTGTCGGCATGTGATTTCCTAGACGTCGTGCCTACAGGCAACGCCACCGAAGCCGATATTTACAAAACACAAACCCAAGCAGAGCGCATGGTGGTGGGCTGTTATAGCGAGATACCCGATTTCATGCAGCCGCAAAAGGGTTTTCCCGGCTTGATGGGATCGGACGAAATGGTCGTGGGACACCGCGGAACGACACGCTGGTTCCACTATAAGAGCTTGATGAACGGCGATGAGTCGTCGTCCAACACCTACTTTGCGCTGTGGAGCAATACGGCTGACAACTATCCGGTAGACGCACAGAAAAAAGACATTTGGGGTGCCATTCGCAAGTGCTACAACGTGTTGAACAACCTTGACAAGGTGCCGGACATCACCAAAGAGAACATAAATCTATGGAAAGGTGAGGCGCTCTTCCTCATAGGCTATTACCATCAGATTTTGTTGGAGTTTTATGGTCCAATTTTCTTAGCCAAAGAGGAGTACTCGCAGAATGTTGAAAACAATCAGATGCGCGTGCCATACGATGAGTGCGTGAGCTTTATCGCTGAGAAATACGACGAGGCCGCCAAGCTGCTTCCTGCTGTTCGTACCAATGGCGAGAAGAATAGGGCCACTTCGGCCACTGCACTCGGATTCAAGGCGCGCTTACTTTTATATGCTGCATCACCATTGGTCAATGGCAACACAGAGTTTTATGCCAATTTCAAAAATCCGGATGGAAAGCCATTGATGAATTTGACATACGACCGAGAGAAATGGAAGAAGGCCATGGACGCCGCCGAGGATGCCATCAAGCTGTGCGAGGCTAATGGTTATAAATTGTATGGTGGTAGCACGGATAATATGTTGCAGGGCGGCACAAACTATCACGAGGCTTTCGTTGGCCCAAAGACGGGCAGCTTTAACAACTGGGACGAGATACTCTTCGGCATAGCCAATCAAGGAGAGATTAACTATTGCATTAAGAATTTCGCACCGCGTGTAGGCTATAATAAGTACAGCCGCGATGGTTTTAGAGGATATGTATTCCCCACATGGAGTTGCGTAACCCGATACTTTACGTTGAAGGGTTTGCCCTGGGAAGACGACCCAGACACAAAAAACCTTAAGCCCACTGACATTGTGCCGTCTCCTTTCTTTCCCAAAGAGCAGACCTCTGCCTACCATGCGTTTAGAGAGCCGAGATTCTATGCTTCTATCGGATTCGACCGTGGACCGTTTGAGGTCAACAATGGCACGATTATGCTGAAGTGTCGCAGGGGTGAACCTCAACAGGAAGATGGCATAACGGGCAACGAGTATCAAAGCGACAATGGCTATTTTTGCCAAAAATGGGTGTCCACCAAAGATACCTACAATCCCAGAAATAAGCAGTTCACGTTTAATAAATGGGTCTTCCCTTACCTGCGTTTGGCCGAGTTATACCTGAACTATGTGGAAGCAGATATGGAATATAACCACAAGTTGAGCGCCAAGAGTTTAGAATACCTCAACAAAGTGCGCACGCGTAGCGGACTTCCCACGTTCCAAAAGTCGTGGAGCTACGCTGGGGGCATACCGACAGACATAGCCAAGCTGAGACAAGTGATTCGAGACGAACGCTCTAACGAATTGGCCATGGAGGGTAGAAGATTTCACGACATTCGCCGTTGGAAGATACTCGAGAAGGTTTTGAGACCTAAGGAAAAATCTTGGAATACTGCTGGAAGGACAGCAAAAGAATATTACCGTCTCACCGAGATGAATGATGGTGATTATGTTGATCGCTCCACCATCGAAGCACCCAAGTGTTACTGGCTTGCTATTCCGATTGACCAGATTCAGATAGATCCCAACCTGGTACAAAATCCGGGATATTAATATCTATAGAATTAATATATAGTTACAGTTATCTCCCTGCATCCCTTGCTTGAACAGAGGTGTGGGGAGATATTGTTTCTAATCAGCAAATAAGCATTTGGAGGCTGAATAGTTGTACTCCACAGATATAGCTTTGGGCAGCCCTCATGATAATGACAACTGCCAATATTGATACGTTTTACTTTGCCCATACATACCATTCGTGAAAAAGGGAACTGTAGAAAATATGAATAGAGTCATCAGGTAATATATAGCCCAAGGCTTATAC
>NZ_CAMXYY010000164.1 GCF_947253395.1 uncultured Olegusella sp.
TCATTTCCGCCGCCGTCTGCGTTTTTGCCAAGCCCCTCATGGAGATGTTTGTCGATGCCGGAGATGTGGAGGTCATTGTGGAGGGGGTGCGCTATCTGCGTATTGAAGGAGCGTTTTACTGCGGCATCGGCTGCCTGTTCCTGCTCTATGGTCTATACCGGGCGTTGGGAAAGCCGGGAATGAGTATTATCCTTACGGTCATCTCCTTAGGTACCCGCGTTGCGCTGGCCTACCTGCTGTCCTCAGTCCCCGCATTCGGCGTGGCCGGCATCTGGTGGTCGGTTCCGATCGGCTGGTTTCTGGCAGACTTAGCAGGCTTGCTTCACTATAAATTTCATAAGAAAACGCTGCTTTCTTTCGATTGAAAGTACACTAAATCATAAGGCCGTCCGGGATTTCGCCCGCACTCTCCTTTCTAGTTTTCGTTTTCTGGTTTTCGTTCAACTGTGTCACTAATGGGTGGGCACCTTCGATTCTCTATTTTTGTGCAAGTCCGTATCCAGTGGATGGGCAGCCTTTGGATTATCAATTTATTATGCAACTTCGCAACTAGTAGATGGCCTGTTTTTTTTTTTTTTTTTTTCTCACCTTTTTTATGCAACGTAGCAACTAATGGATGGTTTTACTTTGGTTTTTCTGTTTTACAGGCAACTTAGCAACTAGTGGAGGTGCCCGCGTGCAAGATTCCAAGTTGTGGATAGTTTAGGCGTGCAAGTTATCAAGGTGTGGATGGTTTGAGCCTTAGTTTGCTGAGACTAACCATCCACAACTTGAAACTTTGTCCGTAGACGATATACCCCACACCTGAGCAAAGAAAAGCCCTATCTGTTGACACGCGGGCCAGAAACAATACGCTTGGTGTAAGAACACAAAACCACGCGGATGTGACTGCCGCAAACAGGGAGGGGCTTCAATGAAAGAATACACGATACGGACGGAATTTGCATCAGTTATTGCCATGGACCAGCATGCACGATCCATTACATTATCTGCAAAAGACCTCACGAATGGAAAAGAGATTCATGGACGCCTTAATAGTTGTCCAAGCGCAGACGACATCATTGAATGGACAAAAACGCGTTTGTCAGAACCTATGCGATTTGTATATGAATCAGGTCCATGTGGTGTCCAGCTCGCACGAGATTTAAGGAGTTGTGGGTACAGTTGCGATGTCATTGCTGTTAGTAGTATTCCCACAAGTATAGAAGACCGAAGCCATAAGGATGACCTGCGAGATGCAGATCGGCTACTTGCTGCTGTCTTGAATCCAAAATCAAAGTGCCGATCGATCTGGATTCCAAATGAGGAATCAGAGGCAGCCAGAGATTTAGTGAGATCCTATTACGATGCAGTGAATGCGGTGCAGCGCAGCAAGCTTCAATGCTCTTCTATGCTTCTTCGTCACGGCTATGTTTGGAATCAAAGAACGAAGTCTGGAAATCTTAAGGGAACATGGAGTGAATCCTACATTTCATGGGTAAAATCTGTTGAATTACCCCAGGTGGCAGAACGTTTAACACTACAATTCAACCTGGCAACCGTTCTTGAAAGATTACGCCAGTGTAAGGAAATTGAAAAAGAGTGCCTAAATGTTTGCTCACTACCGCGCTTTAAGCCATACATCGATGCATTGACGCGATTAAAAGGAATAAACACAATGACTGCATTGGCTTACGTGGCGACGATGGATAATTTTACTCGATTTAAAAATGGAAGAAGTGTGGCCAGGTATTTTGGATTAACCCCCAGCCGTCATGACAGTGGTGAGAAAACAGGCCACAATGGGCACATCACAAAAACAGGAGATACAACCGTCAGAAAGGCTGTCATAGAAGGACTTGCAAGTTTATCTCAACAAAACCGGAATCCCAAAACGATGCGCGCAGGTCATGAAGTTTCACCAGAAGTGGAGGCTGAAGCGCGCAAGTGTAATATGCGCCACTATAAGCGATTCCGGCATTTAATTTCCAAGGGCAAGAAAATAAATGTCGCAAAAGTAGCTGTCGCAAGTGAGATGGTTCGCGATATGTGGGCCATTGGTTTAATGGTTCACAACGAGAACTTATTGACGTAGTTCTATTTTTGAGTATCACAGCCAAAAAGCTTTGGTTCGAGAGCGTAGGGAAGTTCGCGCTGACGCTGTGCACATCATTCATTTGACGCGTGCGTACGTAGAGTCCACTACAAGCGAAAAATCCCATGCCGAATGACGCGAAGTGCAGGCCAGTACACTGGTGTCTGCGGATCTGAAACTGCCGCCACGCGGCAACCTTTAGCGGGGGCCACTCCGATTGAGGCTTAAAGCTGATTGATATAGACCCAACCTGAAAATTCCGACGGGAAATTTCGGGTTGGGTTGCTTTGCCCTCTTGACAAGGTGCGGGGTATATGGAGCGTCAAACCTAGGTGCGTCTTGAAGCATAAAAAGGGGGCCCGTAGACTTAGAGGAAAAAGGGGACGTCTCAGGACGTTCGAAGACGTCCGAAGACGTCCAGGGAAGTGACCTCAAGGAGGGGCAATGAATCTCAGGCTGGGTGATTTACAAAAAAACGCGAAACTCAATGCGTGGTACGAAACC
>NZ_CAMXYY010000165.1 GCF_947253395.1 uncultured Olegusella sp.
CACCCATAAGGTTTCGTCGGCAGCGTCAGATGTGTATAAGAGACAGGATCTGGTGATCGTCCCGATGATTCCGTCTTTGTCTGACCTTCATCAGACTCGGCAAATCGCGAGCGTTGTAAAAGATACTCCGCTCGCCATCCTTATTGTTGCTGCTAATGCGAGCGCTAAAGCACCCCAGCAGCTTAAGGATTCACTCATCGAGGAAGGGTATGCAGTCTTTCCCACAATGATTCCTCAGAGAGAAGACATCCGTAAAGCTTTTGCAGGTCAACCAGGTGATTTACATGGTTACCAGTATATTTGGGAGATGATTAAGGAGGCTATGAATGTCTAAAGACCGCGATGAATTCTCTAATCGCCTGGCCCGAGCCAACAAGGTCACTCATGAAAAGACGTCGATCCGAGAGATAACTGGTGAGGATAAACTCGCGGATAACTCTCAAGGAAAGAAAGCCCCTGCCAAGTCGCCGTCTTATCGTGGACTCAGCATCTACGTTGATAATGATCTATGGGACTGGGTAAAACGTGAGTCGTTCTATAAAGATGAGTCTAAAAGCTCCATCGTGGTGAGGATCCTAGAGAAGTACGCTCGTTCTCACCCCAATAATTAGTACTGTACTACAGTAAACATTACTACATTAAACTGTAGTACATTGTCACAAAAAGGAGGGGAGAACAGGTGTTTCATGAGTTTGGTGTTCCCATTATTGTCACGGTTGCGCTCATTATTGTCCTTCGCCTGGTTCGTGGACGGTCACGCGTCTTGCGCTTGCTAACGTGGACGGTTGCTGTTGTGGTCGGTATCGTTTACCTCCTTCCTCGCGTGGTCTTCCTTGCAATGCTGCTGTTCGCAATTCTTTTTGTCGTGTACGCGCTACCGTTTGTGGTACTCGGAGCACAGAGCTTCGGCCCACCAATAGATCGTGACTGGAAATCTTTTTAGCGAAACCGGTCGTGGGGTCATATCGAGCAGACAATTACAGCAAGGCACGGGCTGTCGGCTACGATCTTCACGGGGTTCCCCAATGTGAAATGGGTCCCTACCAGCACCTAGTGCTGAATCAAGTTATGTACTCCCATAGTGGGCATTCCTGGTTGCTTACTATGGGAGCTTTTGTTTGTGCCTAAAGACTCAACAAGGTCATATGGTAGGACACGGCTTCAACGCTGTGACCTGCAGAAATAAAGCATGGGGGTGTGAAAATGCCCGTTCTGAACGGGTAGAGCAGCTTCTGATAGCGCCTCAATAAGCTAACAGGGGATTCATGTTTCCTACTCATCGGGTAGGACACATCACGGGGAATCTAACTGCACAAACTCCGCGTTTTCTGGGCATTTACTCTCTTAGCTCAGAATCTTTGGCTAGTTCAGTTGTGTCCTGTGACACAATTTCTGCACGTAGCGTTCGTATGCTGCCGTCTTATCAAAGCCAATATATATCTACCTGAGGTGATATAATTATGGTGTCTGACCTGCATATTTAGAGGTGTTTTAATGGTTGGTGAGTACCGTTTCGGCGACGGTTTTATCAGTGCTAAGGAGCTAGCTCACCAACTCGACATCTCTCCTCGAACAGTACGACGACGTTACGCACAACCTCGTGCTACATGGGAGAAACAGCAAAGTCTTAAACAGTCAGTCACTGATGCCTCTCTGCTGCAGTATTGGACGTATGGAGTCCCTTGGGACCTAATCGCTGCCGAACTGTCTATTTCCCCTCGTAGCGCTATGAATCGAGTGCGGAAGATTCTTCGCACTAAAGATGATGAAGTTTCGCATGAACAAAAGCAACACCAACAGAAACTTCGTTCTTTCGTCATGAAATACCGTCGTTACGCAGGACTAACTGCATCGTCTGCCAGCGCTGGAGAGCGTAAATGGGCCTCTATCTTCGGTATTGATAACTGGTGGTTTCCGTTCCCCAATGATTCTTTAGAAGGCCAGGAAGCACTTCGTCTCATAGCTTTTCCTACAGATGATGGGAATCCAGATGAAGTCCTTTTTTCCTTTGCTTTAGCACCAGAGCACAGGGCAATGAGCTCAAAAGAACTCTTCCCCGCATTCCATCTTGGCAGGGAGCACAAAGATGGATGATCGTAGTTACAGTCGTTTTTGCCGCATAAAGGATAAATTTAAAGGATTTATATAGGGGATAGTCGAATTTGCGCAGGTCAGAGTAGCTAAATCAGTTATTCCAAATGCGTAAATGCCCGCTGGCAAATGCGTAAATGCCCGTACTTGTCGATGAGTGCCCCTTTGGACACTGACTGATAGCGCAGGTGAGAGATAGTTTTTGTACGTTATCCACAGATAGTGGTGAAAATGCGTAAATGCCCGCTGTGGTGGACTGGTATCCACAGATTTTCAAGGAAATGCGTAAATGCCCGCAGAAGTGGTGCTAGTTTCTGTTACAGCCAAGTGCGATACTAAATAGAGCGCAAGCCCTCCATCTTGCGGTGATGGAAGGGCCTGCTGACCTTTCCGTTTTCTCCACAACAGAAAGATCTGGTTTCGATGGTAGCGAGCGATTCTTCGACAAACAACAAGAATACTGAAGTAACACCCAGTTCTCCTGA
>NZ_CAMXYY010000166.1 GCF_947253395.1 uncultured Olegusella sp.
GCATATAACTATGCTTCTATGAATACAAATGTGACAGATCGCGATACAGTGTCGCATGGCATGCATGTTGCGGGGATTATAGGCGCCAATCCAACAGAGGCTTCACCAAATGGTGATATTGTGCGAGGCGTAGCGCCAGAGTGTCAAATATTGGCGATGAAAGTATTTAACAATGATACAACGAGTGCTGAAATCTACACACTGGCGATTGAAGATGCGATCAAGCTAGGGGCAGATGCGATCAATATGAGTATCGGAGCACCACTGGGGAAAATTGGTGATATGCAGCTCAGCGAGAGTGCAACCCTAAGAGCTTTAGAGGCAGCCCGTGACATGGGCGTTGTGGTCACGATGGCAGGTGGTAACGAAGGTGTATACGGAGGTGGCCTCTTCAAACCAACGACGGCAGCACCGGATTACGGCCTGGTAGATAGCCCGTCGATAGCACCACTTGCTCTATCAGTGGCATCTTGCAACAACACCCATGTAACGAGCAAAGTAATGGAGTTAAAGGCATACCCGGATAAGGTTATTTCTTATCGAAAGGGGAACGGACCTGCCTTTGATGATCCAAGTAGGCCTATGAATAATTTTTGTGCCATAGTAGATTGTGGTTATGGTTCTTCTGAGGATGTTGACTCTGCTGTAAAGTCACAGGGAGGTTTATACGGTAAAATCGCCCTAATTCAACGGGGGGGAGACTTAACTTTTGGTGAAAAAGTATTTAATGTAGGGAAAAAGGGTGCAGCTGGGGCAATTATCTATAATGATGCGAATGGGGGGTCTGAATTAGTGAGTATGATGATTTCAAATCCATACCCCGTTATTCCCTCTGTATTTATTGGACACGAGGATGGGAAGTTTTTAATTTCCAAAATAGAAAATAGTGAAGAACCTAAAGTCCGAATTGGTTCACATCATATAAAAACCGCTAACCCAGAAGGAGGGAAGCTCTCAGCATTCTCTTCTTGGGGCCTTTCGGTAGATGGTGATCTTAAACCAGAGATCTTAGCTCCGGGTGGAAATATTTTTTCGACAATAGCTAATGGAAGCTATGTCACTATGAGTGGTACGAGCATGGCGACGCCCCATGTGGCAGGCGCGGTAGCCCTGTTAGGGGAGCGTGCAGATGCTATAGGACTAAGCGGTGCAGAAAAATATACCTTCATAAAGAATATGCTGATGTCTACGGCATCGCCAATTATGGAAAAAGGAGTTTTTGTCTCGCCGCGTGGGCAAGGTAGTGGTCTGATTAATATTGATAGCGCTGTAAAATCACCAGTGTATGCAAAAGGAACAGATGGTCGCAGTGCTGTACTCTGTAAGAACGTAGGTGATAAATTCAGTGTTGATATCACGTTACTAAACTGTGATGCGACTAAGTCGTATAAGTTCAAACCAAAGACATTCCTAACGACGGATGCCATCGAAAACGATCGCTACTCATTGCAGAGTAATCTTTTAGGCGAATATGCTGGAGAAACCGTAGAGGTCCCTGCTGGGGGTGAAGCGAAAGTACACATTAACCTTGATACCACTCCATTTACTGAAGAGCAGAATAAATTACAGCCCTATGGCTATTATTTAGAAGGTTACACTCAATTTGAAGCGATTGATGGTGCTGAAAACATATCGGTACCTTTTGTTGCATTCCATGGTGACTGGGAAAAACTACCTGCGATTGAAGATAGTATTTACAATTTGTCAGCGAATGGGAAGGAACCGATTTATCATAGCGAAAGCTCTAAGCACTTTGACTTTACACATTATGAGACGACATTAAATGGTGAGCGAGTAGTTTGCGGTGAGTATTTGGATGAGAATGGCAATAGAAAATATGACGCAAATAAAATTGCCTTTTCACCTAATGGGGACAATGAAGCAGACTCAATACGCTTTTTTGCTACCTTTACACGCTGTTATCAGAATGTTAAATTTGGCATTTACAGACCTGACGATATTGCACGTGAAGAGCCACTCGCTTTCGATTATAAAACGGATGGAGGCCTAAAGAGTTTCAATTATGGGATGTTAGCACCTCGGTCCTATACCTCGCCTATGTGGGAGTGGTCCGGTGAATCAGCGCCAGAAGGACGTTATGATGCTGTTATTCAAGTGTCACCATACACAAGCCCTCAGAACTACAAGACTATCATACACTCAATCATACTGGATAAAACCCCAGCAAAGATTAAACAGTGCTCTTACGATTCTTTGAGTCGGAAATTCACATTAAACGAAATAACGGACAAAGATGCCGCGGGGAAGAATGAAGGCAGCGGGGTTCGAGATGTAAACCTATCTTATAATGAGAGCGGGACGTTAAAATACATTGAACTTGTAGAAAAGAGTGCAAAAAATAAGGATAGTACTTGGAGAGGTCCCAAAAGCTGGATACTGCCAGTGGGCATAGAGCCAGAGAGCATCAACTTAACCATAACAGATTTTGCAGGGAACAAATTAACTAAACCGCTTCAAGAAGTAATTGACGAAGCATCGTCAAGTAAACCGATCCCTAGTGCTCCAGGCGCACCGAGCATTTTAACAAATGAGGATGGCTCAGTGAGCATCATTC
>NZ_CAMXYY010000167.1 GCF_947253395.1 uncultured Olegusella sp.
TATATCGCGAGCAAAACTTACGGTACCCTCATCAGGCACTTCTTGACCCATAACAATCTTGAGCAGAGTAGTTTTTCCAGCTCCATTAGGGCCCACCAAGGCCCAGCGCTCACCAGCATTAAGCTGCAGCGTTGCTCCCGAATAGAGCACACGGCCACCAAAAGATTTTGAGATTTTATCTGCAAGAGCTATCAAAGTAGTACTCGTCCTATCTTGAGCCGTCAAAATACGGCTGTTACCTTACTCGTCATCAGTGAGGTGAATTGCAAAACCAGCAATTTCTTGCGTGAAATACACCAGATGAGTACTGCCGTCAGGATTGAGCGCACGGCTTGACTCGTTAATTTCAAAACCTCGATCTGCAAACCAACGTTCAGCGGCGGGAATATCATCAACATGAAAGCCAATATGACCACGCTTCCCGCGTCCTACGCCTTTCATAACCTCAATCAAGGTGCCTGCAAACACTGACACCGGCGCCAAAACATTGCGGGGTAGCCCCATCAGAGTATCGAACTGGCTGGCAATATCTTCTGCTTCTGCATCATCGGCAGCGTTAATACCCACATGTGCAATACGCAGACCAAAAAGCTCAACGGGATCTTCCGAAATGCCATCATTTTTTTGCAGATTCTCAGCCATAACTTTCCCTCCGAAGGTTTGCACGGTGTGCCCAAAGCATGGACACAGAGACCTTTAGTATACGCACGCATACACCCGCCCGCCATGCTCTATAAGCTCTACCACGACTTTCCCACCTTACAGAGCAAGTTTGAAAGGGGTCTGCTGATCTTGAGCTGACCTCTTTATAAGAACACGATAAGACAGCATGCCTACAGCTATAAATACCAGCAGGACTAACACGAGGCCACTCTCGCCGCCGCCAAGATATTTTTCGCCAAGACGTAAGGCAGGAGTAAAGAAATAGCCTACAAAAAACGACGAAGCATTTACTGCAAAATGCCCAATCATCGAAGTAGGGAGATCTCCGACTCTCAAACAAATAAAACCAAGCACCGAACCCACGACAAAAGCATAGGTTCCCTGCACAAGATTGCCATGGGCAATACCAAAGGCTAAAGCTTGTGCTACGACAACAAGCCAGAGTTTTGTAGTCGAGCGACGAGCATACTCAAGGGCAACACCACGAAAGAAAATCTCTTCACTAATGGGTGCCATTACCACCAAAGCAATAATTGAGGGCCAGTTGGTATCAAATGCCTGCTCCATAAGTTCACTGTACTCACCCATCAACTTAGGGATAAAAGGCTCAATCAGGGTAAGGGCGGCAGAAATAACCAGCTGCAAGGCTAGACCGATAATAATGATCAAAACCACATCAATGATTTTTTTGCCGACACTTCCCTGCCAATCTTTACGAGCAAGCACGCTATCCAAGCAAACTTTCTTATCTTTAAACACAATTGGCCGACGGGAGTTAATCAAACGCAAATAACGATAAAGCGGAAGACCAACAGCTACTGTTGTGAGCTGAGCAAGCAAAAGCGCATATTCAATCAGCATATTTTGAGACAGTTTTATCCGTGCAATAAAGGTCACCAACATAAAAATAACAGTCGCTAGGATTTGAATCCCGAGATAACCACCAAGACAAACAAGAACAATCATCAGCAACCAACGAAGACCTCCATGAATGATCTTTTCCGGCGGCTGAGGAGCTGTTGATTGGGGAGTTTGTTGTGGGGATATAGCAGTGTCACTATCAGTTGGGGGGATAAAGCCAGTGGGAACTGGCGGTATTGTTTCACTCATAAGCTAACCTCCAAAGTTTTGGTCTCAAACTCAGGTGCAAGCGACCAAAGCATCTCAAACAATTCATTACCCAAGAGCCAAGCGCGCTGAGTAGGAACGACTCGTTGTCCTTTTGACTGCAAAAGCCCCTGTTTGATGAGTTGTTCTATCTGCCTTTCAAGTAGTGCTTTTCCCAAAATCGACTGAGCATAGTCAAGCTGATCGGCTGAAATTCCCTCAACCAAACGGGCACTCAGCATTAAATCTTCTGCACAAGCCTGACTCTCTGTCAAAAATTCGAGCTCAAGCTTATCACCTGTCAGCTTTGTACGGATACGCTTAAAAGAATCCTCAAGCTGAGGGAGAGCATAACCTTGTTTTCGCATGCGTCTATATAATTCAGCCGTCATCATGCCTGCAGCACCTTTCCCCAAACCCAAATAACTACGTCCTTGCCAATAGCTGAGGTTGTGCTGACAAAGCTTATGATTTTTGGCAAAACTTGCCACTTCATAACGCTCAAAACCTACCGCACTCAACTTATCAGCTGCATAGCTCATGCGTTCTGCTTGGACATCTGAATCATTCCAAGCTGGGTTTTTCTCGCCTACTCTGTAGGCCAGTTCAGTGCCCTCTTCAATTTGGAGTGGATAGACACTGATATGAGTTGGCCCCCAAGAAATAAGCTTATCAAGGCTATCTTTCCAGCTTTGAGCAGTCTGTAAGGGTATGGCACACATCAAATCGCACGCGACATCTAGACCTGCAGCAACCGCCTCTTTTACCCGCAGCTCTGCACAAGCTACATCGTGTAT
>NZ_CAMXYY010000168.1 GCF_947253395.1 uncultured Olegusella sp.
CCCACGTAGGGATAGGGCTTGTCATTCTGGATAGTGCCTGGCCAATACATGACAGGAACTCCGTCGGTATAGGTGGTATGATAGTAAGCACCATTGACCTCTATGTCTGACTTTATTGCAGTTAGGGTGGGAATATGTATTCTGTATTCCAATCCTTTTTTGATAACTTTTGCGCTATTTTTTGGCATTCGGTTAGATAAAAAAGAGTGCATGGTTCGAGAGAGGAAGTCTTCGCGCGAGGGTTTTGTGCTAACGGGATGTTTTAATTGATAATAATAGGTGTAGACCACTGGCTCGTATAGCGTGAAGTACCTGATGCCATCGCTCATCTCTTCATGAAACGCTGTCATGTTTATTTCCCATCCATGCCAAGAAAAATCGTAGCCTACTTCCCACTTTTTGTTTTTGTTTTCATGCAGATACGGATTGGAAGGGTCTGCTATATGCGTATCAAGTATGAGGCGTCGTTTACTCTCTTCGTTGAAGTAGGCGTTCATAACCATCAAATCATGGTATATCTTATCAGGATATAGATAGTCGGCAGAGGGAAGCTTGTTTTCGACTCCATATCCTATGCGAAACGTGTTTTGCGTGTAATAAGATCCTGTTATGGTATAAGCCAATTGTATGCGAGGCTCTAACAACGGTTTGCCGTGCAAGTCATAATGTTGTGGAAGATTGAGCATCATAGTCTCTCTAACACCTATGCGCATGTTAACCTCGTTGCGTCGTGCCTGAAAACGCAAGGTCATCTCCGCGAACGCAGCCTGATTGACTAATGCAGGGATGTCGCTGTTCTTGCGCGGACGTATAAAACTGCTTGTCGGAAATGGAGGACGTTGAAGGTTCATAATCGTTCCGTCTCCTAAGTTTTTAGTATAATTCAGAGAGAATCCAAGTAATAGGTTGTAGTTTAGGTATTTGTTCCACTTACCAAATTTTTGTCCACAAAGTTGTGAGAAAGCATTGATGGGACGATTGATAATTTCATAATATGTGTCATAGGTGGATGGCAGGAAAATACCATCGTGCTCACCTTCGCCATGTGACTGTGGCATGGGAGTGACAGAATAGTTGACAACATGCTTGTGATGTTCCAATTTGTTGTTGGTATAGTCAGCTGACGTCACCAGTTCTATATAATCAATCCAAGGTAGTTCGAGAGTTATCTTCAGTTTGGCGGAGAAGTCTAGGCGTTGGTATAAAGTGTTATACTTCTCCTGATAAGCCTTAATCAATGCATCTGTTTTGCTGTTGTTGAATGATGCCACGCAGCCTCCGCGCATGTTTAAGTCTATGGTTTTGCCCCACCACTGACGTTTGTTGTTATAATTGAGTTGTGTTGTTATGCGGTTGTACGCTCCACGTGTGTCGGCAATATCTGCAGCAGACTGCACAATATCTGCACCGATATATAGTGTTCCCAACTGCTCCGACATCAAAAAGCCCTTTCCAGCATATGCCAGCTTATTTAAAGGGTCAAACTTAGCTCTTATCCTTAATGGGCTTTTGCCTTGCTTCAAATCTATTTTGATAGCTCCAGAGCTAAGGTTGCCTTCTTTGGCCGACGATATTCCTCGTATTACCGTGATGCGTTCGATATGGTCTGTGGATATGGTTCGCAGGTCTATCCCCGTGTTGACAGCCACATTTCCGTTGGGGTCAGCCATTGATGATCCAGTCAGTCCGCTCAGCTGTATACGCATTCCATCATTTTGTATGGGCACTCCATTTATAGAAACGCCCATTCCAAAAGCCGTGGCAAGGTCTGTACCCACCTGTCTAGAGCTGATAAGTCCGTTGCGTTGAATGTTATTGCTGCCTATCTTTCCTCCTGGCAACAATTCAAAAACATCATTCAAAGACGTGGGTTGTATGTATTCTAAGGCTTCTTGATTGATTGTGGCCTCGCTTCCAATTTTGCTATTATATTTGGCGGTGACTGTAAAGTCGCTTAGTGTGACACTTTGCTCGAGCATCGCAACATTCATAGACGTGGTGCCAGCCTTGACGCTTATCTCTTGTGTGGCGTAGCCCATGCATGAAATCCTGAGTCGGTAATCACCGCTAAAGGCGTGGCGAAAGACATACTGCCCCTGTACGTCAGCTATAACGCCCTTGCCAATATCTATAGCATAGACGCTGGCAAAACTCACGGGCTCCATGGTCTTGGCATCGTATATTTTGCCTTGTAGGATGTTTTGTGCGAGTGAAACAGACGCGAGACTTAACTGAAACACAAGGAAAAGAAACAATTTAAAACGCATAAAGATTGGAAGCAATATATAAAAACGACACTAAGAGGCATGCGTAATGCCCCTTAGTGTCGGCGTTTAAGTGCAGCTTATAATGGATTACACAGTCTATCAAAAGTTTATTTTTTGATATAGTTTTTCTGCCCATTGGGTATAACAACAAAGTCGTCAGAGCTGTTGTTGGTATCTTGCAGATAACCCTTTTCGGCCGTTTTGCGTTGTACAAACAGACCTTTGAAACCGCCCATCATGCCTGGTGTGTCGTCAATCAATATGGTACCGCGATCAATATTAT
>NZ_CAMXYY010000169.1 GCF_947253395.1 uncultured Olegusella sp.
CGAAGCTTGAACCATCTGTGCTATCCGACTGCGCTATTCGACAGATTTTGCCGTAGCTCAGCTGCAGAGATAACTCCATAGGCACTCTGAGCGCTACGAACACCGTCAACAATGGCATGTGCGATGGCCTGTGCAGAAAGTATACCTACCGCATCAACAGGAGCTTCTACCTCACCGGTCGCCATAACAAAGATAGTGTCACCATCATTGGTGGTGTGTGTAGGCTTGATAGCATGTGCATAGCCATCGGCTGCCATCTGTGCCACTTTCGTGGCCTCAGCTTTACTAAGACGTGCATTTGTGACAACACAGCTAATGGTGGTATTAGTGCGCGGAACACCATGTACACGAGCAAAATCGGACTCACGCTGCATCTGAAGTGCCAGCTCTACAGTCGAAGCAAGACCTGTTCCATCCTCGTTAAGTACACCAGCAATCGGTTTATGAGTATCAGGGTCCCAAATATCTCCTGCAGCATTAACTGCCGAAACTGCTCCACAAATGAGCTCTCCTGCCTGCTCTACCGCTTCACCAAGTCCAGACTTCATACTACGAGCAGGGCCAGCTACTTTACCAATCGTACATCCCGTGCCTGCACCCACATTTCCTCGTTCAAGTGGTTTTTCTGCATGCTCAAAAGCCGCACGAACAGCAGCAGCACCTTCTGCAATACCAGGACGCACATCAGAGCGCCCACAACCTAGATCAAATAGACAAGCAGAACTCACTATGGGTACAACACCTACTCCAACATTGACGCCGATTCTGCGGCGCTCAAGCTCTTCTGCAGCCCCACAACTCGCCGCAAGACCATATGCAGAGCCACCAGAGAGTACCACAGCATCCAAGGTCTGAACCGTCTCTTCTGGGCGCAACAAATCAGTCTCCCGTGTAGCAGGAGCTCCCCCTCGTACATCAACGCCACCTGTAGCGCCTGCAGGACAGACGATAACCGTACATCCTGTCCCCGCCTCAGCAAGCGTGGCATGACCCACATAGATACCGGGAATTTGGGTAATGGAACTAATCTGTTGCACGAAACTTCCTCCTAAAACCAATAAGAAGAAACGTTATCAATATTTGCGTGGATGCGATCAAGCTCACGGATAAGATGGGCTATTGGCAGGCCAACTACGTTGTAAAAATCACCACAAATACCGCTCACCAACCTGCGGCCACGACCTTGAATACCATAAGCGCCAGCCTTATCAAAGGGCTCACCTGTGGAAATATACCATTCTATTTCCTGGTCGCTCAGGGCATAAAATCTCACCGAAGTCGTCTCATCAAAGGTGGTCTCAGAGATACATCCTGCCATAGGATTGCCATCAATCAAGATGCAAACGCCTGTGGTCACCAAATGTTTGCGACCAGATAGTAAATGCAGCATCTGACGAGCCTCGTCAGCGTCTTTCGGCTTGCCCAATACCATGCCATCATCAGTCCAGACGATAGTATCGGCAGCTATGAGAGTTTCTCCTTGAGCCAGTTGAGAGTTGTCATTGTGTACAACCCACGCTTTTGCTCTGGCGAGGCGACGTACGTATGAAACAGGGTCTTCTCCTGGAGCACGCGTTTCATCTGTCCAGGCGGGATGTGTCTCAAATTGAAACCCCTCGGCTTGTAGTAGTTCTGCTCGACGGGGTGATGCTGAAGCGAGTATCACGATATATCCCCTTCCCCTACCTACGCCCAAACCCTATAACAAAGGCCGACCCCCAAAGGAGCCGGCCTCCACGCTGGACAATCTGAGATTGCAGGTTGAGCTAACAATCACTACTCAATAGTGATGGCCTCAACGGGGCAATCCTCAGCAGCCTGCTTTGCGTCATCCTCGACGTCAGCAGAGACCTCGTCAACGATGACATGAGCAAGACCATCGTCGCCAACTTCGAACACGTCGGGGCAAATACCCTCGCACATGCCGCAGCCGATGCACTCCTCGCTAACAGATGCCTTCATGATAAATCCTCTCACTTTCACGCTTGGACCCCTTATCCAAACGTTGCTACATTTTTACACGTTTGTACGCATAAGGCTAGAGGTCTTTTGTACGTACTCACATGACTTGTCGAGATAGTACCAGCAAGCTGAAAGATACGCTAGAGCTTAATTAAATTTGACCAGTTTTTGCGCTGCGCGATAGAGTCCAACAGAAACTTTTTTACCCATATCACCAGGCAGGTTCATTGATTTACCAATGAGCCCGTGGCGACAACGTACATACATGCGATGGTCATATTGGCGCAGATCCTCCCACAACTTATCGAGATTCTTTTGAGCATCAGGCTCTTCAGAAAGCTTGGAGAAAATCGAGCTGACACCCATCATGAGTTGGAAATACCCCAGCATATAGCTGCGCAACTCTGCTGGTTCAACATCGTCGTAGAGGTGGTAGGCATACATCATGATGCGGGTGATACGTAGTTGCTGATCAATCCTACCAATCATGACTTTTTCACTAACAGATTGGTCGTCACGACCAATAAAGTAGCGATAGAGGTCAACATCAAGGTAATAAAGCGTCTTGCAGCGAGG
>NZ_CAMXYY010000170.1 GCF_947253395.1 uncultured Olegusella sp.
ACTCTTTAATCACTTGTTGAGACTGCATCGCAAGCACATATTGGTAGGTAAGCCATGCTCCGTATACCAAAACAGATCCTATAGCAAGCAGTACAAGTAACTTTAAGGCGCGCTTCTCTCCTTTTGTAATCTGAGCAACCTTTGTCATAACAACTCTCTCCTAAAGCAAATAAATACACCCGGAAACTTAATTCATGCCCTTATTGCTGAATTACTAGTTAATTCATAGAAGGATATGAGCCCATGCTATCGGGACTCCAGCACCCTGATATACGTCCTCCCGTACCTTCCTTGAGCCAAGAGGTCAATCTAGCAAAGCTATATCCTTTTTCTTTCACATTGTTGTGAATGCACCATCTGCCCGTACCATGGACTGGTGCATAACCACCAACAGTCATGTTTTTCCATGATCCCGTTTGGCTTTTGCCACCATCTACATACATATTTGCCTTGCCATTACCAATATTTAATGTTGCTATATTTACGTATGTTGGGGTGGTATCCTCTTTACGACGACCAGGAGTTCCCTCAGTTTTATCCCACAGGGTAAATACGAAATTATATTTCGTATCATTCGTGTTAGCCCTCATTGGACTCTTCGAACCAGAAGGAGCTATAAGAGAATCACTTGTTGCTTCATTGATTGGATGTGCGAACGCGGGACTAACTGGAACGCACATGAGTAATACCGCTACTGCCACAGCCCATTTCAGACAACAGCGCTTTCTACCTTGTTGCATGCTTCTTCCTCTCTTTCAAAGTCTCCGGGTGCCTGTACTAAGGCAGATTGTTGTGCTATAGCACGTGTAGCGCTAGTCAACAGGGGTACCAGAGTTGGAAGAATGGGCTGTTTACATGCCTAAACCATGTGAAACAAAATCAACAAGCTTATCTCTACTTGAGATGCCAAGAATTTTGTAACCACTTGAACGCGCCGCGCTAATACTAGAAGAGGAATATCCCAGATGAGAAGCGATTTCTCTTGTCGTGCGTCCGCGCATTACGCCAAGTAGTGACTGGGCTTGAATTTCGCTGAGTCCTCGGGATGCAAAAAGATAAAGAATACGCTCGTCCAGTGACTGAGGCAGCTTATCGCTCAGCTCATAGCTAGAAATCCTGCCAGATATCTGTACGTAGCAGAAGATGGCTGCGGCACACGCCAGCACCGATCCCATGCCCGAGCAAAACAAAAAAATCTGCCTTAGGATGGTGGGGCCACCCAACCACTCAAAGTAGTATGGATTTGCTATCAGCAAGGTTGCATACTTATCAACTGCAATTGAGCCAAAAACTGCTCCAACGCCAAAACAAATAAGACAAACCGACGCGATATGCAGCGCAGACGATAATCCATTTACTGGAGATAGCTCTTCTAAAATGGAGGACAGCCACGGATAGTGCACGAATACGGCCGCAACCACCAGGGGACACCAAGCAAAAATGATATAGGGGCATATATTCCAAATGCCTTGCTGCGCTATCAGTAGCATCCCGCTCACACAGACGATACTTACAGGAATCAGATGGCGTGCTATACGGTGTTTTATCAGTATAAATCCCGACAGGAATACAAGTGTTGCAATAAAGGGGACAAACGCAGGGAGCGCGCACAGTAGTGTGTGAATTCTCCACGACTCCTCAAAAACGAAACCAAGTGTACAGGCGAGTAGGCAGAGCGATATTCGCTCGGCAGCACCTATAGTAGCCACGTGCATCGCACCAGTTTGTAGTTGAGACATCCGTTGGGAGCACTCCCCTTTTAGCCCAAATGTATTTCCATCGCTCACTATCCACGTAGTATCGACTACAAATAAAGCCGTAAAAGCCACTGACACAGCAATCGCAATAAGCCAAGTAATGTCTCCAAATAACGAGAAGGCCATCATCCCCGCTGCAACAGCAACAGCCTGTATAAATTCACCTGCACGACTTGTATGAATTGCTGCTCTGATACATAAAAAAATACATGACGTGAGGCCGACATACGCGAGTAGATACCCTAGGGCAGCATAGTCCAAAAAGCCGTCATCCTCTACGCGTATATAAGTTTGGGTGTACTTTACACATATGCCAACCATAAAAACGATGCCTACAACCAATAAAAATTTTTCTATACTACTAAAGGCTACAGCGTCCTCTTCATCTTTTTCTTCTGTCTGATGAAACTCTGCATACAAACGCAGAGCGCCGCATACAACAAAGGCAAGCGCAACGCCAAGTACGATATGGCGACCTGAGCCCCAGAGCTGATTGGTGGCACCTATAGGTAATAAGAGTAAATAAATAAGTGAAATAGGTCCGCAAAGCTCAAAGCACCTCGGGAGATGTAGCCAACTTGGCAAACTTAGCCGCTGCATCCATTCCAACTGCTCAGACAGCCCCCACTCACCTTGAGAAACATCTGCCAAAGAATCAATGTTTTGAAAACTGTGGTTCTCATTAGCCTGAGTCTCGTCCTCACCACGAGCGCCTGTACTATCATCTGCCCAATTAAGTTGCGACATGAGCTCCTGGCCATCAACAACG
>NZ_CAMXYY010000171.1 GCF_947253395.1 uncultured Olegusella sp.
TCGCTGGAGGATAGCGACGACGAGATCTTAAACCGCATGAAGAGCCGCGGCCGCCGCGATGTGCGCAAGGCCCTGCGCGAATGCGATGCTGTATGCAGCGACGAGACCGAGCAAGCCTACCAAGATTTTTCGCCCTATTACGCCATTATGCAGCAGACCGCTCAGCGCGATGGCTTTAACTGCTCGCCCATGAGCGACTACAGCGATATGCTCCAGTCGCTGGGCAAAGAGCATTGCCGTGTTTTTGCCGCACGCTTAGATGGACAGGTGTTGAGCTGGTCAATTGTGACGCTGAGTGGCACGCGCGCCGTGCGCTACTATGCTGGCATGCGCTCTGATGCCATGCGTATGCACGTGACCGATAAGCTCGTCTATTGCGAGTGCTGTTTGCTTGCCCACATGGGCATCAAGGATTATGACCTCATGGGTATCGGAAGCGATTTTGCCCCCTCGCTCAAGCGCTTAAACGAGTTCAAAACAAAATTTACGACTCAGATTACGCCCGTGGCAGCTGGTCGCGACATTGCTGTTCGACCCTTGTTCTACCGCAGTTTGACACTGGCAAAAAAGTTGAAGACAGCACTGGGACGTTAAACGGGAACACTCATTGAGACCTTAAACGGGGGGGCACTCACTGCAGGCCTTAATAAAAACACATCATGGAGGAGAACTTCCACATCATGCAGGGCAAAGTCGATATTGTAGTTGACGGCGTGCTCCACACGCTTTCGGCGGGGGACTTTATCCACATCGAGCCCGATGAGGTGCACTATGTGGCCAATCCCTACGACGAGCCCATGATTATGATCTCGACTCTTGCACCGCATCAAGATTCCGATAAGATCGAGGTCGAGAACCCCGAGTATGATCGCCTATAGGTCGGTCGGTTCGGTTGTAAGTCGGTCGCAGGTCGGTCCTTCTATCAGCAGTTGATCACCGGGACGCACGTCAAAATCTGTGTGGACGGGCAATTCAAGTACATGTTTTGCCTTTGGTACGTGTGAACCTAGACGCCACGGCATAACGGTTTCGCAAAAAAGAACCTCAAGGCATGTACGGTTCGCAGCTGTCCCCGCATACGCTTTTGCATACGAATTTGAGCGTGCGCAATCGGGATGATCTGCTCCTGCACAATCAGACCTCAGATATACAATCCGCAAAGGTACTTTCATAAAACAGCAATGCACGGAGGAGCAGTTCTGCAAGAACAGCCCTCCGTGTATTTCACGTTCTTCTCTTCCCATAAGACCACGTAGACGGCTCATAAAATTTGCCGCATGCTCGACGAGGAGAACTTGGTTGGTGCGTGTATTGACTAGGCGAATATTCATGGCTGCCGACACGCCTATCCGAGTAATTTTCCGAGTGCGGTAATGTAGATCGCAAGCGCGCGCTGCAGCGACGCTTCAGAAATTGCCTCGTTGGGTCCATGGATACTCCCAACCCACGCAGGCCTTCCATCTTCATGCTCGTATTCAGGACCAAATGCCACCGCATATGGAAAATGCTTTGCATAGGTTCCGCCACCCAAAGTAATGGGTGCAAGCTTCTCGGGTGACCACTGCGTAAAGCTCGAAAGCAACGCCTGAATTTCTTCCTGCTGCGGATCTTGATACATGCAGACACCGCGGTGTGTCTCGCAAAAACGTGCTCCATGCTCTTGGCATACCTTCGTTAACTGCTCGCTTATGCGATCAGGATTGGTCGATTTGGGCCAACGCGCATCTATGGTTTGCACGAGCTGCCCATCACGAACGCCAATGACTCCACTCACAATAGTCAACGGCGAGAAGACATTGTCAGTTGCATCGACGCCCAAAAGAGAACCATCCCAGCTTGCATACAGACGATGCTGCAGCTCAAACCAGGTCTTCTCGGCAGGGCTATACAACTCGTGGTCATACAAATACTTCCCCAGCATGCCGATGGCGCTCTTCGTGCCCTGCGGCAACGAAGCGTGCCCGCCTACACCCTGGGCCTCAAGACGAATGGTACCGTCTCCCAAATCGCTGGGTGTTATGCCGTCGACCTCAGGTGTTTCGTCCAAGCGCGCACGGATAACAGCCTGCGCCCGCGACGCCACGGCATTGCGCACGGTGCCTCCTTCGAAAGACACGATACGCCCCTGCGGCTGCAGATCAAACGAAATTTCCCCATTATAAGTGCCCTTCTCGCCAATCACGACGGGCCAATACGAGTCGGGCGTGAACAAAAAGTCGGGAGCGGGATAGTGCTTGTTGTAATATTTTGCATCGTTCATGTGCGTTTCTTCGTTGGTGCCCAACATGACGCGCAAGTCGTGCGCGCGCTCGAGGGGGTGCTCCATAAAAAAGTGGGCCGCCCAGAGCGATAAGATCGCCGGGCTTTTATCGTCAACCACGCCACGGCCGCACAGATATCCCTCTTTTTTGGTGAGCGCATACGGCTCAAAATCCCAACCCGGACCTGCAGGAACAACATCCAAGTGGCCAAACACCGCAATCTGCTTTTTTGTGTTGTTTGAGAT